>JAAZYT010000071.1 GCA_014239505.1 Fidelibacterota bacterium | reverse complement strand
CCACTTAATTTAGTCGAAATTGACTGAAGGCTTGATTGTCTAACAAACCAAGATTTATCATATAAAGATGAACGTTTTAAAGTGTTTTTAACTTTAGGGAAATCAAGATGATTTGACAATAAAATAGCAGCATCGTGACGTCCAATAACATTATCTCTTTTTAACTGGACTAATAAGCCATCAACAGTCTTAGGTTGATTGACTGTAAGAAGCAATACATCATCAGGATCTAATCTTACAAGTGTGGGTTCTTGTTTAAAGTTAAACCTATGAACTGTATTTTTACCTTCTATTAAAATAGTTTTATTAATAATTCGATTTTTAAAGTAAAAATCTATACTCATAGGTATTTTATAAATACTTGGCACTTTAGTACCTGATTGCATTTGATCAATTTTTACAGTAAGTACTCCCTCATCCCAATAAGTATCAACTTCTAATTGAGGGTGGCCCGCACCGTATACCCATTGATCAAAAAACCAGGTCATATCTTTACCTGTAGTTTCGTTAACTACACGAATTAAATCATTAGTTTCTGGATTACCGTAAGCATATTCTGTTAAAAACTTTTTTTGAAATGCTTTCATATTCTTGTTTCCAATAATATTTCTCAGCATATGAAGAACAGCTGCACCCCTTGGATAAATATGACTATCAAAATTTTGATTTGGCCATTTCCAATATGGATGAACCATTGGACGAGAATACCTATTATTGTATTCATTCAAATAAGATTGCTTTTTCTTCCAAAGATTAATTTTTCCTTCATCAAGTCCTTTGGAATGCGCACTATATAAATATTCGCCGTATGTACCAAAACTTTCATTTAACCATGCATGGTGCCAATTGCGCATAGTTATATAATCACCCCACCAATGATGTGCAGCTTCATGAGCAACTAGCCAATGGCTAGGAAAATCCTTTTCAGCTTTTGCATCATGAATTGTCGATTGACCAAGAATAGTAGCTGTTGTGCTTTCTGCACCTCCTCCTATTGCTGGTATTGTAATTTGGTCCATTTTTGGCCATGGATAAGGAACACCATATTCTTTCTCAAAAAAACCTAGAATTTCACTGGTTCGATGAAAAGAACGCATGGCATCTTCTTTATCATTTGGATATACCCAATATGATATAGGTATTTTTCCATGAAAATCATTGATGATTTCAAAAGGGCCAGCGACCATGACATAAAGGTAAGTGGAATTAGGCAATGTTAAATCCCAAGTGTATGTTGCTGAATCTTTATTAACTGACTCATCTATTAGTAATCCATTTGCTAAAACTTTCCAGTCAGATTTAACCGTGGCCGATATTGTACTGGTCGCTTTATCAGCTGGATGATCATTGCTTGGAAACCAATGACGTGCTCCAGTTGGAAAGGAATGTGTTTGTGCTAAATTCGGGTTATCATCAGTTTCATCAAAAAACCCTAAACCTAATAATACGTTCATGCCGAATTTAGTTGGGTCAGATAGTTTTCCTTTTGAATCATAGAATATTGTGTAAGTGATAATATCATTTTTTGAAATAGATCTTTTTGGATTTATAATGAGTAATCCATTTTTTTGTCTAAACTTTAGTTTCTTATTTTTTTCAAATACTGAAGTGACTACTACTGTTTCAATATTTAATTTGATAGTACTCAGATCAGACTTTAAAACTTTAAATTTTACAGAAGTTTTTCCTGTAAATGATTTAATATGATCATATAGATTTAAATTTATGTCATAATGAAGCACATCAATGTCAAAATCAGGTTGTTCTTGAAAAGGCCTGCTATAAACATCAATTTTTTGTGAAAAAAGACAAGAAATAATTGCAATATACAGTATTAAGTATTTCATAATGATGTAAATATATAATAAAAACTGCTAAATCCCTCCAGAAATAGCGGATTTTTGTGAAAAAGTTAGCTAATAATTAATTTTTAATTATCTCACCAGTTTTGGGATCATATATAATTGGTTCTTTATCTTTAGGAGTATTTGCATCAAAAATAATTTTCCCATTATCAATTTTAACTAATTCAATATGGGATTTTTTAAAAAGAAACTTATTCTCATCCAGTTGTTTTGAAACTGCAACTTGTGGTATTTGCTGT
>JAAZYT010000019.1 GCA_014239505.1 Fidelibacterota bacterium | reverse complement strand
CTAATTTAGAATTTTCAACTTCAATTGTTTTTAATAAAACACTAAGAGATTTATTATCATTGTTATTTTGAATAATTAATTCATTTATACTATTTTTTAATAACTTTATTTTTTTAGTTCGCCCAAGAAGTCCACCCTCTTTATTTTTTCCTTTGTGTTTTAATAAAAAATTATCTCCATAATATGCACCGTTCAAATCAACTACATTCCAACCTTCAAGATTATGCGTTTTAAGTGCAACTTTTAAATCTTCTACAATTACTAGATTGCTAACTAATGCATGCGCTAATCCTTCATGCTCACTATTCACGCCAGATAAACTTAGACCCGAACCTAAAATACAATCACCTATAGGAACGTCTTTTGAACTAAATTTTGATTCACTTATTTCTTTTAATGGTAAAATTGATAAGTTTCCAACTTGATCCTTTTCTGCATCAGAAAGGATATTTAGGGCAACATTTCGATCTTTTGAAACTAGACACTTAGACCATTCACCTAAAGCTGCTTGAAATGCTAAATTATATTTTTCATCCATATGAAAAAGGTCACCTACCGTACCAATAATTCCTGAATATTTTTTTGGGTTATTGAGGACAGTTCTTACACCGCTTGGATAACCATCTTTTTGAGAGACTAATTCTTCATAAAAAGAAAGTTGACTTTTTATATTTGACAATGAAGATTTATCTTTATGGATTTTCATTTCCAAATCAGATTTAGTTTTTTTGAATTCATTAAGCTGATCTTGCAGGCTATCTAATTCTTTACCAACTATTTCATTCTCTTTACTGATACTAACTTTTTGCAACTCTAATTCTTTTTGCACTTTACGTTGATTTTTTTCTTCAGTTTTTGCAACTTTAATTTTATTATTCATTGCAGATAGATTTTCATTTTTTTCCAAAAGAAGTGATTGAGTTCTATCTAACAGAGAACGGTTATCTGCAATTTTCTTTTCAGCTTCCCAACGTGTATTTTGAGCGATTTCTAAATTTTGTTGAGAATCCTTGTACTTATCTTCTACAATAGTAAAATTAGATTTTTTTGTTTTATATTTGTTTAGCAGTGATTCAACTTTAGGTAGAAGCAGATTAATTTCATTATTATTAAGACTAATCTGTTTTTTTAATTGAGTTTTTTTCTCGTCGCTTGATGAAAACTCATTTTTTAATCGTTCTATATTTAGCCTACTAGCTTTATCTTGTTCTGACCATACTAAAATTTTATTCTGAAATGATTCTCGATCATCTTCTAACCCGCCTATAACTTTTTGTAATGATCCTAAATCTGACTGTTGTTCAACATAAAGTTGTTTTAATTGAGTCAATTTTTCTTCATAGACATTACTATCAGTAACCTTCTCCTCTTTTAAATGTAAGTATTCTAAAACTTCCTTACGTAAGGGTACTATTTCAGCTTCATGATTATGAACCTTAATATATGCTAAAGCAATTTCTTTATCTTTTAGTTCATCATTTAATTTTTCATGACGTTTATATCTTTTTAATTGGAGATTTAGACTGTGAACCTTCTGTTCAACTTCTTGTACAATATCATTAATTCGATCTAAATCTTGCCCAACTGCATCAAACTTTCGCATTGCAGACCTACGCTGCTGTTTATATTTATTAATACCAGCTGCTTCTTCAAACATTCTTTTACGATCATCAGCTGTTTCTGAAAGAATTTGTTCAATCATTTTTAATTCAATTACAGAGTACGCATCTGAACCCATCCCGGTATCTACAAAAAGGTTATGAATATCTTTAAGCCTGCAAGGAGTTCTATTTATAAAGTATTCTGATTCACCATTTCGATAAATTCGTCGACCTATCTCAACGTCATTATATTCGACAGGTAGCTTACCTTTATTATTATGAACAGTTAAGAATGCTTCACAAACAGAAAGAGGTTTAAGATTGTCTGCTCCATTAAAAATAACATCACCCATTTTCCCAGAACGAAGAACGGAGTATTTTTGTTCACCTAATACCCATCTTATAGCATCAACAATATTTGTTTTTCCACAACCATTAGGGCCAACAATTACAGTAACGCCTTCACCAAATTTTAATTTTTCCTTTTTGGCGAAAGATTTAAAACCATGAATATTAAGTTCTGATATATACATTTACGAGGTAAATAAAGTCAATTAATCTAATATCTATTAAAAAAGAAAACCATAGAGTATACTTAAAATATAATATTATTAATTAGCCTGGTGGCCATTGCATTTGACGGCCACCCATAATGTGCATATGAATATGATAAACAGTTTGTCCACCATCATCATTTGTATTAAAAACAACTCTAAATCCCTTTGAGTCTACTCCTTGGTCTTTTGCAATTTTTTTAGCTGCTAAAATTATCTCACCAGCTAAATTTATATCTGATGAGTTTAATTCATTTATTGATCTAATATGTTTTTTAGGTATGACTAAAATATGTATTGGTGCCTTGGGATCAATATCATTAAAGGCTATTATATGCTCGTTTTCATAAACCTTTTTAGCAGTAATCTCACCATTAATTATTTTGCAAAATAAACAATTATCCATTTTAATAATTTAGAATTTGATTGAGGTTAGCTAGGCCAACAATAGCTGAAGTTTCACTTCTTAACCTTCGAGGACCTAAGTTTATGGTTATTGGTTTTATTTTATCTAAAGTATTTAATTCACTATCAGAAAAATCACCTTCTGGTCCAATAATTACATTATAAGATTTTTTATCATTAATTAACACATCTTTTAGAAAATCTGACCCATTTATATGATAAAGAATGTTAATATTTACAGTATTTTCACTGATCCAATTATTAAGTTTTGAAAGTGGTAAAATTTTTGGGAAAAAACTTCTACCACTTTGCTTAGCCGCTGATTCTATAATTCTTTGGGCACGTTCTATATTTATTTTTTTTTTAATACACCTATCAAACATTATTGGTTGAATTGATTTAACTCCAAGTTCTGTAGCTTTTTCAATAATCATATCCATACGACTACCCTTGATCATGCCAATAACTAAATTAATATCAAATCTAGACTCTCCATAATTAAGCATCTCTTCTTGAATAACACCAGAAACCAAATCTTCATTAATTGAGGTAATTTTGCTTTTATAAGCACGACCACAGCCATCCAGAAGGCATATCATATCATTAGTTTTTCCCCTCAATGAATTTATGAAATGAGCTGATTCAGATCTAGCAAGAGAAAATTTATTATGTTTAATATTATCCGAATTTATTTTGAAGTAGCGTTCTTCCATCAACGTCGAGAATTAGAAAAAGTCCAAGTTATATTAATTGTAGTTCCATCATATTGCTTTTTGTCATCAACAGTCTGCCCCATAGGTAGAAATTCAAACCCAATTGATGGAGAAATAGAAGATCCACCCATTTGTAAAAATGAAACACCAATTACTATTTGAGCTCCATAAGAGGTGAATGTTGGTGCTTTTCTCCATCGATTATTAAACCTTCTATACTCTTCATTTCCATCGATTGCTAAAAGAGGTCCACCTTTTAATTGAACAAAGGGGGAAAAATTATTAGCAATCTTACCTTCAAATGGTAACCATTTCACTGTTGCATAAAATGGAAATAGAACAAGCGCTTTATCACCTACATTTATATATTGACCAGTATATTGGTTATAAACAGGGATTTCTGTTTCATTTTTAATATCAAAGTAACGGGCTTCAAAACCATAAAATAAATTTTTCTGAAATTGCCAACTTCCAATAAAATGGACACCTGAACCTTGAGTTCCTGTAGTAAGGCCAATTCCTTTTTTCATTTGAGCAAAGCTATTTGAAATAATAATACTCCAAATTAAGAAATGTAATATTTTTTTCATGCTTTAACCTGATTCTTTCTTCTTATTTCCATCATTTGCCCCCAAGTATCTTTATTTCCTTTTAATCTCTCTACAACTTCATCTTGCAATATTGATTTATTAAATATTTCTCTTACATCAGATTTAGTTACTTTTGTATACCATATTCCCTTAGGGTAGATTACTAAAGCAGTACCCATTTCACATGCATCTAAACAACCACTTTTATTTGCACGAACTTTACCTTTTAAACCATGCTCATTTATAAGCTGAACAAATTTCATACGAATTTCTTTACTTCCAAGACTAGCACAATCTCCTTTAATGCTACATTTCTCACGTTCATTAGTACAAATAAATATATGCTTATTATATTTCATTTTGGTAATAAAATCACTTTACCTACATGACTACTGTTCTCTAAATAATCATGTGCATCACGTATTTTTTCAAAGGAAAAAGATCTATCAATTATGGGCTTAATCTTTTTATCTAATATTAAGGATAAGCATTCATCAAAAGCAGCTGAGTCGCCCATTGTTGAACCCATAATACTTTGTTGCTTGCTAAATAAATGTCTAATATCAATATTTACTTTGGGACCGGTTGTTGCACCACAAGTAACTAATCTTCCACCTTTCCCAAGTATCTTCATACTTTTTTCCCACGTAGCTTCTCCAACATGTTCAATAATCACATCAACTCCAAAACCATCTGTATATTCTTTTACTTGGTTTACAATATTTTGATTATAATGATCTAGGACAAAGTCAGCACCAAGATCCTTAGCATGATTTATCTTTTTTTCTGACCCAGCAGTAGCTATAACATTACATCCTTTAGCTTTAGCAATTTGTATGGCCATAGTGCCTACGCCTGACCCCGCACCCCAAACAAATACTGTTTCTCCAACTTGTATTTTAGCTCTTCGAACTAACATTGAGTAAGCTGTTTGAGCAGTTAAAGGAAATGCTGCTGTCTCCTCAAATGAAAGATGACTTGGTTTTGGATAAACATTACTCTCAGAGATTGCCATATATTCACAAAATGTTCCATCTTGAGTTTCACCTAAAATTCCAATTTTGTGACAATAATTTTGCATTCCATTTATACAATAATCACATTTATCACAATATGTTAGAGGTTGAATACAAACTTCATCATTAATATTAAATTTAGTTACTTTGTCTCCAATTTCAGTAATAATACCTGCTCCATCACTGCCTAAAATCATAGGAAGTGGAACACCTGGAACACCGCGGCGAACCCAAATATCTAAATGATTCATGGCAGCAGCTCTAATCTGTATAATTACTTCATTTTCTTTAGGTTTTGGGGTAGGAAGCGACTCGTAATTCAGAACTTCAATTCCACCATGCTTGTGAATACGAATAGCTTGCATTAGTCTTCAGCGCTAGAAAAAAATATATTATCAATACTATATTTACCTGGGCCAAGCAACATTATTGCAAAAAATATAGAAAAATACAGCCAGGCCTTTTCGGGGCTTCCTGTAGTAGTAATATGATTAAATGCAGCTATAAACATTGTTGCAAGAGCTAAAAATGATGATGAACGTGTAAATAAACCCATAAATATTAATATTGCACAAATAGATTCTGAGAAAGCTGCTAAAAACCCAAAAAATGGATTTGCAAAAACTAATAATTCACCAAAATATTTAGTGAATGCATTGCCAAGTTTTTCCCATTTAGCTGGATTTGTTATTTTACTCCAACCATGATTCGCAATAAAATAATATCCAGGAAGCAATCTTAATAAAAGCAATCCTAAATCTTTTGATTTTTGATTCTCAGTAATAAATATAATTATTTTTTTCATGAATTACCTTTGTTTATATCTTCGTAATCAGCGTCTTTAATATTCAAATTTTTATAAGAATTTTTATCTTTTATAGAAGGTTCACTATCTTTTGAAATAAATTTATTTTTTAATGAATATGCAAAATAGACTAAAATACCCAGAACTATTAATTTTATCATATTATAAACCAGTAGTTGGGTTGAAAAATTTTGTTCCTGTTGCTGGCTGTCTTATATAATTAATGACCTCATCAAGGTCCCCTTTATTATTAACAAAATCAATATTATTAGTGTTAATAATCACAAGTGGTGTATCTTGATAACGAAAAAAGTATTCATTATATACTTGATTAAGAGCATCGATGTAATCTTCTGACATATTCTTTTCAAAATCTCTTCCACGTCTAGAAATATTCCGCATCAAAGTTTCTGTGTCAGCCTGTAAAAATATAACTAGGTCTGGTCCTATCACATTTCGTTCCATCATATTTGCTACTGAATCATAAAGACTCATTTCTTTTTCATTTAAATTAAGTGATGCAAATAGACGATCTTTAACAAACATATAATCAGTAATAACCAAGTTTTGGAACATATCTATTTGTCTTAAATCTTGCTGTTGTTGAAATCGTTGGAGCAAAAACCATAGTTGTGTTTGAAATGCATGACGTTCTGGATCTTCATAAAAGTCAGCTAAAAATGGATTATCTTGAAATTCTTCTAAAACTAACTTTGCACCCAATCGTTCAGAGATAAGTTTTGCTAAACTAGTTTTTCCAACACCAATTGTTCCTTCAATTGCCACATAGTATAAATTTCTCATGCAGTTTTTTCCAATTTATGATTTTGCACACTTGACGTGTCAGGACATAATGTTAGTAGTTCTGAAACTGAACGACCATAATCTTGGACCATAAAATTAGGTGAAATTTCAGCCCACGGAACGAGGACAAATTTACGAGCAAAAAGCTGTGGATGTGGAATCTTTAAATTGATTAAGTCCACTGACTTTGTTTCATAGGCTAATATATCTAGATCAATTACCCTTGGTTCATTTTTTTCATGATTTTGAGGACGACCTAACATAAGCTCAATACCTTGACAAACTTGAAGCATGGTTTCTGGTTGAAGATCTGATTCTAATTCAACTACAGTATTAAAAAATGTTGATTGATCAGTTTTATACATAGGTTCCGTTTCATAAATAGAGGCAGTTCTTTTAACACTTATTTCATCTCTAACATCTAATGCTGCAATAGCAGTAAAAATATTTGATTCTCTATCACCAATATTAGAACCTATTCCTAAATAAACAAGTTCAGTCATAATCCTTTTGATTTCTTTCTATTTCAACTTCAACAGTATCTAGAACACCTTTTACAGGAGCATGCGGCTTTCGAACACGTACTACAACGGATT
>JAAZYT010000139.1 GCA_014239505.1 Fidelibacterota bacterium | reverse complement strand
TCGAGATCGATCTTCATACGAAAACCCACCTACAATTATATAGCCATTAAACTCTGATAATTGGCTTAAGGGTTGATTCCATAAAAACTCAGCGGGATTAAGACCAGCACGATGACAAGCCATAAAGGTTTCACGTTCAGTATTAGAGCCAGGGAATTGAATAACGGCAATATTACTTAATGATGACATCTTTATTGCCGCTTACAACAGATCCAATTAGAAACATTGACGATAAACCATTTAATGCTTTTTTAATATTAGAGATTTCATCAGGGTGTGCAACAAAGACCATTCCGATGCCCATATTAAAAGAACGAAACATTTCAGTTTCATCAACATTGCCGATTGATTGCATTAAATCAAAAACAGGCAAGGAGGGCCAACTTCCTCTATTAATTTCAACGGCCATTCCTTTAGGCAACACTCTTGGAATATTTTCTAATAAGCCACCACCTGTAATATGAATAATTCCATTTAAATTAATACCGGCATTCAAAATTCCTAATACATGTTTTGTATAATTAATATGTGGCATAAGCAAAGTATTTCCAACTGAACTTTCTAATTCATCTGGACAGTCATTAACATTATAACCACCAACATCAAAAAATAGTTTTCTTGCAAAAGAATACCCGTTTGTATGAAGACCATTTGAAGGAAGACCCACTAAAACATTCCCAGGGCGAATCTTTTCACCCGTGATAATTTTGTCTTTTTCAACTATTCCTGTTATTACTCCAACTAAATCATGTTCGCCCGGCAAGTAAGTATCTGGCATTTCAGCAGTTTCACCTCCGACAAGAGAAACGCCTGTATCTCTACAAGCTTTTACCATACCAGAAACAATTTGCTCAACAATCTTTGGTTTTAATTTATCGTTTGCAATATAGTCTAGGAATGTAAGTGGTTTTGCACCCATAACTAAAATATCATTTGCAGCAGCACTTAAGAGGTCAATCCCAATGGTATCAAATTTATTCATTTTTCTTGCAATAATTGTTTTAGTTCCTACACCATCAATACTTTGAACCATTACGGGATGATCATATTTATTTAATATTGGTTTTAAGTCATAAAGAGAACCAAAAGAACCTAGACCTGTAAGAACGTTTGGTGTAAAAGTAGACGCAACGCCCTCTTTAATCAGATCGACCGCCTCATTGCCAGCATTAATATCTACACCAGCTGATTTATAATTAATTTTTTTCATTATAATTTATTTCTTAGGCCATTAAGCCACTTATCTTTTGCCTTATCAACATCAATATTAACTAAATTATTTATTATAATTTTAGTCCCACCCGTTGTGCCAATTTTGAAAAGTTCTATTTCAAAATCAGAAAAAACACTTTGTAGCCGCTCAAAGCTATCTGTTGAAACTTCCAATATAAAGCCGCCAGTTTCTGAGAATAACATTTTGTTATCAGAAACTCTGCCACTGATATTTACATCACACCCAATGTTATTATGAAAAGTCATTTCAGAAAGAGCCAAGGCTAAACCACCGTCTGAAATATCATGACAGGATAATATTATTTCTTTATCAATAGAATCAGTTACGGCAAAAATCTGTTTTTTAACTTCATCTAAGTCTGGTCTTGGAATATTTTTTCCTAGCTCACCATAAAGATTATAATAAGCTGAACCACCACACTCATCTTTTCTTTCACCCACCATAAAGATTAGTGAATTATTTTTTTGAAAATTCATAGTGATTGCTTTGTTAACATCTATTAAAAGCCCCAAGCAACTAATAATAGGACTTGGTGGAATTGCTCCATTTTTTGATTCATTATAAAAACTAACGTTTCCAGCAATTATAGGAGTTGGGTCCGAAGGACTATGTTTTAGTGTAATGGTATTACATGTCTCTTTAACACCACGAACACTTTCAGTAAACTCCCACATTTGAGATGGGTTTTCCGGATTCCCAAAACAAAGGCAGTCTGATAAGGCATGTGGAGTAGCGCCAACTGCCGCTACATTTCTCATCGCTTCAACGGTTGCATTTACTCCACACCAATAAGGGTCAATTAGTCCATATAAAGGATTATGATCAGTAGAAAGTGCAATACCAGTATTTCTAATTTCTTCTGGATACTCTTTAGAATTAAATGGCGCAAGAACACCCGCATCAGCGTAGCCAGTTTCTAACTTAATGCGCCCCTGAACTTGTTTGTCATATTGTTCAAAAACAGGTTCTCTACTTGAGATGTTTTCGTGAGACAATAAATCAAATAAAATAGAATTATAATTATCAAATTCTGGAACAGTTGGTTCTTTATGCTCAATTTTTTTCTGCTTTGATGGGCGATCATACAAAAAACCTTTTGTAACCTCTGAAGCTGGTGCATTTATAATCTCTTCATCACCATTATGAACAATATATTGACCATCCTCTCTAATTTTACCAATCACAGAAGCTCTAGCGCCCTCACTTACCGCAGGTAAATCAAACTCATTATTGTAATGATCAAGAATCATAGGAGTAATTTCTGATGAGCAAACCCACATAAAACGTTCTTGAGTTTCACTACATAAATAAACAGAGGGGTGCAAGTTTTCCATCCCAATATGAATTTTATCCATCCAGACTTCAGAGCCATACCCAGATGTTTCAGCCAGTTCAACGCTTGCACAGGCGACACCACCAGCACCAAGATCTTTGAAGCCCACTTCATTAATTAAATTTGCATTTTGAAGTTTTTTAAATAGGGCATAAGAGGATTTTAAAAGGTGTCGTTCTAAAAAAGCATTAGGTTCCTGAACGGCACCTTTGTTTTGTTCTTTTTTCTCTTCTTCTAGTTCTAGGGAGGCAAAACTAGCTCCACCAAAACCACTATTATCTGTTGGTTTGCCAATTAAAATTAAATCAAAGTCAGCTGCATTTTTAGGTGCATAGGAATGAATGATGTGATCTTCTCTAACAATTCCAAGCGTTACTAAGGTAACCAAACAGTTTTCATTGTAGCCTTCTTGGTAATAAATATCTCCACCCACATTTGGAATCCCAAGTGGATTGCCATAGCCAGCAATTCCAGATACGACACCATCATGAATCCATTTTGTCTTATTTCTTTTTATATCGCCGAAGCGAAATGAATCTGTAACGGCAATTACCTCTGCTCCCATACATAAAACATCTCGGACATTTCCACCTACACCTGTTGCTGCTCCCTCATAAGGAACAATTTGCGATGGATGATTATGAGATTCATGACTCATTACAATACACCAACGATTTCCTGAATTATCTTTTATGATAGACACAACACCAGCGTCTTCTTTTGCGCCGAGAACAACATCGGGGCCTTCGGTGGTAAATTGTTTTAAGTAGTTTCTACTACTTTTATAGCTACAATGTTCTGATCCTTGAATAGAAAATAAAATAAGCTCTGCTAGAGAAGGCGCTCGGCCAAGCATTTCATTTTGTATTTTGAGCGCTTCTTTAACTGTTAATGGTATATTTAATTCATAAAGTTTTTTTTTGATATCCTGATCAGTAAGGCCGGAAAAATCAACAATTTCCTTTGTGAATGACATTATCTAATGATTGTCTCGTGTCTCTGAGGGCCAACGGAAATAATTTTTACACTGCAGCCAACGTTGGCTTCTATAAATTTAATATAATTCTTTAAAGTTTGAGGCAATGCACTAAATCCTTTGTCCCAAATTTTTTCTGGAAGATCTTCCCAGCCTGGCAATGTTTCATAAATTGGTGTTGCCTTACGATATTGCTCAAGGCTTGCAGGCATTTCTTTAATTATTTTTCCAGAACATTCGTAACTAGTACAAACAGGAAGCTCTTTAAAACCATTCAAAACATCAAGCTTTGTGAGAGCAATTTCAGTTAAGCCATTTACTCTTACTGCTTGCCTAACTTGTACTAAATCAAGCCACCCAACACGTCTAGGTCGGCCAGTTGTTGTTCCATACTCGCCACCTTTTTCACGAAGAGTATCCGCCTCACCCCCGTGAATTTCTGATGGAAGAGGACTTTCTCCAACACGACTCAAGTACGCCTTAACAACGCCAATAATACGATTTACATTTCTAAAGCTAACACCAGTCCCAGTGGAAATATGTCCAGCGGCTGTATTGGAAGAAGTGGTGTATGGATAGATACCATGATCAACGTCCAAGCTAATTCCTTGAGCACCCTCAAATAAAATAGACTTTCCTGATTTGTGTGCATTATACAATTCAACGGAGGTGTCGCTTATATATTTTTTTAGCTCTTCACCATATTGAATATAGGTATCAAAAATTTCCTCAATAGAGTTATTGAACGACGAACCAAGAGCTTTAACGATTATACCAACAGCAAAGGCATAACCTTTTTCTAATTTTTCACGAAAGACTTCTGGCTCAAGTAAATCTATCATACGGATTCCGTTACGATACATTTTATCTGCATACACTGGAGCAATCCCACGATTAGTACTTCCAGCGGCTAATTCTCCCTGGTGACCAGAAAGAACACTATCTAAAGCAATGTGATAGGGCATAATAACATGTGCTCGATCACTAACCATAAGCTTAGGGTTAATACCTTTTTCTTTAACGTAGGCGATTTCATTTAATAACGCCTTGGGATCAACAACTACACCATTACCAATAATACTAATAGGCGTTCCATAAACAATTCCAGAAGGGATAAGATGTAATTTAAAAGTGACGTCATCCACAATAATAGTGTGGCCGGCATTATTGCCACCATGAAAACGAACAACATAATCAGATTCACCAGCAAAGAAATCAGTAATTTTTCCTTTACCTTCATCGCCCCACTGGGCGCCTACGATTGCGGTGATTTTAGATAAGTGTGAGTTCACTTAGAAAGGGTTGCTGGCTGGCCTTTGGTACGTGGAATGAAATCATTATTTACTCAATTGACCTACAAAGGTTACACCCAAGTTAATATAACGTGAAAGCAACAAATTCAGTTTTATAAACTTTTTTTACTAAAAAGGATTTGTTAAGACCAACCTATAATACCTAACAGGTTTTTGATCATTTTCCCAGCCATCAAGCTCTTGAGCTTCGCCACCAGCAATAATTAAGGGGCCAAGAGCAAAGCGAAGTTCATAGCCGGCAGTAACTACCATTTTTTCCTTTTCAGAATTTGAAAACCAAGCGTTACCAAAGTCTGAAATTAAGTTTAAGGAAATAGGGCCCATTGCTTGTCTTAATTCAGCGGTACCAAAAAGAAGCTTATCTCCCAACCTGTATCCTGACCAACCTCGAGGATTATGATTCTCTGGTATGAATCTACTTGGAGCAGCGCCTTGAAGATAAATTGGCACATCATCAGTAAGACCAACATATTCTTGAGCAGGGGGTTTTCCTGAAACAAGCATAGACTTTAAACGAAAATACGCAACTACAGAACCATCCTTATTTACGGGGACATTGGCAAACACATCGCTCTCAAACCTTGTAAAGCTAAAATCACCAAAAAGATTTTTATTTGCATAATCTATTAAGCCACTAATACCAAAACCATCTTTTGGGGCAATATTATTTATTTTATGAGGTCTGCGATTTAACCATTGATATCCAAGAGTGATAAAGCCATCATTCCCCGATTCAGGTATTGGAAGATCTACATAATTTGAATTATCTAGAGGAATTAATTCACCTGTTTCTTTATCCGTTTTTTTACCAACAGTTACATTATGATTTATAATAGTAGCGCCAGCATAAAACAGATGGTTTGAAGATGGATATTCTCCAAAGTTAATTGGATTATTAATAGTAAAAGAGACACCATTTTTTGAATCAAATAGCCAGGCTTTTTGATAAGGACGAAAAGCAAAATCCATATTACGAGAAATAAATAGGCTCCACATTGGATTAATATAGCCAAGCTGAAAACCGCTTTTGTTCATATCACTAGGGATTAAATACCCAAGCATTTCAAACATATTTTTCCCCAAGGCATCTGTAAAAGCAGTGGCAAAGAATGGAGCTGCTGGCAAAGGTAGAATGATGTTGGCCAAAGGTCTCATATGTTTCGTGAATTTATATTTTTCAGGATGAGAAATATCGGGAATAGTTTCTGGCTTACTATTAACAAAAGTTACATCTGGACCTGCCGCCAGCCAAGAGGTGTAATTATCTCTTAATGTTAAAGGGGCCGTGTCTGGAGTTCTAAAAGGATTAACTTTAATTAAACGAACGCTATCTATATCACCTAATGAAGTTGCAAGTAACACAGAATCTTTTGGCATCCACTGATGGGTCCAAATACCATCTCCAGCATCAGTGTTAGCTGTAATTTTTTTAGTATTCAAATTGATTGTATATATATTGGGGACACCATTTGCGTTTGATGTATAAGAAATTGACTTACTGTTTGGATGCCATACAGGCAAAATATCTGCCATAGAATGATCTGTCAGGCGCGTTAGAGCTTTGGACTCCAGATCAATAGTATAAATATCCATGTTGCCATTTACAGGGTTCATTGCAAAAGCAACTTGATCGCGATCAGGTGATATTGCTAGATATGCAATTTGTGTATTTTCGGTAAAGCCCGTAACGTTTATTACTTCTTTTTCATCTAGGTTGCTAATAAAAATATTTGACACATTATTATAATGAGATACATATGCCACTTTATTAGAATCTACCCAAATCGGGTATGTAGCCCGCTTAGACTTGGTAAGCCAAAAATGTTTATCTGAACCTTTATCATAAATTTTTATATCATATACCTGAGATTGATTTTCTCCAAAATGATATTTAGCATAGGCTAATTTATTACCACTAAAAGACCACGACAGGCTTGGATGAAACTGACCATAGTCAACCTCATTTTTATCCCAAAGAACCTTTGTTTTATATTTTTTCTTTATAGCTAAAGAATCTTTTTTTGTTTTTTTCTTCTTTTCTTTTAGCTTATCAATAGCTTTTTCCCATTTTTCAAAACGCTTCCTTTCTTGACTGGTATCTCGATCGGCAATAATAAGTGAAACATCTCTACGATCTTGATCTAGTTTTCCCAGAATTGCAATTTGACTGCTATCTTTATAAAACATGGCTGTTTGTACTTTTTTTAAGGGGAAAGAGATTACCTCGCCCATTTCTTTATACGTTTCCTTTTGAGATCTATATCCATAATAATAAGTATTCATATGTCTTCGCCAATCTTCATTGAATTGGCTAACGCTAATACCGGTCGATTTTTTGAAGCCCGCTCCAAAATTAAAAACGTTAAAGGAGTTCCGATATGCGAGCGTTTGTGCAATTGTGGAATCCCCAAATCGATCAGCCCAATACAGCATTTTTGAAAAACCATCATGATGTGGATCCATTGTATCCATTTTGTTTACAAGTACATGTGCTTTATGGGAAAGATCCGCTCTATAGGGGCGCCAACTTTCAGTTTCATATTCTGCTGTCCCCTCCACGACCCAACCTGGAAGCCCTGAAATAAGTTGTCCCATAGGTTCAGGTAACCATGATTTAATTTTATGCAAAAGTACAATATGTTGAAGCTCATGAGCTAAAACTTGTTCAAGCCATTTTCCTTTTTCAAGCCAAATAGCTGCATCATTTTGATCAACCCATATAAAGGTTTGATAGGTCCATATTGCAAAACCATTCATGATCTCATCTTCAGTGGTAAAAATAATATCTATCTTAGGTATCGTATCTACATCCATTTGGACAAGCAATGTTGGAAGGTAGTGCTCCGCAAGAATAGCACCCTCATTAGCAATTTTTTCAATACCTTGATGGTAATGAACATTAAAATGTTTTGTAGAAATAGTCTGCCATTTTAATTCGGGATGGGCACGACCAGAAAACATGGCTGTATTTTGTGCGCTACCAATTGTAAAAACACTAATAAGTAAAAAAGTTAATCTGCTCATTTTAATTCCTGTTTTTTATTTACCATCTTTTGCTAAGGCTTACATGTGGAAAGCCTAAAAAAT
>JAAZYT010000138.1 GCA_014239505.1 Fidelibacterota bacterium | reverse complement strand
GGTCTTCCAGCTATCATATCAACAACAATGTTACCAATAGTTAAAGATCCTTCTTGAACCCACTTAGTATCAAGACCTTCAAGTTTATCTGTACTATATAATCCTGTACTTGTACCGGCAAAATAACGATTTCCAGATTTTAATGGATAAATATAAACTGATCGAACAGAGGGGCCAGAACCTTGACCGTTAGAAAACTCTTCAAGATTCCCACTTACATCCATCCAAAGTTCACCTGCATTTTCTGAATAAAAAATACTTCTAATATTATAATTTGAAAAACTTGCCATCACTTTACTGCCATCATAAGGATCTACAGAAATACTACTAATATATCCACCCGAGCCCATATTATTTTTTATGACAACAGAGCTATCACTTTTATGAGAGTTATCTAATCGATAGATAAGACCACTTGACGTTCCATAATATAATCTATGAGTTGGATTAAGAAGACTTCCACCAAATGCTGAAATATCTCCAGTAGCGACACTCTTTTCTAATTTTTCCCACTTTGTACTTTCATAACTATTTTTCCCATCAGATTTTTTATAATTAGCTAGATTTAAATACACGTCATTGTTTCGATAAATATAGTTTGCTCCTGCATAGTATAGGATATGATCATTAGAAAGATCTGAGTAAATAGGGCTAATAAAAAGAGCTTCATTCTCTCTATCAAAATCAGGAGGAAATAAGTAAGCCCAAGAATAGTTACTGTATTTATCACCACCACCATAATTCCAGTTAAAAGGATTATTCCAGTCTTTGATCATAGTATAACCTTTTTGAGATGATAGAATATATGCTTTACCAAAATTAATAACTGAAGCATAAGCACCATCTCCCCCACTTACTTGAGACCAAGGATTATCTTCATTAAGCTTTAACGATTCCCACGTTCCATTATCTTGTGTACCGCCCATTAATAGATCTGGAAATGTGCCAGTTTGATCAATCGCTATCGTATAAAATTGAGTTGTTAAATAACCATTGTTTATTGAATCCCATTTCTTTCCAAAAGCTGTAATATCATTCATTACATGCAATCCACCATCGCTTGCTGAAAAAACCTTATTTGGTTCATTTTCATATAATATAACATCATGTTGATCAGGGTGATGATCATTGTGCCCATATCCACCAATTTGGAATGTTAATTCTGATGTATTCATCCCATCAGTTGAATAATAGAGATTTGTACCTCCAAAAAATATAAAATTTTCATCACTAGGGCTTACGCGGACATGAAGATCATAACCACCTTGTGAATTAAAATCACTAGGTAAGTTACTTGAACGATCATCCCAGGAACCAATGACTCCAATACTATCAGGCTTTGAATATGTATATTTTAAAAAATTATGACCATCATTATTTGTTATTAAAACGTATGCAATCGAATCATTTGATTCAGAAATATCAACTACAATTCTTTTATAATCAGTAGGAAAATCAGTTGGAGTTATATCCGTCCAGTTATTTCCATCATTAGACCTAAAGACGGGACCCTTGCTTTGTCCACTTCCTAAGACAGCTACTAATAGTCCTGAATTAGTCATATCAAGATCAGAGTACCTATTAGTTCCTTGTCCCAAAATTAATTGCCAGGAAAGACCTTCATCTTTACTTCTATATATTGATCCAAATGATGCAAGAAATATATGACCAGTTGTAGGATGAACTTTAATACGCCATCCATAGTTTAAATGATTATCAAATGATTCAGGTGTATTTGTTGAAGTTGAAGGAAGAATCTCCCAATTAAAACCATTATCTACAGATTTATAAATTCCATCTCCTCTAAATGGCGCCCCTCTAGCACCTGCAGAATTTCCTGTTAATTCACCGGTTGTCGCATACCAAATATTTGTTTTACCACTTCTAGGATCTTGTGCCAACGATGAAACACTGTGCAATTGATTAGATTTGGTCATTTTAGTCCAACTTGTTCCATAATCACTAGAACGCCATATTCCGCCGGAAACGCCACCTGCAATTATTGTATTTGAGTCCGCGATATCAATAGCTAGTGCTCGTGTTCTTCCACCCACATTATAAGGCCCTCTATTAGACCATTCTAAAGAATTAGTAAATGATTTACTCTGAATTGAACTTTGATTTCTAGTGGGAAGCGTTTTAGCAAAAATAAGAGCTCTTTGTTGAACACCTTCAGGTATAAAATTAGTTTGAGGATCTTTTGATCTTAATAATTCAAAATCTAATCGATCATTTGGGCCACCATCATTAATGGATTCATTTTTTTGGGTAATTGGCTTACCAGGATTAGAAGGATTATTATAAATATCACCTAAATAAAAACTTACAAATAACAATAATAGAAATAAAAAACCCCTGAAATTATTTTTATTAAAATCAGGGGTTAGAGTTTTTATTGTACGATTAAAATTTATAATGTATTTCCAAACCACATTCCAATACATAATAAAGCTCCGGTAACATTATGCATAATGATAGTCCCCCAGTTAGCGGGCTGCAGTAATCTGTCATTATAATATTTGTACAAAGTTTGAATAGCTCTAATTCCAAAATAAGCTGCTAAGAGAGAAGTTAGAGCTAAAATTGGAATTGTTCCATTAACTGCCAAAATAATTATACTGAGAAAGGCTCCTAATATCAAAGCAACATACCCAGCTCTTGCTTTTTCAGGGCCAAAAACAACAATAAGTGTATTTTTACCAGTTGCTTTATCACTATTATAATCTGGAAACTCATTAACGTAAACAATAGCTGCAACCAAAAAACCAATAGGTATGCCAACTAAAAAGGCTTCTGGAAGAAGAACTCCAGTTTGAACCAAAGCACTTCCAGCTACCATTAGTGGACCAAAATTCAATCCAATAATTAATTCACCCAAGCCACTTCTTGAAGAAAAACGAAAAGGAGGAGCTGTATAAAATAACCCAGATAAAAAACCTATTAAGCCAAGCCAAAGAATTGATATTCCTGCTTTTTGCATTAATGGAATGCCAACAATTGCACTTAATGTAAAAGCTGTAATCGCAACTGTGAGCATACCTTTAGGAGTTATTAAACCCATCTGAATACTACGACTGCCCCCATTTAAACCAACATTGCTATAATTATAATTAAGCTCATCCGTGCCACTCTTATGATCAAAATAATCATTAGAAGTATTAGTACCGATATGAAGTAATGATCCACCTAACAATGTTAAACCTAACCAACTCCAGCTAACAGTGAAACCAAGCATTGAAGCAACTGCTGCACCTGCAAATATTGGGACAAATGTTGCACTTAAAAAAGGTAATCTCATAATTACCATCCAAGTGAATATTTTAGTCATTAAACTAATTCTTGGCCTTACTTCATCAGGTTTTTTATCATTTAAGTGTTTCGTTACACCACAGTAACCAATATGATTACCATTTTTATCTTTTGTTGGTGTTATTTTGATTTCACAAGGAATCTCCGTTCGATCTTTAGCAAGAAAAACAGTATTTCCTACCCATTCACCTTTTTCTACTGATTCCTTCAACCAATTTACAACATGGCCTAAAACAACTTGACCATCACTAAAATCACTTACCCTTATTTTACCAATTACTTCTTCAGAAGTATATCCAAATAAATCTTGAGCTCCTTCGGAAAAAGTTTCGATTTTACCGTCAAGATCACAAGTGATTACACTTTTTAAATTATCTGACATTAAATTATCCTAATTAAATATAACTGTTGAACGATATGAGCGTTATTAAAAAAAGAAATTAATATTAAATATTAAATTTTTCAAGTTGTGATTAATTTGAATCTACAACAGTAGTATCTGCTTTAGGAACTTCACCCCAAAAAGTGGGTGATGTATTGAGTTGCCAACTTATATTTTCATTCGTTTGATAAACTTCTACTTCATCATTAATTCTAATATTTGAGGAAGACCATTCAGCTTTTGAACTTCCAACAATCACTTTACTTAATTTCTCATTATTATGATCACTTAAAACAAGGATAGTTCCTGAACTATCCCCAACATTGAACTTATCCCAATTGTTTTTATTTTTTGAAACCATAGATGTACGTTTTACTTTAAGAACATTATCAAAAAAACTATTGAGTGTGTTTTCTTTTACTATTAAAGAATCATTTCCATCTATAGTCCAACTTTGGCCATCAAAAAATAAGCTTACATTTTCATCAGCTTTTGAAATATCAATAGAGAAGATATCTTCTCTATTGATATCAAAAATTTGATCACTATTTGATCCAAGTTTACTTTGTTGCATTGAATTGAATAAAAATACAATAATAAGTATTGGAAGCGCTATTAATAGCCATTTCATTTTAGCCATAAAATTCCTCTAATAATGAACTTCGATTTTTTTGCTGACGCATTCTTATTAAGCCAAAACTAACAATTAATAAAGAAGGCAAAACAATATTTATCCACTTCCATCTTTTTTTAGCATCATCAGCAACTTCTTCTAAAGGTCTAGATGTGATTTCTCGTGATCGTAAGGCAATCAGATCGCGGTCACCAATTAAATAATCAACTGCATTCATGATAAAAATTTGATTTTCAGGAGAACGCCCACCACCTTCATCTGTCATAAAGTCCGAATCACTTACAAGTATCATCTGACTTAATATTCCATTGCTATGTGTTTTCTCAGATCGAGCACTTAAAATTTTATCTGATTGATTAAAAATTCTTATAAATGGATTTTGATTTGGATCTGGATTTAGATTGAAGTTTCCTCTCATTTCACCTGATTGCTTAGAACTAAAAAACAGTGGTATAAACTTTACATTACCAATCGAAGATGAGTCCTGACTGATTTCACTAGCAAAAATCAATTGTATTTGTTCAAGACCAGACACTATTGCTTCTTTATTGTTGAATGATCTAATTATTGGAAGCAGAGGATACTCCATTGGAACATTCATTCTAATTGGACCCATTTGTTGCTGAACACTCACTCTACCACAAATTTTATCTATAACTAAATTTTCATCAATTGAAAATCCATATTCTCTAGTTATGTCAAATATATTAGATTGAATTGGAAAAGCTTGTTGAGCCTGAAGGTTTGTCTTAATCCTAGTTTGCGTTAATAATAGGTTACCTCCATTATCTAAATAATTCTTCAAATTATTATACTCATTAGAAGAAAGCGAATCAGAAACACCGCTCATTAACACAGCTGTTAATCCAGGAGGTACTTCTTCATTTAGGTTAACAGGTTGAACTGTATAACGTTGATTTAACAAATTCTGAATATTAGAAAACTGACTAGTTTGACCTTCAAACTGAGCAATTCCAACCATAGGTTTATTGATTTCAACCAATTTTTTAATCTTTGAAGTTATCTCATACTCTAATCCTGTTGTCGTTTGAATAACAGGTAAGACTTCTTTTTTATCCTCATAAAGAATTACCATACCCATTAATACACGCTTAACTTCCATTTTATCATTTTCAACAACCTGCATTTGTACGGGCATAACACCCGCTTTTTGTGCCTCTTGTTCAATATTCTTATCATCTTCTGGACGAAAGAACTCAAATCTAATATTTCCATCAGATAAAGCTTCGTATTCTTCAAGTATATCTTGAAGATAACGTCGATTATTTGCATACTCACCTGGAAGATCATCAGAAAAATAAACTTTCATCGTTAGTAAATCATCAACCTGTTCAACTACAGCTTCACTAGAAGTTGATAAAGAATACATATTGTTATCTGTCAAGTCCCATCTAAAAAACCAATTCCTTGAAATACTATTTAGTAAGAATAAAACAATAAAAAGTAATAATCCCGGAACTAGTACAGATTTTTTTAAATCTATATTTTTTAACCAATTCATCATTTATTTCCATCTCCTTACTTCAAGTGTTTGAATAGTTAGATAGATAAAAAATCCAATCATAGATAAAAAGTAAATAATATTTCTTGAATCAATAACTCCTCTTGAAATATTTGATAGGTGATAATCGACTGCTAAAAATTGAATTATTCCAACAATAGATTGAGGAGCAAAAACCAATGTTTTATCCAACATATAAAAAACAAGAACAAGAAAGACTCCAATGATAAATGCCACAACTTGATTATCAGTAACGCTACTCGCATATATACCAATAGCAGTAAAAGTTCCACCCATTAGAGCCAATCCTAAATAACCGCTAAAAATAGCACCATAATCAACATTTGTACCCACATAAACAAGCGTAATGAAATGAATTGATGTTGCAAGTAAACCAAGCATTATCAAACAAAATCCCGCCAAAAACTTTCCTATTACAAACTCAAATGTGCTCAATGGTAAAGTAGAAATAGTTTCCATAGTACCAATATTATTTTCACGTGCAATTAATCCCATTGAAACCGCAGGTATAAAGAATAGATAAACAAGTGGAATCATATCAAAAAGGACTCTTAAGTCTGATTGGCCAAAAAGAAAAAATGTATTTGTAAAAAAATATCCACTAACAATAGCAAAAATTACTAGAAAGATATAAGCCATAGGGCTATTAAAAAAACTTTGTATTTCTCGACGGAAAATCATTCGAACATTAAGCATTCTTATCTCCTTCCATCGTTAAATCTCTAAATATATCTTCTAAATTAGTAGTTCGCGGATTCATCTTTAAAATTGACCATTTATTTTTAACTGCATATTTAAAGAGGTCTTCTCTAGGATCTTTATCTTTACCATATTCAAATTGAACACTTTGGATTCCCTTGGATTCATTTAATGAAATATATTTTACACTTGGAAGCACAGCTTGAATATGCTCTATAGACTCTGTAGTTGCTCCTTTAATCTCCATATTTAACAGCACATTACCCATAAAATCACCCATAAGTTCATCACTTGTTCCGTTGGCTACAATATTTCCATTATTAATAATAATTATTCGATCAACCGTTGCTTGGATTTCTTGCAAAATATGACTAGACATAAACACAAGTTTTTCTTTTCCCAAAGATTTTATTAATCTTCTAATTTCAACAATTTGATTTGGGTCTAAACCTGTAACAGGTTCATCTAAAATTAAAATTTTTGGATCATGTATCATGGCTGCAGCTAAGCCAATTCTTTGTTTATATCCTTTTGAGCAATCAGAAATACTTTTATGGACTACGCCTCTTAGACCACATTGTTCTACAACACGAGCCAAAGCTTCTTTAAACTCTTTTCCATTAATTTTACGTATTCCTGCGAGAAATTCGAGATATTCATAAACTCGCATTTCAGTATACAAAGGATTTAATTCAGGTAAATAACCAATCTCTTTTTGTATATCATGAGCATAATCAATTATATCCATATCATTCACTGTAATTGACCCTGCTGATGGTACTAAGTAACCAGTCATCATTTTTAAGGTGGTTGTTTTACCTGCACCATTCGCACCTAAAAAACCGACTATTTCACCATCATTTAAATCAAAAGAAATAGATCGAACTGCTTTTACTGAACCATAATTTTTTGATAAATCTGTGACTTTAATCACTTTTCTATTATCTCCTTCATTTAATCTTACTTACCATAATAAATTATTCAATACGTTAAAAAGGACTTAAAAGTTCCGGCGAACTTAAAGTAAAGAAAAAAAAATATCAATCAATCTGATAAAAATAATTGTTCTTTTATTTCTTTAATCATTTTAATGTGTATGGGAGATGAGCCACAACAAGAACCTATAATTTTAGGATTCATTTTTAAATAACTAAGAATAGTTTTTTTAAAATCAGTTTCTTGAACTTTTTCTTCAATCTCACCATCTGGCTCAGGTTCTGATAAACCTAAATTTGGATAGACTCCCCAACTATTAATCCAATTATCTTTAATTATCTCTAAAGTTTCATTTGTTTTAGCAATCGTATTACAGTTTAACATTAGACAATCAATATTTTTGTCACAAAGCATAAAAACATCATTAATGTGATGACCCGATAGAATATGATCTTTATCTTTCATTATAAGACTTAGCCAAACTTTATGATCTAAATCTTTTACGGTTTCTAATGCAATCTCTATTTCTTCTAGATGCCCCATTGTTTCAAAAAGTATTACATCAACACCTGCATCTATAAACCAGTTTATATTTTCACCATATGTATCTTCTGTAATACTTCGACCAGGATACAAGGAAGGATCATAACAATCTTCAATGGATGTTAGAGATGCTCCCAAAATCTTAGGATTTGATTCTCTAGCTAAATCAACTGCTTTCATTAAACTTGTTCTAGCTCGATCTTGTGAAACTTTATGAGATAACCCTATTTTACGATATGTCCATGTTGTTGTTCTAAATGTGTTCGTTCCTATAATATCTGCCCCTGCATTTACATAATCTTGGTGCACTGCTTTAACAACTTCTGGATCAGTGATATTTGTATCTGCAGACCAAAGTGGTAAAGGCATCTTTAAACCTCTGTCCATAAGCTCTGTGCCCATGGCACCATCCATAATTAATGGAAAAGATGTCACCATTATATTTTGCTTATTTTAGACTATTGATTAAGAAATAGGTAGTCTAATGCTAATTGAGCCATAGATTTCATGCCAAATTTCAAATTTCTTTCATCAGCAAAAAAATAAGGAGAATGATTAGAAGAGGCTTTTGAAGGATCCTCAGAAACTCCATTGAAAAAGTATAAGC
>JAAZYT010000136.1 GCA_014239505.1 Fidelibacterota bacterium | reverse complement strand
TATTAAAAAAAGGTCAATTATATTTATCTAAATAATTTTATCTCAAGTTTAATATAAATAAAATATATTACTTTAGTATTTTACTTAATAGATAAGTGGATTTTATATGAAACAAAAAATTATTATTTATTAGATAAAAATGAAGTTTAGTGGTTTAAAAAAAATATTATATATTTTGTTAATTATTAATTTTGGATTTTTATTTAGTGAAGAATTAATGATTGAATTAAAAGAAGCAACAAATATGAAAAATGATATAATATTTGGAACATGGATGCGCTATTCCAAAAAATCTGAAAATGATTGGCTAATCTTTTTTAATAAGTATAAGGAAGCAGGAATAACAGATTATTTTATCCAAGCAAATCCAAATCAATTAAGAAAACTAATAAACTTAACAAAACCTCTAGAAATTAATATTCATGCCTGGGTATGGACTTTAAATAGGCCCAATGATAAAGAAGCCATGAAGAATAAAGATTGGTATTCTGTAAATAAGTTAGGACAAAATAGTTATGACTTTCGACCTTATGTTGATTACTATCAATGGTTAAGTCCCTTTAGTGAAGGTGCGAGAAATCATATCAAAAAATTAATAGATGAACTTAGTAAAATTGAAAACTTAGCATCTGTGCATTTAGATTACGTTCGATATTCTGATATTTTTCTACCAATTAAGCTTCAACCAAAATATGGACTAGATCAAAGTTATGAAATGCCTGAATATGATTTTGGATATCATCCAATCGCACGAGAAATGTTTAAAAAGCAATATGGTTTAGACCCTAAGGAAATAAAAAATGATGATTTAAAAGATGAATGGTTAAAGTTCAGACTCGATGCAGTTACGAACTTGGTTAATGAATTAACCAAGATTTCGCATACCAATGGAACAAAAATATCTGCAGCAGTATTTCCTTACCCTGAGATGGCTCGTAGAATGGTTCGACAAGATTGGGCATCATGGAATGTTGATTTAGTGTGTCCTATGAATTATCATCATTTTTATAATGAAGATATTGACTGGATAAATTTTAGTGTTGATAATGGTGTTAATGAAATACGTGGAAAATTTGATTATTATTCAGGTGTTTTTGTTGGAGCTTTAAATCCTCAAAAATTTAGGGAAGCAATTATTGGGTCAATTAACGCTGGAGCAAATGGTGTAGTCTTCTTTAGTGTTAATAACTTATCAAAAGAGCATTTAGATGTTCTACATGATATAACAAAAAACCCTCAGTATGATTGAGGGTTTTTTGTTATTAAATAAAATTTAATATTATTTTTTCTTTGGTCTCTCAAAGTTAAAATTTAATTCAGCATCCCCACCTTTTACTGTTACGTTTTGTGTCATAACTCTTTTGCTTCCAAACTTTTCCTGCCAAGCAATAGCTTCATAAGTACCATCAGGGACATTTGAAATATTAAAAGTACCATCACTGCCACTTACAGCAAAGTAAGGATGATCAAAAACTTGAGTATAGCTTTTCATCCAAGGGTGAACATCACATTTAATTACAAAAACATCTTCTGCCTTATTAAATGTTACAGTTTTTTCTTTTAATGATTTAGGCATACCAAAATTAAACTCTTTGTTTACTTTAGGTAATCCATGAATATTATGCATAGTAGCATCGCTATTAAGTATTTTGACTGGCTGTCCTGCTTGAACTCCCATAACATGTGGTGAGTAAACACATCCATTTTGATCAATTATTACTTCACTTGTTGGAGCTTTACCAGTGTATTTCACTCCTTTTAAATAAACAATTACATTTGCCATATTTCCTTCAGAATCAACAATAAATGATTCTGCTTTAGCAGCGTCACGATGTGAAGCAGCACATACAGGGTCAGCATCCATTCTAATTCGTTTTGATTTTGGTGGTTTACCAATATACTTGACACGTCCCTTGATTTCCCCTGCAATAATTGTACTCAGACCAAATATCGCAATCATAGTCACGTTAATTAATTTACGCATTTCAATCTCCTAAGATTTTAAAAAATTATACTGATATATCAGCTTCAAAATTTACTTATTTATAATATCTTATAACAATAAACTTCCTAAACTAATTTTAAGATTTTTTTTGTGTTAGTATGAAAGAAGAATTAAATTACATTTCAATTTTAAACTTTAATTTTCATCTTAACAAAATACTATAGATTAATCAGGAATCATTAAATGAGTGCTGAACAACATAAACAGAGTTTTTTGACAAAATATATCTTTTCTACAGATCATAAAGTCATTGGTCTACAGTATGGTATTACCTCTTTAGTTTGGTTGCTATTTGGGTTTGCTTTGATGATGATTATGAGATACCAATTAGCATATCCTGAAAGTCCAATTCCCTTTGTGGGCTCTATTATAGGAGATGGAGGTATTTTACCTTCAGAAATGTATAACTCATTAGGAGCAATGCATGGAACAATAATGATTTTCTTAGGAGTAGTACCATTAGCCTTTGGTGCTTTTGGTAACTATTTTGTTCCGCTTCAAATTGGTGCTATAGATATGGCTTTTCCTAAACTTAATGCAGCTTCTTATTGGATGTATTTTATTGGTTCAGTCATTATGGCCGTTGGATTCTTTGTCCCTGGTGGAGCTGCAAATTCAGGTTGGACTTCATATCCTCCTCTTGCTGATATAGCTACAACAGGTCAAACTGTTTGGTTGTTTGGAATGGTAATGCTAATTACTTCATCTCTACTTGGCTCAGTAAATATTTTAGTAACGGTCATCCAACTTAGAACAGAGGGAATGACATGGATGAAGTTACCTATATTTGTTTGGACACAATTTATTACTGCTTTCTTATTATTATTAGCTTTTCCACCATTAGAAGCAGCTGGAGTACTTCAACTAATGGATAGATTAGCTGGAACGAGCTTTTTTATGCCAAGTGGTTTAGTCGTCTCTGGTGAGGTTTTGACAAATGCTGGTGGAGGAAGCCCTTTACTTTGGCAACACTTATTTTGGTTTTTAGCTCATCCTGAAGTTTATGTTCTGATTCTTCCAGCTTTTGGAATTATCACAGAGATTATTGCTAATAATACTAGAAAACCTATATGGGGTTATAAAGCATTAGTATATGCAATGGTTTTTCTTGGTTTTATGTCATTTATAGTTTGGGCACACCATATGTACATTACTGGTATGGGGACCTCAATTGGAGCCTTCTTCCAAACAACTACAATGATTATCTCTATTCCTTCAGTGGTAATTTTAACGGCGTTACTTCTTTCTCTGTGGGGTGGTTCAATTCGTTTTAATACCCCAATGTTATTTGCTCTAGGATTTATTCCAATGTTTGGAATTGGTGGATTAACTGGCCTTCCGCTTGGCCTTGCAGCAGCAGATATACATTTACATGATACGTATTATGTAATTGGTCACTTTCATTACGTTGTTGCTCCCGGAACTATTTTTGCATTATTTGCAGGTATTTATTATTGGTTTCCAAAAATGACCGGGAAAAGAACAAATGAAACACTCGGTAAATTACACTTTTTCTTTTCTATGATTTTTATGAATGGCGTATTCATGCCTATGTTTGTTCAAGGTTTGGCTGGTGTTTCAAGACGTCTTTGGGATGGTGGAGAAACATATGCTCATGCAGCAGATGTGCTCTATCTTAATGAAGTAATGTCTGTATCTGCTTGGCTACTTGGACTTGCTCAAATATTTTTTATAGTTAATATGATTATAAGTCTTTTTGGTAAAAAAACAGGAGAAAAAAATCCATGGAATGCTACAACATTGGAATGGACTGATACAACCTCTCCTCCCTTAGGTCATGGTAATTTTGAAGTTGTACCATCGGTTTATCGTGGACCTTATGAGTATAGTGTACCAGATGATGAACAAGATTTTACACCTCAAAGTAAGAAAGTTTAATATTTATGGATATCCCATTTACCGTTAAAAATCGACCCGACACCGGACTATATAATGGCAAACTTGGCGTTTGGTTGTTTTTAGCCTCTGAAGTAATGTTATTTGGAGGTCTTTTCTCAGCTTACATATTTCTAAGGACGGGCGTAGAGCAATGGCCTACAGGTTCCGAATATTTAGATATTCCATTGGCAACTTTAAATACACTTTTTTTGATTACATCATCAGTTACAATGGTTATGAGTTGGGCTTCATTAAAACTAAATGATTTCAAGAAATTTAAGATTTATTCTGGAGTAACGTTATTGTTAGCGTTAGCTTTCCTTGTTGTAAAATATTTTGAATACACTCATAAATTTCATGTAGGATATCTTCCATCAACAAATAATTTTCTTGGAATTTATTTTACAATGACCGGTCTTCATGTTCTTCATATTATTGGTGGAATGATATGCATTTTTTATTTTTGGATTCCTGGAGCTAAAATGTGGGAATCAGACCCAGAACGATTTACTAACCGTATTGAGATTGTAGGGCTTTATTGGCATTTTGTGGATTTGGTCTGGATCTTTTTATTTCCAGTTCTCTACTTACTATAGGAAAATATTATGTCTGAACTAACACCTGAACAAGTAAAGCATCATATTAAAACATATGTATTGGTTTTTGTAGCTTTGGCTTTTTTAACTATAGTTACTGTTGCAATTTCATATCTAGATCTTGGTGTAGTTGGAGGGGTAGTACTTGCCTTAATTGTTGCAAGTATTAAAGGCTCACTTGTAGCTTGTTATTTTATGCACCTAATTGATGAGAAGGTGACTATTTACTGGACCTTAATCGCAACTGTTGTGGCTTTTTTAATACTTATTTTTGTTCCTTTAAGCACAATGTTAGCACAGGCAAAAATTTAGTTTTATGTCTATTAAATCATTTCACATAATTTTTATTTTATTTTCAATTGGAGTAACCATTTGGTTAGGAGTTTGGGGATTAAATGAGTCTATCTATATATCGCTAGCATCTTTTCTTTTTGGAGGAGCATTAGTCATTTATGGATTGCAAGTACTAAAAAAATTCAAAACTATTTCATAATGAAAAAATTAGTAATCACAATATTTATATTATGTTTAGCAATCTTTCCAGATGCTATATATGCTTGTGCCACTTGTTTTGGAAATCCAAATGCGGCTGCAACTCAAGGAATGAATAAAGCTATTTTATCTATGCTAGGTATTACTGGTGGTGTCTTAGGTGGTGTTGGATCATCTATTTTTATTTTACATAGACGAGCTAAAGAGTATGCTAAATCAATTAAAGATAATAAGAATTAACTCGGAGGATATGTTCTGTGTTAGAACTGCTTAGAAATTTTGGTCTACCATCCGTATCTGCATCCACACAAGGACCGCAAATAGATAATATTATTTCCATAGTGCATTGGTTAATGCTGATTTTATTCGTTGGCTGGGGTGCGTACTTTATTTACACTTTAATAAAATTTAGAGCTTCAAATAATCCTAAAGCTGATTATAATGGAGTGAAAAATCATTACTCTTCTTATATTGAAGGACTAGTCGCTGTTGTTGAAGTTGTTCTTTTATTTGGTTTTGCTTTTCCTATTTGGGCAAGTCGAGTAAATGATGTACCTGTTGGAACAGAAGTAGTTCAGATAAGAGTAGTTGGACAACAATTTGCTTGGAATTTCCATTATCCGGGCCCAGATGGCGTTTTTGGTAAAACATCTGTGAACTTAGTTGATGAAGCTGAGAATCCAATAGGATTAGATCGCAATGACTCATTCGCTAAGGATGATATATTTACTGTTAATCAATTACATATACCTGTAAACACTCCAATCAATGTTTCACTTTCGACAAAAGATGTAATTCATAATTTTAAACTACCAGAGTTAAGAGTTTCACAAGATGCTATTCCAGGGATGGAAATTCCTGTTTGGTTTGAAGCCACAATGACATCAGAAGATTTTTTAAAGACCACTATTGGTACAAAAAGAGAAGGTAAAGGCTTTGAAATAGCTTGTGCGCAACTTTGTGGTTTAGGTCATTACAGAATGGTGGGTTATATGACGGTTCATAATGATGAAGGTTATTCAGCTTGGTTAACTGAACAACAAGAATATCTGCTTGAAGAAGCAGATGATGATGATTGGGGAGATGATGACTGGTAGATTTGTTAGTTTAAATATTTTACTTAACCCCTATGGAATTAATTGTATAGGGGTTTTTTTTTGATTAATTGAGAACTGTATATTATAATTAGTAAATTATTGTTTGATTTAAGGGGGAAAATTTAAATCATGAAAAATTATTATAAAATCGGACTACGTCGACTATCAAAATTGACTTCTTTTTCAACATTATTTTTAATTTTTGTTGGAGCATTGGTTAAAAGTCATGAGGTAGGTTTATCAGTTCCAGATTGGCCTACCACATATGGAAAACAAATGTTTGCTTTTCCACTTTCAGAAATGGTTGGTGGAATATTTTATGAACATGGACATAGAATGCTAGCAACTATTATTGGGTTTTTTACATTAATTCAAGCAATATCTCTAGGGTTCTCAAATGAGCCTTATTGGCTTAAGAAGCTAGGTTTTATTGCTTTAGGTACAGTGATTACCCAAGGAATATTTGGTGGTATAACAGTCCTTTTTTATTTACCTCCAGCAGTATCTATTATTCATGGAATTTTAGCTCAAACATTCTTTGTAATGACAATAATTATAGCTTACAGTCTTTCTGTTGAAAGAGAAACACGAAAAAATATTACGGTTAATAATTCTATGAGAGATGGAACATTGATTATAGTTGGTTTTGTTTATATTCAGTTAATATTTGGAGCATTAATGCGTCATACTGCTTCTGGTATGGCTATACCTGATTTTCCAACAATGGGAGGATTATGGTTTCCAACTTTTTCAGATTCAATGATAAATAATATTAATGTTATTCTTTTTGATATGGACTGGGATGTCGTTTCTAGAAATCAAGTTATTATTCATTTTTTACATCGCTTAGGTGCTGTAATTGTTACAGGATTTATTGGTCACTTTTTCTTTAAAAACAGAAAAATTATTAATACAAGTAACGTTTTAAAAAAATCAATGTGGTTAATTCTTTTTATAGTCATTTTTCAATTCACGTTAGGGGCCTTAACTGTTTTAACTGAAAGAGCACCCTATATTGCTAGCTTTCATGTGGTGAATGGAGCAGCTTTATTAGGCGCCTCAATTTTATTTGTTTTAAGGGTACAGCCGTTAAAATATTCTAAATGGTTTAAATGAAATTTAAAAAACAAAAAGCGACTTCAATTTTCCGTGTTTATCTAGAGTTAAGTAAACTAAATATTTTATCTCTTGTATTAGTAGCTACATTTTTAGGTTACTATATTGGTAATAATGGAGTAGGTGAATTATCTAGACTAATTTATACCCTATTAGGAACTTCATTGACAGCTGCTGGCTCTGGTGCGTTGAACCATTATGTAGAACGCAACCCAGATAAGTACATGGAAAGGACAAAAAATAGACCCTTACCGGCAGGCCTTATTTCTCCGTTACATGTTATTATTTATGGAGTATTTATGACAATAGGGGGAAGTCTATTATTAGTATTTAAAATTAATTTACTTACAGGCTTTTTATCTCTTTTAACTGCATTTCTTTATGTAATTGTATACACTCCATTAAAACGTATTACTTGGCTTAATACTTCTGTTGGATCTATCCCTGGAGCTATGCCAATTCTTGGAGGTTGGACAGCAGCAACAGGAGAAATAGGGAATATGGCCTGGATTCTTTTCGGGATAATGTATCTATGGCAACACCCTCATTTTTATGCAATTGCATGGATGTGTAAAGATGATTATGCTTCAGCTAATTTTAAAATGCTTCCAGTTATTGAAAAAGATGGAAGTAGAACTATAAGACAAATATTTTGGCATTTATTACTTATGATACCAGTCTCATTGTTACCTGTTGTTGAAGGGTCATTGGGATATTTTTATTTATTTGGTGTAACAATCATATCATGTGGTTTTTTCTTGTCAGCAATTCCTTTAGCAAAAGATAAATCAAGAAAAAGCGCACTTCTTTTATTAAAAACTTCAGTATTATATCTGCCTGTTTTACTTATTATTATTATCATTGATTTGAAAGTTTAAAAATGAATCAAAAAATGCGTTTTATTATTTATGGTTTAGTAGGTGTTTTTCTTTTGATCACTTACTTTTTGAAAGAATCAAATTCAAGTAATAACCTACCTATTAGTGGAACTGTTCCAGATTTTGAATTTACTGATAGTAATGGTCAAATTATCACTCGTGAAGATATGAAGGGTAAGGTTTGGGTAGCAGATTTTATTTTTACGACTTGCACGATGGCCTGTCCAATTATGACAGGAAATATGAATATCATACATAAGACTTTCAGAGATAATAATAATGTTAGAATTATTTCAATCTCTGTATATCCAGAGTATGATACTCCAGCTATTTTAAAAGAATACGCATCAAGATATAATGCAAATACAGATCGGTGGCATTTTCTTACTGGACCTGAAGAGGCAGTTAAAAAAATTATAAAAAATGGGTTTAAGATTGGTGATTATGAAGATATTATTTTTCACAGTGAAAAATTTGCATTGGTTGATATAAGTGGAAATATTCGTGGATATTATAGTGGAATGAAGACTGAAGATATGTCTCAATTACAAAAAGATATCAAAATATTATTGAGAGAAAGTTAATGAAAAATCAAGATCAGTTTTGGTTAAAAATCATATATATAGTATCTGTTATTATATCAGCTGCAGTTGCATTTTTGATTCTTGGTCCAAGACCTGAAGGTTTAGAAGGTAGTTTAGATGTATCAATGTTGCCTATTGTAAATGCAACATTAAATGGGATAACAACAATTCTATTATTATACGGATATATCTTAATTAGACAAAAAAAACGTCAAAAGCATAAAACAATTATGTTATCAGCATTTGGTACTTCAGGTGCATTTTTAATAAGCTATATTATCTATCACTGGTTTAAAGCGGGGCCAAAGCAATACTTAGGTGATTTTAAAGAAATTTATCTATTTATTCTATTAACTCACATTGTTCTTGCTGCAATAATTATTCCACTTGCATTAATTACACTATATAGAGGTTGGACCGATAGTTTACCACAACATAGAAAAATAGCAAAAATTACATTACCATTATGGTTATATGTTTCTGTAACTGGAGTTATAATTTATTATATGCTTTACTAAAGTTTCTTTACAAGACCGCCAAATTTTTGATTTATTTCAAAACCTAACTTGTAGAATAATCCAGATTGAAAAAACCCAACTGTTAGATATTTAATTTTTTTCAATTTTAGTCGTTGAAATAGGTCTTCCACTAACTTAATACTTAAATTTTTATTTCTATATTCTTGTGCTAGTACAATTTTTTCAAAATGTGCAATTTCTGGGCCTGTTGATCTCCAAAAGACTCCACCTACTAGGGAATCTTTACTATTATAAACTAAAAGAAACTCATGATTTACTTCAAATTGGACCTCTAATTTGGCATCTATCAGATGGCTATGAAATCGAGCAACTTCTTTAGGATGAAAGGGAGGTCTAATTTTAAAAACTTCACCTGATTTATTTTCAACTAAGACAACTAAATCAAGTTTCTTGTTTTCGCCTAAATCACGTGAAATTAGCTCTGCATAATCGGCTGCATCTACATGTTCAAACACAAGACGAGTAAGAAAATATTTTTCAGAATCATTGAGTTCTATGTGGTCGTGTATTTGATGAAGTTTTAAATCTAAACTTTCATTAGAAACAGTTCCAAAACGTATTTCATTCATAAGTTCATTCAATTTTTCTATCAGTTCACTATTTGTATCTATAAATGCTGTCATTAGGAAAAAGCGAATTCG
>JAAZYT010000064.1 GCA_014239505.1 Fidelibacterota bacterium | reverse complement strand
TGTAATAATCGAAAAGAAAAGAGTGAGATTTCCTTTAAGGTCTCCAAATTTAGATACTGCACTCGTTTCGGATGTGTCTGGAGCTATAAAAAATGGAAAGTGGTCTTTAATAAGTTCAAAAATCATTATAGATACAGGAGTAAAAACGAGAATAAAGCCTGTGACCATTAATGTTGTTTTAAGGCTTTTGGGGTTGGTCAAACCCAATTCTTTCCATGTCACTCCTCTCACCCTCATTATCAAAGATGCTACAACTAAAGTGGTAAATGAATTAATAAGACCGTTTGTTATAAATCCAGCATTAGGTATTCTTATTTCTCTAACTAAAAACATTACAGATATATAAATAACTAAATCGATGAAAAAACTTTTATAATTATATTGTTTCAAAATTTTAGTATGGAGATTTATGTAGCAACTTTATTGCTATTAGATAATTCTATATATTTATTTGACCCAGAAGCGTTTTATTTAATCTTAGGTGGTAAATAAGTCAAATACATTTGCAAGCTTTGAAGCTGGCTGATCCTTAAAAAAATCCGTATAGGAACACTTTGTGCATGACACGGCACTATACTTTTTATTTTGTATATTAAATATCTTTGTCCAAAAGCTACCCGCTACTCGCATTTCATCCAAAGCATACTCTCTATGACTGCATTTTGGGCATGACCATTTCTCATGTTTCATTTTCTTATCCTTTCTTTGAGCCTGAAGCGCTTAATTAAATTTGTTTCTTCTTCTCAGCTTCATTAAGTGCTACATAAAAAATTATTCCAAACATAATTCCAAGTAGCCAACTCTTTAAAGCCAATCCCATACCAACACAAAATACAAGCCCAACTGCTATAGGTTTAATATTCATTTTGTTAGTCCAGGTTTGTCTTTATACACATCAAAGTTTATAAAATCTAAGTGAGGCCATTGCATAGAGAGAAACCCAATCACATGGAAATAAAGTGATACACTTATAGCTTTAAAGGATTCTAACCCATATGCTTTCATTAAAATTTGCAACATAGAATAAAGAGTTACTGCTATTACAGTAGACAGTATTTGACGTATAATTGTTTGTATATCTATTTTACGATCTTCGTAAGACTGATGTGGGTTTTTGACTTTACCGTACAGCGCTTTATAAATGATTAATCCACAAAATAAATAAAAACCAGAAATAATCAAGACATTTAAGTAACCCCCGTACCATGAATAATTAAACTGATTAATGTAGACATTGAAGCCAAGGAAAATAACATAGATTGCAAAAACAGTTCCCAAAAATTCTTTTGATACAAAATCAGTTAGTCTACGTGGTTGGAGGGCAGCTTCTTTTTGTGCATCTTGATTTAAAAGTCGCATAGTCTTGTGAGTGTTCCTGCTCCACAATTCAATCCCCATGTTGGGAATGAATTGAATCATAAAATACCAGAATACAATGACTTGATCCCACTCTCCAGTCCTCGGTGTAACATAAAACCACATAATCAAACCAAAGCCTAAAACAATAATAAGATGATTCATTATTTGATACCGTTTAGCCAATTTTTTGTATTTATCAATGGATTCAGGATAGAGTTTCGGAAATTCGTTGGGCGGATAATTTTTAAAAATTGTATGGATCCGAATCAACATTCTCTTGGGATAATAATAGGAAAGAAACATAATTTGGCTGAAAAGGACAATGTAAAAGAAAAGGTCAGTATAATTCATTTAAGAATCCTTAATTTTTTTTCATTACAGTACTAAAAGTAATGCGGATTTCAGAATCTGTGGCTCCAGATTCACGTAATGATTTAATGGTTTCGCTCAATTTGGTTGTAATGGAATCGTTCATATTGACAGTACTGTTTTGTATTGCATCTCCATGGATTGACGTACCACGATACCCTTTGGTTTGGATTACAGAATCTCTCTCCAATAGCTGGTAAGCTTTTGCAACTGTGTTATGATTTAACTCCAGATCATTAGCTAGTTGACGAATGGATGGTAGAGTGTCTCCAGGTTTTAACAAGCCAGCCGTCACAGCATTTTTAATTTGATTCATCAGCTGTTTAAACAGTGGCGAGGAAAGACTGGAGTCAATTATGATTTTCATTTGAATATTTATTTATGTACTAGTTGTACTAATAGTACATATATTATAATTTAAATCAAAGTAAAAAAATAATTCTACGAGGATTACATCAATTAAAATTATTCATTTGGGAAATGAAGCCCAATTTTCCGTCTAATTTCATCCATCGATTTCATTACAGCAATACTTTCACTATGCGGCATAAGCGGTGACTCAATTAACCCAGACCTAACACAACGAGAGAACTCAATCGCCTGCTCACGTAATCCATGTCCTTTATAGTTATTTGGATATTCAGTTTTAGTACCATCATGAAGCACAACTCGCATTGCAGCTGGATTATAAAATGTACGATCAATTTCTAACCATCCATTAACACCAGAAACTATAGC
>JAAZYT010000135.1 GCA_014239505.1 Fidelibacterota bacterium | reverse complement strand
TCAAAGTCTGGAGCAGTTCTCAAAAGACCTAGCAATAGACCAGATACATTAGATCCTCTTTGAGTACCATTTCTATCAGTATATGTATAGCTAGCCTTAGATGACATAGAAACCCTATCAGATAACTTAAATTTGGTATTTAATCTGATATTATCTCGATCATAATAAGAATTTCGAATGATACCATCTTGTCTCATTCTTCCGTAGCTAAATAAAAACGTTTTCGTTTGATCACCGCCAGAGATTTGAAAATCATCATTGATATACGTTCCTGTCTTGAAAGCTTGATCAAAGTTTGAATCAACATAAGTATTCTTAGAATTCTTTTTTGTTATTGTATATTGAGTGAAGGCACCATCTTCAGATACGAAATAAGCCTTATCCTTATTATATTCATCGGCACCACCAGAACGTTCTGAAATTTTATCACCCCATGACTCTGCTTGTGTACCCCATTTACCACTACGACCTTGACCAAAGGTAGTTTGCATTGGAAGTTTCTCATGAATTTCATCATAAGAATAAGTGCGCTTGTAAGACATTTTCATCTTACCTGCAGCTCCATCTTTAGTCTGAATTACAATTACACCATTTGCAGCTCTTGAGCCCCACAAAGCAGCAGCAGATGCACCTTTAAGAACTTCTACTGATTTAATATCATTAGCATTAATATCATTCATTCTTGACTGCTGAGATGATCCACCAAATCGACTTGATCCAGAATAATTTTGAGAGTTATTAATTGGCATACCATCTACAACTATTAAGGGTTGACTCGCACCAGAAATGGTATTCGATCCTCTTATTTTAATTGAAGTACCAGAGCCTGCATCTCCACTAACAGCATTAACCTGAACACTGGAGGCTTTAGAGGCTAAAGAATTAGCTAAAGTTGATTCGCCAGAACGAGTCATATCAGCAGGAGTAACAGAGACACTAGTTGAGCCTTGTTTATCTCTATCTGTTTCAAAACCAAGTGCTGTTACAGAAACAGCTTTTAGACCAATTGCATCAACTGCAAGAGAAAAATTTTGAGTTGCACTACCTGAAGATATATCTACATCAGTAGTCTGAGTCGTATATCCAATATAAGTAGCAGTTAAAGAAACAGATGCTTGGCCAGCTAAATCAGAAATATCTATCGAATAAGTTCCGTCACTAGCTGCAGCTGCACCATAGGATGTTCCACTGACAACAACATTAGCTCCAGCTAATGGATTGCCATTAGGATCTGAAACAGTACCAGTAATTTGTGCACTAGCAAATCCAAGTATTAAAGAAAAAAGCAGAAACGCTCTAAGTGGTAATTTCATATGCTTAGTCTCCATATTTAACATATTTAAGTTCCTTAAGGAACTGATAATTACTTGATACTATCATTTTAATAGCATAATTACAAGTTTTTTTACAAATAATTAAAATTTTTCTTTTATATCTTTTATATACTTATAAACAGTAGGCCTAGTGATCGCTAGCGCTTCTCCAATGATTGGGACAGCGCCTCGTTTATTCAAGTGTCCACCTTTTATTAAATATTTAATAACATTATACTTTTCTTTTTTTGAAAAACTTTTATTTGTTAAACCGTTAGAAACACGAAAATGTTTAACCGCTATCAGGATGTCTTCTTTAGTACTACCATAATAAAATGCTTCCTTATTCGAAATGATTGGATTATCAGTAGTTTCTTTTAAATATGATAGCGCAGTTGAAAATTCTTCAAAAATAGAAATATCATAATTCAATCCAAGCGAACCTATAATGTCATTTTGAGAATTTCTTATAGTTAACGATGACGATTTTAATGGTTTACCATCAGGGCTTTCATTCTTATAATTAATAACCTGGTCAGGCACTTTACCATCAACTTTTTTATAGCCTAGATCCGATGTGCCTTCTCCAACGTTCCGGCCTGTAATATGATTATTAAAAATAGCAATAATTGAATGCTCTGGATATCTTAGGTCGTGTACTATCACCTCTAGATTTGGATTAAACATTTTAGATAATATCTCTCCCATTTTTATATAATGAGAGAATATTTCTTTGTCAGATATTTTAGAAGCTTTACTCATAACTAACTTTATAGCTTATCTGCCGTTTCTTTATCAATCTTTTCTATCTTAACGTTTAAAAGTCCATAGATAATTGCAACAATTGGATTCGCTAAATTAAAAAAGCAAAAAGGTAAATATGCAAATGTAGCGATACCTAAAGATGCTGACATATAAGCGCCACAAGTATTCCAAGGTATTAATGGAGATGTAATTGTCCCAGCATCTTCCAATGTTCGAGATAAATTTTTTGGAGCAAGATTTCTTCTTGCAAACTCTGTTTTATACATTCTGCCTGGAAGAACAATAGAAATATATTGATCTGCAGTAATAATATTTACGCCAATGCATGTGGCAATTGTTGTAACAATTAATGAACCTGAAGATTTAGCAAATTTTAGTAATGATTTAACTATAATATTTAGCAGCTCAGTTGTCTCTAATACAGCTCCAAAAGTTAAAGCACAAATCACCAGCCAAATTGTATTTAGCATACTTGACATGCCACCACGAGTTAGTAGTGCATCTACAACTTCAACTCCACTATTAAATGTGAATCCTGAATGCAGAGCTGTCCAAACACCTGAAAGCATTGTTAAGCCTTTTGAAAGCTCAGGTTTATTAACAAAATTTGAAACAATCTGAGGTTGAAGGAATACAGCAAAAACCCCTCCTAATAATGCACCAATTAATACAGTTGGGAATGCCGGCATTTTCTTATAGGCCAAAATAAATACCACCACTAAAGGGACAAAAGAGAACATACTAATATTAAAAGCGCTTGTTATGGTATCTTGAATGATTGCTAATCCTTGAGTATCACCAGTTGAGGTTGGCTTAAACCCAAGAATCAAAAATAGTATTAATGCAATTATTAGACTAGGACCTGTTGTCCATATCATATGACGAATATGTGTAAACAAATCAGTTCCAGCAATTGCGGGGGCCAAGTTTGTGGTATCTGATAAAGGTGACATCTTATCACCAAAATAAGCACCCGAAATTATAGCACCTGCTGTTATCTCAGGAGAGAGGCCTAACCCTAACGATATTCCAATTAAAGCTACACCAAGCGTGCCCGCAACTGTCCATGAACTTCCGATGCTTAAAGCTGAAAGTGCACAAATTATACAGGCGGCAAAATAAAATATGGAAGGTGATAAAATTTTTAATCCATAATAGATCATAGCTGGAACAGTGCCAGACATGATCCATGTTCCTATCAAAGCTCCAACCGCCAATAAAATCAAAATTGCACCCATACCCATTGAAATACCCTTTACTATACCTTTTTCCATTTCTTTCCAAGTATAGCCGTTCTTAATTCCAATTAATGCAGCAATTGAGGCTCCAAGAATTAAAGCAATTTGATTTGCTCCGTAAGATGAATTGTCCCCATATAAGTATACTGACATGGATAACATTACAATAAGCAAAAATATGGGAATTAAAGCATCAATGATCGATGGGGTTTTATGATTATTTTGCATAATTATTTTCTAAAATTAGGAACTCGCTTTTCTACAAAAGCAGATAAGCCTTCTTTAGTTTCGTCTGAATTAAATAAACTACTAAAATTCTTTACTTCTAAATCTAGACCATCTTTAGTTGTAAGTCCTACGCCTTCACGTATACATTCTAAAGATTTCGCGATAGCATTTGGTCCATTTTTTAATATTTGATTGGCAACTTCTTCACATTTTTGTTTTAGATCTTCAAGAGGCACAACGTGATTTGCTAATCCAATTTCTTTAGCTTCTTGAGC
>JAAZYT010000133.1 GCA_014239505.1 Fidelibacterota bacterium | reverse complement strand
TTTAGATTTAAATCGTTGCTTGAAATCCAATCATAAGTTAAAACTTGTCCGTCCGGGTCCAAACTTTTACCCCCATTAAGAAAGACTTCTTGTCCTTCTTTGCTATTAAAATCTTCACCTGCATTGGCGATAGGAACTCGGTTGTTATTTACTGAGATTGATATAGTATCTCTTGATGTTTTTGATCCATCATTAACTGATAATTCAAGAATAAAGACTTCTCCATTGCCAACAACAAAAGGGGTGTTGATATCAATTTTAGGTTCACTAGGATTAGATTCAATTTCTATATTTTTTGGTAAAACTGTTTTTAATATTTTGCCGGAGGGCCCAATCATATACCCTGATAATACCTTCCACAAGTAAGAAAGATTTTCTCCTTCGGGGTCATAAGACTTTGAACCATCCAGCTGAAGAGATCGGCCTTCAATAACAATAGTATCGGGACCAGCAATCGCAATAGGGGGGAAATTATCAACAATAGATATAGCCACAATATCTTTTGATGACTTTTCAATATCTTGAACTTCTAAGGTAAAAGTAATGACAGAGTCTGTACCATAATCAGGGACAATAAATGAAATAGAATCATCTAAGCTCGGACCTAATAAAGAGATGTTAGAAGAATTTTCCCAAGAGAAAAACTCTAAATATGCCCCGTCAGGATCATAAGAAGCACTACCATCAAGCATGACAATTGAATCTGGCTTTACCAATTGATCGGGGCCTGCAATTGCGATAGGAGGCAAGTTTGAAACAATAAATAATTCTAAGGTATCAATAGCAGAGTTTTCAAAATAATCTGAAACTTGAAGTGTAATAAATACAGAGGTATCGACCATCCAGTTTGGTGCTGTAAATGTTGGTTTAGCAATAAGCGAATCAGAGAGAGCAATGCTTGAAGGCGTTGACCAGTTAAAAGAAAGAGTATCTTTTTCAAGGTCATAAGATTTTGATCCGTCTAATTGTCCTTCGGTATTTAATAAAACATAGTGTTCTGAACCAGCTTTTGCTACGGGCGGCATATTGTTAATAACGGTGACCATAGTTGTATCAAGATCTTCTTTATATCCATCATTAACTTTAAGCTGAAACTTATAATCAGATTGAGCAACTGAAATTTTTGGTGCGATAAAATAGCTTATTTCATTAACTCCATTATCCAAGGGTAGACTTGACAATGATGTCCAAGTATAATGTAAGGGGCGGCTATCGGGGTCATATGAAAAATAAGCATCTAACTCTGCTCTTTTTCCTTCTCTTAATGTAAAATCTGTATTCGCATTAGCAATTGGTGGTGTATTATTTTTTACAAAAATAATTAAAGTGTCAAAAGCACCAAACTTTCCATCCCAAGCTCCAAATCTTATTTGATAAGTTGTGTCTGTTTCAATATTTGGGGTAATAAAAGAGGAGCTATTACTAACCGTATCTGATAATGAGAGCTGCTTTGGGAAAAACCAAAAATATTCAATAGCATCACCTTCTATATCTGTAGTTTTACTACCATCTAAATATACAGTATCACCTTCTAAAACTTGACTTGGGAAAATCATATTGATTTGAGGAGCGGTGTTGTTAGATACGATAATTGGAATAGTATCCGACAAAGAGGTGAGCTCATAATCATTAACGGCTAAATTAATTTTAATCGTGCCATTTATTAATGAAGGAGGGACAGTAAAAGTAGGGTTTTGATCCGTGGCAGATGAAAAATCAATATTGTCTAGACTTGACCATAAATATTCTATATCATCTTGTTCAGGGTCATAGGAATCAGTTCCATCAAGAGTAATAGACGATGAAGGGAAAACATAGTTAATTTTAGCATTGGGATCCGTCATGCTTAATATGGCCGTTGTTGATAATGAAAGATCTGCTTTTGCAATAGAAATTGGAGCCAAATTATTTGCAATAAATATTAAAACAGTGTCTGAAGAAGATTTCAACTTTGAATTAGTAACTGTTAGCACGGCTGTTAATACAGTATCTTTGTCAAAAAGTGGTGCGGTGAATGTTATCAAAGGAACATTCGACGAGTCTAATGTAATTAAGGGGTCAGCGCTCCAATTAAAAGAAAGAACATCATTTGTTGATGACCAGGACTTATTCCCATTTATTACCGCAGACCTTCCTTCTCTTACGTATATATCTTCCCCTGCAATTGCAACCGGAGGCATATTATCATTAATTGCAACAAATTCATGAGGATTTAATGCATCGCCAAAAGACGCACTTGGAATAAAACCTAATGTATCTGTAACTATTAACACGGTATCCATCACTTCACCGTCATAAGCTTTAAAAGTTATTTCACCATCACCGGTATTTCCATAGACCTGAATAAAGTGAAAAGTTCGACCATCGATTATCTGGGCCTCTGAAACGCCTCTTATCGATGTTCCATGGAAAGCAGCAATGACATTCTTTGTTGAGGTAACCTCTTTAATATTTATTTTTAGAATGCTGGTAAAGGTCATAAAATGTTCGTATTCAGAGGAGTTAACTTTCCATGTGGAGGGAGCCTGAGCAAAAGCAAGCGTTGAACATAATAAAACAGATAAAAGTATGGAGCGTTT
>JAAZYT010000043.1 GCA_014239505.1 Fidelibacterota bacterium | reverse complement strand
TTTTTTGGCACTGATATTAGTGAACGTTGGAATAAAAATGAGTTTAATAATTACGCAACAGATAGAATGTCATCAGGTACTGGTTGGACTTATCATATGAAAGAAAGAAATGTTTATTTCTCTGATGACAAAAAAACTGCATGGTTTGATGAGATTCTTTATAGTAAAGGTTATGGGAATTTTCGTGGTACTGGAGTATTAAAAATTGAAGGATCACAATGGAAAATAGCACAATATAATTTATTATTACCTATCCCTAATCAATTTATGAAAAAATATGCTACTGAAATCAAAGCTTTTTACAAACAGAAATAATATCTAACATCAATTATGTATTTACTTAAATAAGAAAATTATTACACTTAAGAATCTATAAATGAAAAATAATCTATTATTATTATTATTATTATTTGGTGGGTGCTCTAAATCAATTCATGATGAGAGGCCAAATATTATTGTTATTATGGCTGATGATCTAGGATATGGTGATGTGGGTGTATATGGCGCCAAACTTGAGAATGTAAAAACTCCTAATATTGATAGATTGGCTAATGGCGGTATCAAATTCACTAGTGGATATGCGTCTGCATCTACTTGCACACCTACTAGATATTCATTCCTCACTGGTACATATGCTTTTAGACAAAAAGGAACGAGTATTGCTCCACCAAATGCTCCGGCAATTATTAAACCTGGCACTGAAACTATTGCTTCTCTATTAAAAAAGGCTGGGTATAGTACAGCAGTAATTGGAAAATGGCATCTAGGACTAGGAGAAACTTCAGGGCCAAATTGGAATGAAGACTTAAAGCCTGGTCCAAAAGAGATTGGTTTTGATTATAATTTCCTTCTTCCAACTACAAATGATCGTGTTCCTCAAGTTTATGTAGAAAATCATCGAGTGCTAAACCTTGACCAAAATGATCCTATTTGGGTGGGAAGTAAAAAACCAAGCGATGACCATCCAACTGGAATTTCTCATAGAAATACTTTAAGGATGAACTGGAATGATGGTCATAATAACACCATCCATAATGGCATTGGTCGAATCGGGTTTTATACTGGTGGACATTCAGCACGATTCAGAGATGAAGACCTAGCAGATGAATGGCAAAAACAGGCTAAAAAATGGATTGAGAAAAATACTGATAATCCATTTTTTCTTTTCTTTTCCTCTCATGATATCCATGTTCCACGAATGCCACATGAACGTTTCCAAGGTCAATCCAATATGAGTTACCGAGGAGATGCCATTATTCAATTAGATTGGAACGTAGGGCAAATTATGAAAACATTAGAACAGCTAGATTTAATTGAAAAAACATTAGTTGTTTTCATTTCTGATAATGGTCCAGTTCTTGATGACGGGTACGATGATTATGCTAATGAGGCATTAGGCAATCACAAACCAAGCTATCCTTTTAGTGGTGGTAAATATAATGTTCGTGAAGGAGGCACTCGCACACCCTTTATAACTTATTGGAAAGGAAAAATACAACCAAATGTTTCTGATGAAATTGTTTCAACAATAGATCTAGCAGCTAGTATGGCTGAATTGGTCGGAGTTGAATTACCAAAAGATGGTATTTTAGATAGTTTTAACATTTTAGATGTTTTATTAGGAAAAGAAGGATCTAAAGGACGAGATCATATAGTTACTCAAGATAATGGATTAAGAGGAACATACGGTTTACGTGAAAACGAATGGAAACTCCAACGACATGATACTAAAAAAATGTATAATGGTGATTTATCGATGAAATTATGGGACGTACCAGAATACTCGCTTTTTAATTTGGAAAATGATATTAGTGAGTCAGAGAATGTAGCTAATAAATATCCAAAAATTTTAAATCATATGAAAACTAAGCTTCAATTAATAATTGATTCAGGAAAAAGTAGAAAATAAAAAATTAAACTGGTTTACCAATCAATTCAAATTCGTTTGAAGAATCAATCTTTACATTCACAAATTCACCTATATCTACTCTAGCTTTAATATGAACAATATTATCAATTTCTGGTGAATCATACTCAGTTCGTCCTACCGAAACTGTCTCTGCTGACTTATCTACTAATACCTTATATGTATTACCTACCATAACTTGGTTTTTCTCTGAGCTAATACTTGCTTGCA
>JAAZYT010000132.1 GCA_014239505.1 Fidelibacterota bacterium | reverse complement strand
TCAACTTTATCAATTAGACTGAGTAGGCGTGTTTTACAGATGTCCATACCAGTGGGGACATCTTGACGTGAAAAAGAGATTTTTGTTCGTTTTTCAATTTCGCGAATTTTACGCATTTCTCTAGTATGAAGAATAGCTATAGAAATTCCTTTTTTGCCAGCTCGACCAGTACGTCCACTGCGATGAACATAAATCTCAAAATCATCTGGAAGGTTAAAATTGATAATATGTGACAGATCATCAACATCGAGACCACGCGCAGCCACATCAGTTGCAACTAAAAGTTGTAGCTGACGTTTACGAAAACGACCCATAACTTCATCTCTTTCTGCCTGTGTTAGATCGCCATTTAGTGTATCAGCATTATAACCATCATTCATCAGCTTGTTCGCGACTTCTTTAGTCTCACGTCGAGTCCTGCAAAATACAATACCATAAATATTGGGGTTTATATCAGCGATACGTTTTATTACTTCATAGCGTTCTTTAGCATTGACCATATAATAAACATGCTTAACATTTTCTGCTGTTATATTCATTTGTGCTGCGGCAATTTTCAAAGGATCATTCATATATGATTGAGTGATTGCTACCACTTTCTGAGACATAGTTGCAGAAAAAAGTAAAGTTTGTTTTTCTTTAGGAGTATGTGATAAAATCATTTCAAGATCTTCTTTAAAACCCATTGTAAGCATTTCATCTGCTTCATCTAGTATTATGCGAGCAATGTGACCAATATTCAACTTTTTTCTTTTTATTAAATCTTTCGTTCTACCTGGTGTACCAATAACAATATGGGCACCTTTATTTAATGATTTAATTTGAGCTCTGATATCACTGCCTCCATAAACAGCTAATATATTAATTCCATTTAGATATTTTGAATATTTAGCTAAATCTTTGGCGATTTGAATACAAAGTTCCCTTGTTGGACAAAGGACTAAAGTTTGTGTATCATTATATTTAATGTTGGTTAAATGAATTGAAGGTAGGCCAAACGCCGCAGTTTTTCCGGTGCCAGTTTGTGCAGTTGCAATTAAATCTTGATTCGAGGACATTAAATGCGGGATGGTTTTAGCTTGTATAGGAGTAGGAGTTTGAAATCCCATCTCAGAGATTGCTTTTAGAATTTCTGTATGTAGTTGTGTTGCTTTAAAATTATCCATTTGTTTATAGTAAGTATGTGATATAAAATTACATTTGAGCTTGGCAACTTACTCCTATATTTTATAAAACTAACGTAGCTATTTATATAAAAAATAATAGATAATTTTATTAATTCGGCTTGGTACATATTAGTTATAAAAGGTAATTTTGAGTGTTGATAAATAAAGTATTTTAACGACTACCATCTTTTATCATACTTATCTCTGCAAATCTATGGTTAAACCATATTGAAATGGAGATAGAACAACTAAGTTCGAATGTTCATTAACAATTGTTTTCAAGGAATCTTTTATAATGAAACTAAAAGAACGCATATTGAATCGATTGAAGCGATCTCATCGTCAAAACCGACTCAATGGCAACCCTTTGGATTTAGGTCGCCTCTCAGCTTGGCATAATCCTAATCGAATGAAAGACAAGTCCAAAGAAGAGCAAATTTAATTTATATTTTAAGCCTCCGAAATTTTTTTCGGAGGCTTTTTTGTTTTTAAATTGGGAGTTACATTTAATCGTAACATTATTAAAGGTTAAATGAGTTATTTAAAAAAAATCTCTAAAAAACGTATTGTATTGTCATTTATACTTCTAATGCCAATAGTATTATTATCAATAATTATACTATTGATATCTAAAGGGTATTTAGCTGTAGTCCCTAAATGGTAATAATCATTTAAAAGTTTGAATGAAAAAAATAGTTTTAATTATTATTGGAACTTTAATGGTTATCCTTTCTGGAGTATACCTAGGGAAATTTTATCAAACTCAATTAAGAGCTAATTCAGATTACTATTTTTTAACATTGAGTATAATATTTAGCATAGTTGGGATTAGCTCATGGTGGTTGACTTTTAAAAAAACTTAAGATTAGGAGTTATTCATGAAAGTTCGTTTTCTTTTAACACTTTGTTTTTTTATAATGAGTTGTGAGTCGAAACAAAAAGTTGAATATCTTCAAACAGATGAACATGCAGCTTTAGGTCGGCCATTTTCTGAGGCTGTTCAAGTTGGAAATATGCTTTACCTTTCTGGTAAGATAGGTAATATACCTGGAGAAGGCGTTGTATCTGGAGGGATAGGACCTGAGACACGTCAGACGATGATTAATATTAAAGAAGTTTTAGAACGTTATGGCTCCTCTTTAGATCAAGTTGTCAAATGCCTTTGCATGTTAGAAGATATTAATGACTGGGCAGAAATGAGCGCTGAATATATAAAGTTTTTTCCAAACCATAAGCCAGCTCGATCAGCTTTTGCTGGTAGTGGATTGGCAGCTGGTGCTAAAGTTGAGATTGAATGTATTGCAACCGTAGAATAAGGAGCGAATCATGAATAATAATATAACTCGAAGAGATTGGTTAAATAAAAGTGCTACCGTTTTAGGTAGTTCTTTTGTGGGTGCAATAGCTGGGTTTAACCCACTTTTAGGCAATACAAAGGGATCAACTGTGGTAAATACTCCTATTCGGATGATGTTTAATGAGAATCCTTATGGTCCTTCACAAGTAGCTAGAAAAGCGATGAGAAAAGCATTCTCTGAATCAAACTTATATTCAATGCGTTATGCAAAAGCAGAATTTAAGATCCTTATGGCAAAATTAAATGGAGTGACTCCCGAACATATTGCAGTAGGCTTTGGTTCCGGAGAAATTTTAAAAAAAGCAGCTTTAATGAATGGAATTGATAAGGGCGAATTGATTTCTCCAGCACTTACATTTGAGACTATTAATCGTTTTGCTAAAACAATGAAGTCAAATGTTAAACGTATTCCCATGGATAATAAAATTGGTATTGATTTAGATAGAACAGCTGAAAGTGTTGGTAGTCGTACTAAACTTATTTACCTATGTAACCCTAATAATCCTACAGGTTCAATTATGGGAACAGATCAGTTAGAATCTTTTTGTAAAACAATGTCTAAAAAGTCAATTGTATTTGTAGATGAAGCCTATCACGAATATGTAACTGATCCTAATTATAGATCGATGATTAATCTAGTTAAAAAGGGTCACAATGTTATGGTTTCACGTACAGCTTCTAAAGTACATGGTCTAGCTGGCTTAAGAGTGGGATTTGCTATCACAACCCCAGAAATTGCAAAACGCCTTGAATCTTACTTAACAGATTCATTAAATGTTATAGGATTACGTGCAGCCATAGCTTCTTACCAAGATGAAAGATTTCAAGCTCATAGTGTTGAGCAAAATAATCGAGCAAAAAAAATTGTTACAAATCATTTAGACAATAAAGGAATAGAGTATTTAGACTCACAAACTAACTTCATTTTCATTAAAACAGGAATGAACATAGCAGAATTTCAACCGGCAATGGAAAAAAATGGAGTCATCGTGGGTCGTCCATTTCCACCATATAATAAATGGTGCCGCTTGAGTATGGCAAAACCTGAGGAAATGGAAAATTTTAACACAGGAATGGATAGGGTATTAGGATGAGAATATTACTTTTTTTATTATTTTTTACATCACTACAGAGTCAGAGTAATTATAATAGTTTGCAAAATCTATTTATTGAATGGAGAAAGTTTGAAAATCCAACTCTATTAAATGGAGCTCCTGATTATACAAAAAAAGGATTTAATAAAAGGAAGAGTGCATTTAATAAACTTCAAAAAAAGTTAAATAATATTGACACTACAAATTGGTCAAAATCAAAACAAGTAGATTGGCAAATTATAGAAGCTGAAATGAATGGTTATGATTTTAATTATAGAGTATTAAAATCATGGATACGTGATCCAGCTTTTTATCAAACTATTTGGATGTATCAGAGTGATGTTCCTGCTCATGAAGGTCCAGTTAATCATGCCATATTAGAATATTGGCAGTACACCTTCCCTTTAAATAAACAAGCTAAAGAAAAATTTAAACGTGAATTAGCACTTATCCCTGCATTCCTAGAACAAGCCGAACAAAACCTTACAGGTAATGCTAGAGATCTTTGGGTTGCCGGTATTAATAATTTGCGTGATCAAACAAAACATCTTGAAACAATTGAGAAAACTTTAAATGAATATCAAGATAAAAAGAAGGATAAAAGTATATTTGTGGCTTTGCAAAATGCAAAAGTAGCAAATAATAAATTTATTCGTTGGTTAGAGTCAGAAGCTCCTAATAAAAATGGACCATCTGGCATTGGAAAAGAAAATTATACTTGGTATCAACAAAATGTCCATCGCGTACCTTTAACATGGGAGGAAGAAGTCCAATTACTACAAAGAGAACTTGATAGAGCTTGGTCATCTTTAAAGTTAGAAGAAGAGAGGAATAAAAAATTACCTCTGATGAAATCTGCAGATACTCCTAAAGAGTTTAAAGTTCTAACGGAAAATGCAGTAAAGAAAATGATGAGATTTTTATCTGAAAATGATATTATGTATATAAAAGATAATATGGAGCCTGCATTAAGAGAACATATGGGGGAATATGTCCCTAAAGATGATAGAAATTTTTTCTCAATTGGTCTTCATTATGATCCTTTACCACTTTATTCTCATTTCTATCATTGGTTTGATCTTGCTGAAGTACGTGATAACCCACATAAAAATCTAATACGACGCGGACCCCCTCTTTATAATATGTATGATTCAAAAAATGAAGGTATTGCTACTGCAGTAGAAGAAATGTTTATGCATGCTGGACTTTATGAAGATAGTCCAAGATCAAGAGAAATAGTTTGGATAATGTTAGCGCAAAGAGCAGCTAGAGGGCTAGGTTCTTTGTATGCACATGCAAATATGATGACAATGGCAGAAGCTGGTCAAGTCCATGTTAAGTGGACGCCAAGAGGTTGGATGGAGCGAGAGCCACACTTACTTCAATTTGAGCAACATCTTTATCTGAGACAACCAGGTTATGGTACATGTTACATAACTGGTAAATACTTAATTGAAAACCTTATGGCAGAATATGCTGAAAAATTAGAGACAGAAAAAAAAGTGTTTACTCTTAAAGACTTTTTAAATGCGTTTAATAATGCTGGAAATATTCCAGTGGAATTAATACGTCAAGAAATGATAGAGGATTAAGATTGTGAAAAAAATATTAATATTATTATCAGCAGTATTAATTGGTCAGGAAAAATATAGTGTAGATTGGGAGACAGTAGCCAAAATAAGAGAAGAAGGTTTCCAACATTCAGAAATAGCAAATACGTTATCATATATGACAGATGTATTGGGGGCAAGACTTACAAATTCTGAAGATATGAGGCGTGCTCAAGATTGGGCAGTAAAAGAAATGAAACGTATAGGCTTAACAAATATTGAAATTGAACCATTTATGGATTACGGTTATAGTTGGGATAATGAATATTTTTCAATACATATGATTGAACCTGACTATCAGACAATGGTTGGCTATCCAATTGCGCATACACCAGGTATTAATGGTCGTCAAAGATTGAC
>JAAZYT010000130.1 GCA_014239505.1 Fidelibacterota bacterium | reverse complement strand
GAAATATTTGTAATTAATCCATGAGTTGGATTAGCAATTTTGCATAATTCTTTTATATCGCCAGGTTGGCTAGCACCCATTTCTAGAATGGAAGCACCATGAAACGAAGTCAGTTGCAAAAGAGTGAGAGGAAGGCTTATAGATGTATTATAATTTCCTTCTGTTGCGTGGATATCAAATTTTGCTGAAAGAATATGTTTTAATAGTTCTTTAGTAGATGTTTTACCATTTGACCCTGTTATTCCTATAATGGGAAAATCAAACTGATTGCGCCAAAGAATTGAAACTTTTCCAATTGCATCCACTGTATTTTTAACTAATATTTGATTCCCATATATATTTTCTAACGATTTACTAACTAAAGCGGCATTTGCGCCTTTATCAAAAACTTCTTGTAAGAATGAATGCCCATCAACGCGCTCACCAGTAATAGCAATATATAAATCACCTTTTTGTACTTCTCTACTATCTGTTGTAATTCCTAGGACTTCTAAATCCAAAGATTTTCCTAAAGCAGATTTAAAAACTCTTGAAAATTGAGTTGGATTAGGTAGATTAATCCGCATTTATAATTTCTTCTATAATTTTAATATCAGAATATTTTATCTTTTCTCCAGATATTTCTTGGTATAGCTCTCTACCTTTGCCTAAAATTAAAAGAATATCTTTTGCACCTATTGTTTTTATTGCTTTTGTTAGAGCCGATCCTCTATCTGTGAATTCTTTATGTTTTTTTAAAGATAATCCACTTATTATTTCACTATTTATTGACCCTATTGATTCTGAACGAGGATTGTCAGGAACAATCCAGAGTTTATCTGCATATTTTTCTACAATTTTACCCATTTTGGGCCTTTTTAAAGAGTCACGGTCTCCTCCACAACCAAACAAAACATGTAAAATTCCGTGATTTGTCTTCATCTCTGAAATAGTTTTTAATATTTTTTCATAGGCATCTGGCGTGTGTGCATAGTCAACTATTATTATTCCACCATTTTTTTTATAAAAAAGCTCCATTCTTCCTGGTATAATGCTGCTATTTTTTATTCCAGAACTAATAACACTTTCTTTTATCCCCAATGAATTAGTGATCCCAACTGCACAAAGTATATTTTCAACATTGAATTCACCTATCAAATTGGAATCGACTTCAATAACTTTATCTCCAGCTAATATTGTTCCATTTATTCCATTAAGATTATGGTTTAAATCAGAAAAATAAATATCTGATTTTCCTTTTTTAGAAACACTGATAACAGGTGCTTTAGATTTTTTTGCAATCACTTTACCCATTTTATCATCAAAATTGATAATTGACGTACTTGTAATAGATAATCCATGAAATAGTTTTGCCTTAGCATGAAAATAGTCTTCGATTGTATTATGGTAGTCTAAATGCTCAGGTGAAAGATTGGTAAAAGAAGCTACATCAAATTCAATATCTGCTACTCGCATTTGATCTAGTGCATGTGAGGACACTTCCATCACTATGTGACTAAACCCTTTTGACACAAAATCTCTAAATATTTTATGAAGTTTAATCGGTTCGAGCGTTGTAAGCGTCTTTTCTGAAATAAAACCATCTGCCAAGACTCCAAGAGTGCCTAATTGTGCGCATTTTAACCCATTGGCCTTTAAAATATTATTCACTATTGATGCAGTAGTCGTTTTACCATTTGTCCCTGTTATTCCAATTACTTTAAGCTCTTTAGATGGATGTCCATAGTATTCGGCTGCTACTTTGCTTGCAGCTAGTCTTGGGTTTGCTACTTTAATGTTGGGTATAGGTAACTCACCCATATTCCTACCATTAGATATCACTGCAGAAGCACCATTTGTAATTGCATCTTCTATGAAGTCATGACCATCAAAAGTTTTTCCGTAAATTGCTAAAAATAAACTCCCATTATGAGCAAGGTTAGAATGCGTGCAAATATTATTTATTTCTATATTAGGTATAAGACTATTGTCTTGTACGATATCTTTGACTAATTCCTTTAATTTCATTTCAATTCAATTCCATAACACATAAAGACCCTGGTAGCATTTTTGTTCCTGGTTTTGGGCTTTGCCATAAAACGTGGCCTGATCCAGTAAAATTGGCACGCATATTTGCAGCTATTAGTATTTGCTTTGCTTTTCGAATACTCATTCCACGTACATCTGGTACAATTGTATAACCATCTTGATAAGCAGGGTAGTTAGAAACAGTGCTCAGTGGGACCATCAACTCATTTATTTTTTCATTTGGATGATCAACAAGAATAGGTTCATTCTTTTCAATTGCAGGTTTATAGTACTGAATAGAATCATCCATATTTATTATTCGCTGCATAATTCGACGAAAAATAGGAGCTGCACCATACCCACCCCAGTGAAGTCCATATTTTGGCTCATCTAATATTACAATACCTACAATTTGAGGATTATCGGCCGGGAAAAACCCTGCGAAGCTTGAGATATATTTATCAACATAGGCTCCATCAATTACTTTGTGAGCTGTACCAGTTTTTCCTGCTACACTCCAGCCATTAATTTTTGCTTTTGAACCAGTACCTTTTTTAACAACTTGCACCAGCATTTCTTTAACTGTATTCATTGCTTTAGGTTCTGCAACTTTTCTTATTACTTCAGGTTTTTCTTTAAAAATCACTTTTCCCTTTTGAGAAATAATCTGATTTACTAATCTTGGTTTAAGTAAAAAACCTCCATTTGCTATAGCTGAGTAAGCAGATGCCATCTGAAGTGCTGTCACTGCAACTTCGTAGCCTATAGATATTTCAGCTAATGATATTTCACTCCATCCATCAGTTTTCCTTAAAATTCCTTTAGTTTCACCAGGAAAACGAATACCTGTTATTGTTCCAAATCCAAAATCTCTTGAAAATTTATAAAGTGGATTTTGACCTAATTTTTGAGCAATTTTAATTGTACCAACATTACTTGAGTTTGCTATTATTTGTGGAAAAGTTAAAAGTCCAAACTTTTCATGATCTGAAATTGTTTTACCAGCAACTGTAAATTGACCATCTTCACAAAAAAACTCATCATATAAAGAAACTGTATTTGTTGCTACTGCAGCTGTCGCAGCAACAACTTTATATGTTGAACCTGGTTCAAACTGGTCAGTTACAATTCTATTTTTTTGATTTTCAATAGGAGAAGACATGGGGTTATTTGGGTCATAGTTTGGAAGAGAAGCCATTGCTAGAACTGCACCTGTTTGTGGGTTCATAAGTATTCCCATAGCGCCTTTTGCATTTGACTCCTTCATTCTACGATTCAATTCTTCTTGAAGAATACTTTGATATTCTAAATCAATTGTAAGCTGAATATTAGCTCCATCAATTGGAGCCTTCATTGGAAAGCTTGTCTTATACTGTGAGCGACCTTTACCATTCACCTGCTTAACGACCCACCCAGGTTCTCCAGAAAGTTGTTTTTCGTATTCTTTTTCAATTCCAATCAGCCCTTTGTCATCAACATCAGTGAATCCAATGATTTGCGCAGCTAAATTGCTATGAGGGTAAGACCTTCTTGACTTTCTTTCGATAACTAAGCCAGGTATTTTTTTATTTAAAATATTTTCTACTTTAGAAAGTCTCAAATTTCTATCAAGATAAACAAAATCAGATTTATTATTTAG
>JAAZYT010000125.1 GCA_014239505.1 Fidelibacterota bacterium | reverse complement strand
ATTATATCCTCTAACTGTATTTATTCCTCCAAATTTTACTTTTTTGGCCAAATTTAATTTTCTACTATTTAAAAAAATTCTTTCACCTTTTGAATATATTAGGATTACACTATTGCCTATATCTTTATATTTTTGAAATTTCAATTTTGATTCAAACATTGTTGTTTTACCTAAATAATCATTGAATTTTCCAAAAGTCAAGACTGTCTCAAAAAATTGGCCAGAATGGGGGAGCCATCTATTATTTCTCTTATCTGTCTTTAAGCCAATTAAAACTGATTCTGAATTAAATCTTTCATTTATCGATAAATCTTTTCCAGACTCTTTTTTCCCTCCAAATCTCCATTGACCAAAATGACTTAAACCTACAAGTAAACCGGAAAAAGATTCTATATGATAGTTTTTTTCAATAAAGTTTTGATCAAGTTGAAATAATGTACCGAATGGTAAGCTAAACAAAAATGGTGTTTCTAGTGAAAAATACAATTTTCTAGTAAATGCATCTGGCTGTTTCCATTTTAAATCCATCACTGAACCTTTCTTCCTGGGATTTTCTAAATGTACATCAATTTCTCCAGTGGTTATCCAATCACCATCTTTTCCTTTACTTGCACCCAGCAAACCACCAATTTGACTTTTAAAAACTGGATTAAAATCAATTACAGCAGCTATTCTATTTTTATCATACTTTGCAAATGAAATAAAAGAGCCATCGTTAATAAACGGATATGCGCTCTTAATTGCTATGAGCTGACCTTCAACCTGATTTTGATTAGAAAGTCCAAGAATTGGCTTAAATAAGTGCTTTAAAACAGATCTCTCAACATTATGTTGGTGGATAAAATACATTGAATCAATTCTAGAATTAATTTGGACAAAATCGAATTCATTATTTTTATTCAATTGATAAAAGCTTTTCCATTCTCCTTTTTCATATAATTTTGAATAAAGAAGCGAATCAATTTCTTGTGCTTGAATTATACCAAAAGAAATCAAGGTCATTAATTTAAAAATACGCACGTACTTCTCCTTGAAGTTTGATAAAATTATCATAACGTTCATCATTTAAAAACATCAATGAGGAATTGATAGATAACGATTTACTTATCATTAAAGAGCCAGTAATATTTGTTCGAAAAGTACGATTATCAGAGAGTCCATTTAATGCTTCAGGCGGCATTGAAGAAAAACCATTTGCATTCATATACTCAATTTGACCATCAATTCTACCTGTTTTACCAATAAATCGAATAAAATTTATTTTTATACCTAAAGCACTAACATCTTTATTGAAATTATCCCCAACAGATATAGCATCTTTATAATAAACTAATTTTGTTTCCCATTGCAATATGCCTGTTTGAATTTCTTTAAGTCCAACTTCTGATGTAAATCCTTTAACAAATCTTTGAGTAATCCAGTTTTTTTCACTTTTAACTATTGACTTATGAATATCACCTGAAAAAATAATATATTTATTATTTTTTAATAGAAGTTGTGAATCAAGACCCCATTCATTCTCACTTCTTTCATCCCATCCTCTTGGATCCATCCCATTAATATTTAATGCATCTTGAAACCAAATTCTATTTCTATTTGCTTTTTTACTTTTTCTTTGTATTAATTCATGCCGAAAAAGTTGTCGGTGGAATTGAATATTATTATTATTTCTATCACCAAAAAAAATGAACTTATCTCCATAAAAATCCAAGCGATTCATTAATCGATATTTAAGATTATTGAGTTTTTTATATTTCCATTTGGAAAAATCAATTGACAATTGATTTAAGGCATCCATAAGAAAACCATTTTTGTAATTTCCAGTAAATACAGTGTGAGCAACAAATGAGCCATTAATATCACGAACATATTCGTTTAAAAGACTATCATACCTGTAATGGCCCAAACCAACACCTACAGAGTCATAAACAACAGCACGCGATTCATTACTTCCTTGTTTAGCATTAATAACTAAATCTAACTGAAGTGGACTTGCTTTTTTTCTATAATTTACAGTACCTCTAAAACTACTAAAATCATTAATTATTTCACCTTTGCTATCTTCCTGAATTCGTTGACGACCCATAAATCCATACCTCCAACCTGAGGGTTGTCTATAATTAAAATCTAATTGAAATATTTTCCCAACTTTAGTTGTCTCTAATCTTGTAGAGTCTGATGAAATTGATTTTTTATCGTCCCTTTTACCTAACCCAACTGATATAAAACTATTTTTTTTCTTATATTCAAGTCCAACCAAAATATCATCAAATCTATAATATTTTTCTCGCATTTCATGAATTAAAGTCAAATAAGGCTTTATAGGTCCTTTAAAAAAACTTATATGCCCATCAAATTCTTGAAATTTTAAAATTGTATTAACATTATTATATCTAACCTGAGCAGAATTAATAAAATTTCCTGAGTAGTTTAAATTTAATTCTGAGCGATTTCTTATTTGATTTCCTTGCGAAAGTTGAGATAAATCAATTCCACCAATTATCTTTTCTCCAATATTAATTTTAGTATTTATAGATGATAATGATTCGCTTCCTTCCACTTTCTTGGAGAAGATATCCCAAGATTCATTAAAGTTTACATTTCTATCTCGACTAAGAGACCTAAATTGAGAGCCCTTTTGCCAATGCGTTAAATCCAAACCTAATTTAATTCTTCCAAATTCTAATGGAGCTTGTTTAACTAATAATTGAAAAGCGTTACCATTTAAGTTTGTAGAATTTCTATTTGAATAAATATTATTTTCATAAACTGAAAGTGCTCCTTCTGAAATAATAGATAATCCGCGAGAAAGAGATATCTTTGAATCAAATTGTAATAATTGCTGACTTTCAGGAGGACGGATTGACCTACCTGGTGAGTATCTTTCACTATTTTCAACTACATCTAAATTTATAAATTCATAATAAATTCGATTTTGAGAAGAAATTTTACGTATATAATGGCCAGATGGATCAGGGCTAAAAATAACTTTATATCTATTCGATGTTTGTGAAAAATCATTATTATAAACATAAACTCCGTTTATTAAACTATACTCACCAAGAGAATCAGACTCAATACCTAAGTTTTGAATAATATCTTTAGATTTAAATATGTTTTTTTGATTATCAGATAATAATGATGCTGAAGAATTATCTCTTTCGTCAATATATGATATTGAAAAAGTAGATTTTTCACCTATCCTTGATTTTAAATTAGCTTGGATAAAACTACTTTTATAGTTCGACTCTGAATATTGATATTCAATATCTATATCAGAATCAAAATATATTAAATTTTTTGCAGTAAATGTTATTTCAGCTGCACTATAATCAATTGTGTAGTCTTGGTCTTGACCTCGTTTTAACAGAGTTCCATTTAGCCATACTTTTTCAGAGCCTGCTGAAATAACTACGTTTCTTAAACCTGTCTTAGAGGTTAAAAAGTACGGACCCTGTTTACCATCTTTACCTTTTATCTCTAATCTGTTATACTTTCCTTTTGATTGTCCAATAATAGTTTTTATACTTGTATTATTTTTCCTAAAGTTATTTCTTAATCCAACTATGTTTCTCCTATTATTATTATATTTACCCGAATTATTAATAACAGTAATATCTCCTGCTGTCAACTCGTTCGAAGGGTGTGAAACATTGAGATATACCTTATCCAATTCTTCTAATGCTGCAGTAGCTCCATCAGGTTGAATGGGGATTGATTCATCAGTAACGGTTCCAGAGACTTGGATGTTTTTACTTAATTGTCCAGCAATTTGTAATCTAAGACCGCCGTTTAATGAACCTGTGCCTTGACTACTCATTTCTATTCCACGAAAAAATGTACCCGATGCATTCATTGGGTAGGTCTTCATATTTGTGGATTGCTCAATAGGAATTTTATTTTTAAAATTTGTACTATCAATACTTCTGATCAACAAGCTATCTAAAATTGGCAAATCATCAATGATTGGACCAATTTGATTTAAAAATACTGTTTTAGTTGAATCCTGTTGTCCCAATCCAAAAGACAACAAGAATAAGAAAGTTAATCGGTTATATACCGTTAATAATTTCATACATTATTAAAGACGAGTTGACTAATAATATAAGCGTATTATTATCTATAATAGCATCCTTGATCTTTCCTCCATCCAATAATAATTGAATAGAATCCATATCTAAAAATTGAATCTGGCCATCTGCATTTATTATCAACCATGAAGAATTAAATGGCAAAATAATTAATGGATTTACGATTTCTGTATTAAAGCGACGTATCATTTTCCCGGATTGAGAAAACAAATTAACTGTTTTATTACATTTATAAAGAAGTGCTAAATCATCAGCATTATTTATAGCTAAATCAGAGATGCAATTATCTGAAATAAAATTTGAGCTTAAATCAAGAAATTTAATTATTTTTGCTCCAAATCCACTTGACCTATATATATAATTTAATTCAGGATAGTAAATATAAATATTTTGTCTATTATCGATTGAAAAAAGAGATGGGTAAAAAGCATTCTCAGAGTCAAGATTAAAGGAGGATATAAAGTTTAATTGAGCATCGTATCTAATTAATCGATTAACTGTTTGGTCTAATATAAAAACATCTAATTGATTTGATATTATATCTACGGGGTCAAATAATCCAGCATCCTCTGTACCATAACCACCTCGGATATCAATCGTATCTTTAGACCAAACCCCAACTCTTCTTTTTTCTGAATCTAAAAAAATTATACCAAGTGGTGACCTTACTAGTTTATCAGGTTTAAAATCCTTTGATACAATATTTTGTTTAAGATCTAACTTTCCTATAAATGATACTTTTTGAGAAAAAGAATTCCCTACTATAATTAAAAAAAAGGAAAGAAAAATTAATTTATTTTTCAGATTCTATTTCCTGTGGTTGAGATACAGGATGATTTAAGAACCAAGCTCCGATAAATATCATAATTAGTGATATTAACTGAGATCCACTTAACCCAAATAGGTATTTAGTATTAACGCGTAAAAACTCAATAAAAAATCTTTCTGCACCAGCAAGAATTAAATATGTAAAGAATAAGCTTCCAATAACAACTACCTTTGTTCTTTTTTGATAAAGAAAATAAAAAATTCCAAAGCCAATAATAGATTCATAAATTTGTGTTGGATGCACTTTTAAAACACCTGGACTAAAACCTTCAAGATTAATCCATGGATAGTAACTTTGAAAAACATTATAAGTTGAAGGAGGCAAACCATTAGGAAAAGCTATCCCCCAAGGTACATTAGTGGGTAGCCCATAGTCATCACCCACAAGAAAACAACCAATTCTTCCAACTGCATACCCAAGGATTAAAAGGGGTGCAACTATATCTGCAAAGTTTATCCAAGTTAGTTCATTTTTTTTAATAACATAGGTAACACCTAAAGTGCCACCCATTAAACCGCCAAGAAAAACCAAACCAGCTCCACTAAATATCATTCCAGTTGGGTCAGCTTTAACACGTTCAAAATTTTCAATCAAATAATATATCTTTGAACCAAGAATTCCACCAACTGCTGCTGCAAAAACAATATCACTTGCTAACTTAGCATCATAGCCCAGTCTATTTAAATCTTTATTGAGAAAATAATAACATGAATAAAATGCCATCATCAGCATAAATCCATAAGAATTAATTACTGGATGAAATTCAAAACCAAAAATACTTATTGTTCCAAAATCAAATATTACTGGAAACATTTAACGGTGACCTCCACAATTTGAGCAAAATTTATGTTCAGGTAAAAAACTTTGTCCGCAATTAGTACAAAAGCTACCTTTGTTTGTTGATGATTTTGAAGACGGTTGTTGAACCATCTCTTTTTTTCTATTTACTGAGAACATCCATCCCACAGTTAAAGAAACTACACCTAAAACTGCTAAAGGTTGCCATAAAGGCAATTTATGACGTATAGGAATCTGATTTATGCTATTTGGGGTTGAAGGAGAAATTATTTGATCATCGGTAGATAGCATTGTTTGAAGTTTGTTTATAGATATTTCGCCAGTTGGATTTTCATATGAGAAAGAAACTGATTTAATGGTATTTGCCATAAAATCATGTAAATGAACTCGTTGAAAGTTTATACCATGCTGATCTTTGAATTCTTCTGAATCTTTTTCTGAGAATGTAAATCCTTCTGCAACCAAAGGTACTTGAACTATAATATGAGCATCATTTATGAAATGGTTAAGCTCAAGGTCATAAACACCTGTCCTACGATTCCCTTTTTTATCTAGATTATAAAAAATAAATAGTCTGAATTTACTTTCAAGAATATTTATTTTTACAAAAGATCTATTCTTTGAGTTTAAAATTGGTAAATTTTTAACCTCAGCTTCAGAAGAAGCAGTTCCGCTAACAAAAAAAATTGAATCTGCATTTATTGGAACACGTATTTCAAGGTCTAAAGGTAATGATTCATCTTTTACTTCAGCATCTATTTCAGCCATAAGTCCATCAAAGTAATACTCAGGGTAAAGTACTACATCATACGAATTAAAAGGAGATACCTGCGCATAATTAAACCCCAAGAAAAATACAAAGGCAAACAATCTATTCATTTAAATAAAAACCTTAAAAATTGATGTCAAAGTTACAGACAATAAATACAATTAATTAAGTGGAAGTAGTGAATTTTACTAAAACAAATAGATCGTAAATTGTGTGAGTATATGCAGCAACACCAAATCCTCGCATTACATAAATTCCACCCAATACTACACCTGCTAAAGTTCTAATTATAAATAAATTAATAGAAGGTATTTCACCATATACACCAACAAAATGAAAGCCCGAAAAGAACATCGCAGATAATAAAATAGCACAAGTGTTTTTAGCTAAATTATTCCATTGAAATATAAATCCAATAACATGCGACAACCCTGTAATGAGTATTACACGAAATACAAACTCTTCATAAATTCCAGCTCCAACTGCTAAGACAATGTGTTGCATCAACCTGCTATCTTTTGTAGATATCATAAGCACTGTAGGTGTCCACATCATAACAATGGTTAAAATAATAGCCCATCCTATACTCTCAATAAACATGGTTAGCAAATATTCACCGCGTACAGCTGACGACCTTAAATTCTTTTTTTGACGAAGAAAAGCAACAATAAAACCAATCAAGAATGTGCCACTAAATCCATAGACACCAAACACACCAAAAGTTTCAAGTATCTGTCGCATAAGAACATCAGCGCCATTCCTTAATAAAGGAAGGTCACTTGCTGAAATAGCGAAAACACCAATTTCATAAATAAGGAATAATGGTAGAGTAAAAATAAAGCTATATAATGGCGAATGTGTCTCACGCCAATAGTTTAATTCACTCATAAGTTTAATCTGAGTCAATTTGTAGGACAGCCAATAATGCTTCTTGTGGAATTTCAACTTTGCCTATTGATTTCATCCGCTTCTTCCCTTCTTTTTGCTTTTCCCATAATTTTCTTTTTCTTGAAATATCACCACCATAACATTTTGCTGTAACATTTTTCTTTAGCATTTTTACAGTTGAACGAGATATTACCTTATTCCCAAGGGCTGCTTGAATAGGTACATCGAACATTTGCCTAGGGATTAACTCTTTTAATTTAGAGCACATAGATACTCCACGTTGATAGGCATCATTAGAATGTGTAATAAATGACAGTGCATCAACAGTTTCGTTATTAATCAAAATATCTAATTTTTTTAAATCTCCAGATATATAATCTGATAAATGGTAATCTAATGAAGCGTAACCCTTACTTGTAGATTTTAATTTATCATAGAAATCAAAAATTATTTCTCCTAGAGGAAGATCATAATGAAGTTGAGCTTTATCCGTTGAAATATAGTTTGTGTTTTTATAAACCCCACGTTTCTTTTGGCAAAGAGTCATTATGTTACCAATAAATTCTTTTGGTGTTATGATTTCAGCAGAAACATGTGGTTCCATTATAGATTGAATTTCACCAGTAGGAGGCATTTTTGCCGGGGTATCAACTTCAATAATTTCACCAGATCTTAATTCAACTTTATATTTAACATTTGGTGTTGTAGTTACAAGCGCTAAGTCAAATTCTCTTTCAAGACGCTCTTGAATAATCTCCATATGAAGTAATCCTAAAAATCCACAGCGAAACCCAAAGCCCAAAGCTTCACTTGTTTCTGGGTCAAAAAGAAGCGAAGCATCATTAAGCTTTAATTTTTCTAAAGCTATTCTAAGTTGGTCATAATCATCTGAGTCAGATGGATATAGTCCAGAAAAGACCATTGGCTTAATCTCTTTAAAACCTGGCAATGCTTCAGAAGCTGGTTTTTGCTTAGTAGTGATTGTATCTCCAGGAAGAATGTGTGAAACATCTCGAATATTACCCAAAAGGTATCCAACATCTCCGGCGCGAAGCTCTTTTGAGGGGACTTGTTTAAGTATAAAATGTCCAACCTCAGTTATATCATAAAAGGTATTGTGAGAAAAAAACTTTGCCGTTTCACCTGCTTTTAAAACACCTTCAAATACCCTTACATAGGGAATAGCACCTTTATAGTTATCATGAATAGAGTCAAATACCATAGCTCTTAGTGGCTTATCTGAATTATCTTCAGGTGGCGGTATTCTATCAATAATTGCGTCAAATACATCTTCAATTCCAATTCCACTTTTTGCACTGGCGCAAACTATTTCTTCTTCATCACATCCAATTAATTCTATTAATTGACTTTTAACCTCGTCTACGCGTGCACTTGCTAAGTCTACTTTATTAATTACAGGGATAATTGTGAGATTACTATCAATTGCAAGATACGTATTACTTACAGTTTGTGCTTCAACACCTTGCGCTGCATCTACTAATAGCAAAACTCCTTCACAAGCTGCAAGTGAACGAGATACTTCATATGTAAAGTCAACATGACCAGGTGTATCAATTAAGTTAAAAGTATAGGTTTGTTTATCTTTATGAGTATACTGCATTTTAATTGGATGGCTTTTTATAGTTATCCCTCTTTCACGCTCCAGGTCCATGCTATCAAGGACTTGAGCTTTCATATCCTTTTTAGATAAGGTATTTGTCTCCTCTAAAAGTCTATCAGCAAGAGTAGATTTGCCATGATCAATATGAGCAATAATACAAAAGTTGCGTATAGTTGAAATTTGCATATTTAAAATTACTTTATTATTAATGGAAAGAACGATTCAAAAATGGAGTTTTTTTTTAAAAAATAATGTAATTTTATGTTCTATTTTTAGCATTAGGAATACAAAATGAAAAAGTTATTATTTTTATTATTATTTATTATAAGTGGCTGTGAAGAAAAAGAAAGTGAAGAGAAGAGTCTTTTTGTTGGTACTTGGAAAGTTACAGAAATGGGGACTTACGAATCTGCATCATGTAGTGGCGAGATTGATGATACTGAATGGCGTGGATTAAAAGGAAAAGGATTGACAATAACTCTTGAAATTTATGATAATGGTACAGGAAAAGAAATAATTACAGGTCCAAATGCAAATACAAAAATTTTCACTTGGTATGACGTAGGTGAAACATTTTGTTTTAGTGGAAATTGTTTCAAATATGAAATGGCGTCAAGTAATAAATCATTTTTCGTCAATGTTGAAGAAGAATCTTATTGTCTTGATGAAAATTATAATATCACTGGAGACACTTCTGAAAAAAAGTGTATTGATTCAAGCACAGGCAATCAATGGTATCCTCCAAAATGTCACAAAACAAAATATAAAAAAGAAATCTAATTCATAAATTTGATAAATATAAAGCCACTTTTATTCATCAAATTTTACTGATACTAACTTTGAAACACCTTTTTGTTCCATCGTAACACCATAAAGATAATCTGCAACCTCCATTGTTAATTTATTATGAGTTACTACAATAAATTGAGTTTCATCAGCAAAAGAGTTAAGAACTCGTTTAAATTTTTGAATATTAACATCATCTAATGGTGCATCTACTTCATCAAGAATACAGTAAGGACTAGGTTTATACTGATAAATAGCAAATAATAGTGCTATAGCAGTAAGCGATTTTTCACCAGCTGATAACATTCTAAGTGATTGATTGTTCTTCCCTGGTGGTTGAGCATGAATAGAGATATCTGCTTCAAGTGGATCTGGGTCACCAATCAATGAAAGTGTTGCTGTCCCACCTTCGAAAAACATTCCAAATAGCTTAGCAAAGTTTAATTTGATGTTATCAAATGTCTCTTGGAATTTTTTTCTTGCAACTCTATCAATTTGCTGAATGGTTTCTCTTAAATTTTCTTCAGAAGTAGTTAAGTCAATTCTTTGTTCAATGAGTGTTTCCAAACGTTTTTGTTCTTCTTCGTATTCATATTGAACAGCCATATTAATTGGACCAATACTATCAATGCTTCTCATAATTTGTTCTACACGAAGTTCTAAGTCATCTAGATCATCATCAACAATTAAATCTGATGGAATATCCATTGAATAACGATCTTTAATGCGTTCTTTAATAATATTTATTCGTTGCTCTTGTTCAACAATTTTTAATTCATTTATTTTTAACTCTTCTAATAAAGCTTCACGTGATTGTTGCTCTGAACGGATTGTATTTTGAATTTCTTCCATGGATTGGTATGTATCATTAACGGTATCATGTTTAAGCTTTAAAACTGAACGTTCTTTTACTAATTTTCCAGAAATTGATTTAAGTTCACTATCTGACTTTAAAATTTGCTCTTTAAGTGACTTTCTTTTCGAAACTAATTCTAATATTTCATTATCGATAATTTTTTGGCGTTTATCTAATTCTTCAATAGTTTCACTAGCTACCTGTTTTTGAAAATTTATACTATCACGTTTATTCTCAAAATTAAGTAGCTCAATTCGTAGTTCTTGAACAGCTTGCTGAAAGGTATCGCGTTCGGCCTGCATACTAATGAGTATTTTAGAGCATTGATCAACCTTATCTAGAAGTTCTTTTATACTTTCCTCACTTTTAGATAGATTTGGAACTAATTTATTTTCAGAATCCTTAAGATCTTTAATCTGTTTTTTAATATCAACTAGGCCCTGATTGAGTTCTTTAATTATTTCAAGATTTTGTGATTGTTTGAAGTGATTTTGAATAAGACTATTTTCAATTTTACTAAGATTAACTGATAGATTATCTTGTTTATCTATTAATAAATCTAATTTAGAATTTTCAACTTCAATTGTTTTTAATAAAACACTAAGAGATTTATTATCATTGTTATTTTGAATAATTAATTCATTTATACTATTTTTTAATAACTTTATTTTTTTAGTTCGCCCAAGAAGTCCACCCTCTT
>JAAZYT010000160.1 GCA_014239505.1 Fidelibacterota bacterium | reverse complement strand
TTTAAGGATCCAGGATCGGCAATTGGTCCATTGTGTGCCGGATGCAAAGTATTTAAATGCTCTACTATATTAGAAAGGCGTTCAACCGATTGATAATAAGCATCTAAGTCTGTTTCGGGTGCAAATAACCAAATAGGGCCATCATAATACAAATCTCCAACCCAAAGTAGTCCTAAGTCTGAGTCGAGGATTGAAATTGCATCAGGTGTATGCCCGGGGGTGCTCAATACTTCAAGAATACGGCCGCCCAAATCGATTTTATAACCATCCCTTATGAATTTTTTTACTTTAAAATTGGGTGTATGATATGTTGAGATATTTATATCATCAGGGAGTGCACCACATAATGCTTCTTTTGATACTTCTTCCCAAACTAGTTCATTGGAATATCCACCAGAGTTATTTTTGGTATAATCCGTATCCATTGCAAGAATATCTCGGAATTCTGAATTACCACCAATATGGTCAAAATGTGTATGTGAATTAATTACAATCACAGGTAAGCTTGTAAGTTCATTCACTACTCCACTTATTTTACCTATACCATTTCCCGTATCGAAAAGCAGGGCTTTTTCTTTGCCTAAAATTAGATAAGAGATTACCTCTTGCCACTGGCGTGGCTCATGTATGGCAAAAACATCATTTTCTAATTTATAAACCAAAAACCATTCACTTGATACAGGTACTGGTTCAAGACTCGCATAAATGGCACGTGGTAAATCTTTACACCAACTATCTGAAATAATGCTTAATGAATCAATCCCACTGGTGCCCTGTGAATAAATATATCCAATAAAAATAAATAATAATCTCACACGGTTAATCATACTTAAATCTACCCATTATTCCTCAACCAAAAAAACCCCAACGATTGTGGTGCACGATTTAAACCGATGATACTTTTTTTGGTCAGGAAATTCCCTTAGTTTCCATCTATGAGAACTCTTATCTCACTATTAATCTTATCATCATTACTAATAGGTCAATTTGGGAAAGTTGAAGTTACAGTAGATGATAGACTTCTTCGTGCTAGCGAACGACAAAAAGTCTCATCAATTCGAGATGAAGTAAGGCGTTTCTTTGGAGGACAACTATGGGATGATAAATTTCAGGGTCTAAATATTCCTCTTAATATATCTATTGTTTTTCAAGGCGTTGCTCAAAAAGGTGGCATGGAAACCTTTCATGCACAAGTATTGGTCTCTGATGGGTCAGATATCAGATATTTTGATAAGGCACTTCAGTTTCATTACAATGGTGGAAATTCAATACAGTTTGATCCAGTTATTTTTGATCCATTAGGTAGCTTTTTTGCATATTATGCTTATGCTATTTTAGCTGGATGGATGGATACTTATGAGTTTTATGGTGGTAATTATGGTTATGGACAAGCTCGTGAAATCGCATTAAGAGGTATGGCTTCTGATTATCCAAAAGGATGGAGTTCTCGCGTACAATTATTAAAAGAAGTTACTGGCAATAAAGGCCTTCGTGAAGCTCGTTTTGCATTTTATGTGGCCATGGATCTTTTTGATCAAGGCAACCCCGATGACGCATTAAATGAGTTCAAACTTATGATGGAAGGATTCGAAATTGTTTTTCGCCAATTTCCAACTGGAAGAACACTATATTTTATTAATGCTCACAGGGAGAAACTCGTTAACCGTTTAAATTTATTAGGCCAAAAAGAAATGTTGCTTCGTCTTTCTGAGATAGATCCAGCACACAAAGATATTTACATTCGCGGTTTAAGTAAAAAATAGTTATTCTTTAATAATATCAATTGATCTTTTCTTACCTCTTATATAGTAATCAAAAACCACACTACCCCAAAATAGCCAAGATAAAACTTTTTTATCCTTAACTGTTCTTATCGTTTTTATATGCTTCCGCCTTTTCAAAATAGCAAATGGATGTGTAATGATCCATAATAATGATTTTATTATTCCAAATACATGATTGAAATCCATTCTAAGTAAGGCATAACTCAATGCAACAAATTCTAATGAAAATCTAATTGGCAAAATGTATAAGGCTAAAGGTAAACTATAATTACTAAGAACCATTTGCAGTGAATTTCGGTGGTTTAAATATTGTTTCTTTAAAGAGAACATTGGTAGAGTTACCGCATTTTTATGATAAACTACACTACTTGGGATAGCCCAAGTTTCTTTATTCACCAGATGAAATTTCCAACAAAGGTCAACCTCTTCCTGATGAGCAAAAAAGCTTTCATCGAAGCCCCCAACCAATTCAAAATCAACTTTTCTCACCATAAATGCTGTACCACTTGTCCAAAAAACTGGCCGCATACTATCGTATTGACCTTTATCTTCTTCTAATTCTTGGAAAATTCGCCCTCTAGCAAAAGGAAACCCTAAAATATCTAGCCAGCCTCCTGCTCCGCCAGCATAATCAAACTTTGTACGATCATAATAATTTAAAATTTTAGGTTGAACTGCTGCAACTTTGGAATTCAATTTAAGAAAATCAACTAGTGGAAATAGCCAATTTGGCTCTTGAATTGTATCATTATTTAAAAAAACAAGATATTCACCATTGGCTATCTTAGCTCCTCGATTGCAACCACCCGCATAGCCAAAATTTTCAGAATTTTCTACTAGGTTTATTTGAGGAAAGTTTAAAGTTACTAAATCAGGACTGCCATCAGTTGATGCATTATCAACAACAATAATTTCAAAATTATCATATTCTGTTAATGTAAGTGATTCCAAACACTCAGTAAGAATATCAATTCCATTCCAATGTGGAATAATAATAGATACTTTTGGATTTTCCATATTTAACTTCATAAGAGATTAAACCAAAATCTCTTCTTACCTACTTACATTATTCTAATTTTAAATCTTCAAGGAGTTGTTTAGCAACCGGATCGTTAGGGTTTTTATTTAACCAATCTGAGATTACTAATTCTGCTTCATTAATCATATCTAACTTTTTGTAGGTGAAAATCAAGGAAGAAACAATCTGCGTAAAGTAATTTCTCCATTCTTGCATTTCATTTTGTGAAACTAGACGTTGTCCATTTTCAATTGATTTAAATTCTTCATATAGTCCTTCAAAAATAGTTTTACCTACATTAAATGAATCTAATTGTGAAAGATACGCTTGACCATAGTCTACCTTATCTCTAATTGTAAGGTCACTCCTCTGCATGAGGATATCCATTATACGTTTTAATTCTTCTTTATTACCCAATTCACCATATAGACGTCCCAATTGATAGTGAAGATCTTTCGCATCATATCGAATTGTTCGTTCTGGTATAACATCTTGCATTTTATCTATTACAGCTAAAGCCTTTTTTCGGTGCATTTCTGATTTTTCTGAATCAGTATTTTGATAATCTTTAAAAGCCATATAATGATATGCAGCTAATTGCATATGAGCACTTCTTAAATTTTGAAGGAGGCGTATATTTGTTGATGGAAAATAATAAACATCTTCTCTTCCTAGATTTCTATAAAGATATCCAGGTTTATAGTCTTTTGACCATATATCGCCTTCAAGTTGCAACCACTCTTTTGCTTCAATATCTTTTTGCCAAACATCAGAATTAGATCCCGACATAAGGTTCGTCCACATACGTTCCTCATTAATAGGGTTTCGCTTATCTATTTTATGCGGACGCAAGCGATAAACTAACCCTTCCATTTCAATATGATCCTCGAGACCAAGTCTATTACTCGCAGGTACTGTAACAGCAAAATATATTGGATATTTCCATTTAGCATCAGAAATAATTTTCAAAATCATCATATCTTTTACCATTAGTGCAGCACCAGCAAAAGTAGGATTCACTTGCCATTCTATAAAACCATCTTTATTTTTTTCAGATTTAGGGGTTGGGATTTGAACATTCCTGGACTTCCAAGGCTGAAGCCCAGAAGAAATATCTATAATTTGACTATCCGTCATGTTTATAAATTGATCTAACTCGGATGAACTTTGATTTGCTCGACGAGAATCACGTATTTGGCGTATATACCATTCAGTATTTAAAAGACTAAGATTTGCAACCGTAATATCTTTTCTAATACCTTCAACTTCTTGTAAATACCAAAGTGGAAAAGTATCATTATCACCATTCGTAAATATGATAGCATTCGGTTCACAAGACTGTAAAATATTATAACTGTAATCCCAGGCAAGTCGATTATCAGAACGATTATGTTCATGATAATTCGCTCTTAACATCATTCCTGGCATCGCTAATAAGAGGAATGAAAAGATTCCGATTAATACATTTTTTGAATAGGGTTTATTATTTAAATATTTTTTTACCCAATCTCCAAGTGCCGATACAGCGATTGAGATCCACATTGCAAAGGCGAAGAAGCTACCCACATAAGAGTAATCTCTTTCTCTAGGCTGAGGATTATCTTGATTAACAAAGATTATAATAGCAAGACCCGTCATAAGAAAAAGACTCAATACAGAAAAAGCCTGCTCTCTATCTTTTTGAAAATGAAAGAACATTCCCCAGAGGCCAAAAAGAAAAGCCAGTGGAAAACCAAATTGAAACCAATCTACACCATCTTGGTCAGTCGTGGCGCCGTAAGCTGTTACATATTTATCAGTGCTTGGCCCTCTTCCTGCAAACTGCCATAAAAAATACCGCCAATACATTTTTTTTACTTGATAGCTCCAAAAATAATTCCATTGCTTATCTAAACGATACGTTTTGTATTTCCTATCTTGAGAGGGAGAATATTCTCTTCCACTTGTAGGTCTACCTACAGCTTCATGTTTTGATGGCAAACCATCAAATCGTCTTGGAAATTGGAACATTTGACCATATTGTTCTCTTTCCATATAAGCAATCGCACGTGAAACAGTAGATGGGTCATTCTCATTAATTGCTGGGCTTTGACCTGATCGAATAAATATCATAGCATAGGTTGAATAACCTATTAGTATAAAGACCACAGAGGTAAGTGCTAGCGCATATTGAATTTTTTTTATTGAAACAGTGTAGACCATTGCGCCAACAATGGCTAAAGCCAGTAAAATAGTCATTGATAAACCAATAGCATTAACAAGCTTTGGAGTTCCATTAATAATACCAACATTAATAATTAAATAAACCAAACCAGTTATCAAGGTTGTTATTAAAAACCCTTTGAACGAAAATTTATATTTTTTGAAATAAATAATAAGTGCTACAAAAGGAAGTGCTAATAGATTTAGTAGATGAACACCGGTTGCTAATCCAATCATATAAGCAATAATTAAGATATATCTTTCATTTCCTTTTTCATTAGCTCTTTCTGCCCAATGAAGGATCAACCAAACTACAATTGCTGTAAAAAATGTAGAAAATCCATATACTTCTGCCTCAACAGCATTAAACCAATGTGAATCGGTAAATGCAAATGTTAGCGAACCAACTAAGGCTCCTCCAAAAGTAATTAATGCATCTATTTGAGTTTGTATTTTACCTCTGTAATTTGATATTAATTTGACGCTACCAAGATATAAGTACATAACAGCTAAAGAGCTGACTACTGGAGAAATAAGATTGATACGAAATGCAATGTCAGGATTAAATGGAATCATAGAAAAGATACGACCAATAATCAAATATAATGGACTTCCAGGAGGGTGAGGAACTCCTAAAATAAATGAAGTCGCAATAAATTCACCTGAATCCCAATAAGGGACTGTATCCGCCATAGTTAATAGATATATTAAGAATGAAAGACCGAGCGTTACTACGGCAACAAAACGGTTTAATTGAATGAAATCTTTATGAATCAATTTTATTTTTCTTTCTTACTTTTTGATGACTTCTTTGATGATTTTGTCTTCTTGTTTGCTTTAGGTTTCTCTTTTTTTACTGGTGGCGTTGATTCTTTGTCTTCATCAATTTTATCTTCTTCAGATGACTTTTTTTGCTCGTCAATAAAATTTAGTTTTAGCTCACTTAGACTATGAATTATAAACTGTTCTTCCCACTCGCTAAGATTACCTTTCATTTTTGTTTGAAGCATATCCAATAAATCTATATAATAAGTAGCTTGATCTAAGTTCCTTTCCATTTTATCAGATACTGGATTTTTAACCTTTCCTAATGAAATCCAAGCACTCTGTACAAATGTGTTTACAAGGTGAATAAATAGTTGATCTTCTTTTTTTAATTGTTCTTCGGTCATGCTCTTCCTCTTAAATAAGTTATAATTATTTTAATAAAAATTGTTTCGTAATCAGCCAACAAAATTACGTTAAATAGTAACTAAATTAAAAAAACTAATAAATCATGAAATATTTACATTTTGAAGTTTGTCTTGATATTCATTTACTAATCGACTTCGAATTTTATTATGTTCTTGCTGGCTTAAAGTAGAATCTTTTTTTACCAAAGCAAAAGCTGCAGTTCTTGCATTTCTTAGAATTGGACCATCTGTTACCATATTTGCAATTTTATATTTTAAAAATCCACTTTGACGTATACCAAAAAACTCGCCGGGGCCTCTTATTTTTAAATCTTCATCAGAAATTTTAAAACCATCATTGGTAGATTCCATAATCCTAAGTCTATTTTTTGAAGTTTCTGTAATTTTCCTATGAACCAAAATACAATAGCTTTTTTCAGACCCCCTGCCAACTCGACCTCGAAGTTGGTGAAGTTGCGTAAGTCCAAATCTCTCTGCATGCTCAATTAGCATAACCGTAGCATTGGGGATGTCTATTCCAACTTCTATCACCGTTGTTGAAATAAGAATATTAATTTTATTTTGATTAAAACTAGTCATGATCTCATCTTTTTCGACCTTTTTCATTTTACCATGCAAGAGTCCTACTTTTAATTTAGGAAATATTTTTTCTGACAAATGAGAGTGCATTTCAACTGCAGCTTTTAAATCAGACTTTTCTGATTCTTCAACTAGTGGATACACAACCATACACTGCCTTCCTTCTAAAACTTCATCATCCATGAATTGATAAACTTTTTTTAGTCTACTTTCATTCACTGTTTTAGTTACAACCGGAACTCTATTCTTTGGCATCTCATCAATTATTGATAGATCCATATCACCGTGGTAAGTAATTGCTAGGGTTCTAGGTATTGGCGTTGCCGTCATCGCTAATAAATGCGGATTTGAACCCTTGGATAATAGCGTACCCCTTTGACTTACACCAAACCGATGTTGTTCATCAATAATGCAAAAACCTAAAGATTTAAAAATAATATCTTTCTGAATGAGAGCATGAGTCCCAATAATAATATTAATTTGACCGCTCTCTAGCGCATTTAAAATATTACCTCGTTCTTTTGCCGGTGTACCTCCAACAAGAAGCGCGCAAGTCATGTGAGCAGTTTCAGAATGCTTTTTGAAAGATTCATAATGTTGGCGAGCTAAAATTTCTGTGGGTACCATTATAGCTACTTGTGCATCATTTGCAACTGCAATTGTTGTAGCTAAAATAGAGACAATCGTCTTTCCCGAACCAACATCACCCTGCAAAAGACGATTCATTGAGAAAGGTTCAGCTAAATCAGATTTTATTTCTTTTATAACTTTTTTTTGTGCATTCGTAAGTTCAAAATCAAGGTTTTCAGAAATAATTTTATATTTTGGACCAATTTTATTTAATGCTTTTGTTCCTATTTTTTTTGAAGAGGATTTACGAATAGCCATAAGCAATTGAAGAAAAAAATGTTCATCAAACTTTAAGCGATTAATCGCTTCATTCAGTTTCTCTTCAGATTTAGAAAAATGAATATTTCTTAAAGCTGAATCAAGAGCTGTTAATCTATACTCTTTTTTAAAACTGTCAGAAAAATGGTCAGGGACATCTTTTAATTGATTAAAAGTTGTTTGAATCATTCGTCGAATATTTCTACTATCTATTCCAGCCTTATTAAGTTCAGCAGGAATTGAATAAAGAGGTATAATTTGCCCTGAATTCACTGGGTCTTCATCATTTTTTAATTTCTCATATTCAGGATGTACCATTTGATGACCATTAAAAAAATCTACTTTACCACTAACCGCTAGACGATCTCCAACAGAAATAGATTTATTGATATATCGAGCTCCATTGAACCAAGTCAGTGTCACCATACCCTTGCCATCAGATAATACAGCTTGAAAATATTGACGACGCTTTCCTCGCCTCATTCCGGCTGCTTCTACTTTTCCAATTATAGTAGCATCATGATTGACCTTTAGTTTTGAGATAGGAAGAACCGTTGAACGATCTAGATACTTCCTGGGGTAATAACTAATAAGATCTAAAACGGAAAAAATATCAATCGCAGAAAAAGCATCAGATCTGGTAGCGCCGATGCCTTTTAATGATTTGATTGATGAAGAAAGAGATAAAGCCTTTTCAGGCACAACCAATTACTTCCATTCCTTACGATAGGTATAAGTAATAATTTTTGAAGTATTTGCAGGAATCATTAAAGGGAAGTGAATAGTTGAAGCATCTTCTTTTCTATAATTTGCTGAAGCATCTCGTATAACCCAATCACCATATATATGTTCAATTAAGCGAACTTTAATATCTTTCGAAAGGGTATTTGATACTTCAATACTTATAGTACCTTCTTCACTTTTTCTTTGTCTATCATAATTTAAAACTTTGCGTTTACCTACAACGTTAAAAGCTCGGCCAGATATAATTGTTGCATTAGCTCCTTTTGGTACCTGTCGAATCTCATCTTCTCCAACATACTCAATATTTCCACTTGATGATGATTGATAGAGTTGAATCTTCCCCTTTGGCAATGGTACTCCCAAATTATTTTCTTTCGTATTCGAGATTTGATATTCAATTCCAAGGGGCTCTTCTTTTTGACTTTTTTCATCATTCTCAAATAAATAAGTTTTTTCAAACGAGACTTCTCTAGAAGAATAAAGACGTGTTGTAATACTTTCTTCCCCTTTTAAATTGATTTTATTTCCTAATGAATAGATATGATAATCTCCTAAGGGATCCTCTTTCATTTCTGAATTTTTTTCACTTTCAGAAATTGAACGCATCATTATAGGAGGAGTACTCATATTTCCATTTTGCTTTAGCTTCCCTTCAACTAATTGAATTGATAGATCAATAAAATCTAAATTGCTATTATTTTTAATATATGCCTCAGCCAAAAATTCAGCAACGTTACCCGACTCATCTAAAATAAGCCTATAGGTGGCATCCCAGTCAAAACCTTTTGATAAATATATTAGGTTTCCGGTAACACTACCTGATCTTTTATATGGTGATATTACCCAAGTTAAAGAAGGTTTGAAAATAGCATTGTTTGGCTTTCCTGGTACTGTTATATAATCTACTCTATCTCGGTTAAATGATATTGTTGTTCTTTTTTGAGTAATAGTAATATTATCTCCACGCATTTCAACTAACGTACCTTTAAAAGAAGTTCCATTGATTAATTCGACTTGAATAACTTTACCTAGAAAATTATTTAAATACTCAGAAAAATAGAAAACATCCTGATTTAATCGCTGCATATTTACTATGCCATTTTGCAGGGTAAGAAAAGGGGAATCTTTAATCAATCCTACAGGCAAAAGATCCCATGATATTGTATCTTGTCCAAGAGCAACATCCCAAGATACAGGTTGTTTAACAAGCCCAAAACCATCCTTATACATTGTCATTGTTGCATTTTTTGACTGAGCAATTAGTAAAGATGAAGCTATAAGTATTCCGATAATCTTTTTCATTGTAACATATCCAAGTTTGCTTTTACGAGATTAAATTCAGCTGTCATGTCCTGCAATTTTTGGTTTTCGTGCTTAACCACATTATCAGGAGCCCGATCAACAAAATTTTTATTTGCTAATTTTTTTTCTGTGTTTTCAAGATGGCCTGAAAGTTCATTCATTCGTTTAGAAAGACGCTCCATTTCTTGATCTAAATCTATTAATCCTTTAAGTGGAACAAATAGCTCCATCTTTTGGACTACTGCAGTTGCAGTTTGCGATGGCTTTTCTATTTCATCCGCTAAAGTCAATTTATCAATTCTTCCTAATGCTATGATAATATTTTCAAACGCTTCAATTTTTGACCTATTTTCACCTACACCTCGTATTAAAACATTTGCTTTTTTGTCTTGAGGTACATTCATACTACTTCTAATTGTTCTAACCGCAGTTACTATTTGCTTTAATAAATCTACTGAATCATCAGCATTAATATCTTGGTGAGACTTATCACCTTTTATCCATGGAGATACTATGAGATCTTTATCCGTATCATTTTTAAAATAAGACCATATTTCTTCTGTGATGAACGGCGCATAAGGATGAAGTAATGTTAAGATACCTTTAATTACAAAAATACAAACAGCCTGAGACTCTTTTGCTTTTTGTTTATCAACTCCATAAAACCTGGTTTTTGCAATTTCAATATACCAGTCGCAAAAATCACTCCATGTAAACTCATATATAGCTTTAGCAGCTTCATTAAATCTAAATTTTTCTAATTCTTTATTAACTTTTAGAGCTGTTTGATTCAGGCGATTAATTATCCACTTTTCAGGAAGATCTAGACTCAGTTCATCTAAATTAGTTGTTATTATATCTTCTTCATCTAAATTCATTTGTACAAAGCGAGAAGCATTCCAAAGTTTATTCATAAAATTTCTACCGATCTCTAATCGATCATTTGAGAATAAAACATCTAAACCTTGAGGTGCCATTAACATTGTACCAAATCGTGTTGCATCTGTACCATATTCTTTAAATAAATCAAATGGGTCAGGAGAATTACCTAGAGATTTACTAAACTTCTTACCGGTTTCATCTCTAAGGATTGAAGTAAAATACACATCTTTAAATGGAATATCATTTAAAAATTCATGACCTGCCATAATCATTCGTGCAACCCAAAAAAAGATAATATCTGGACCAGTGACCAATGCATTTGTAGGGTAAAAAGTATCTAAGTTCTCATCGGAGTTAGGCCAATCATGAACTGCAAAAGGCCATAGCCACGATGAGGCCCAAGTATCTAAGACATCATTATCTTGTGTCCAATTATCTGGATCATCAGGTCCCTCTACAGATACATGTATTTGACTCGGGTCACTATTAAGATACCAAACTGGGATTTGATGTCCCCAACGAAGTTGACGACTAATACACCAATCCTTAATATTTTTCATCCAATGATTATAGGTTTTGACCCAATGAGAGGGGTGAAAATTTATTTTATTTGAATTAACAAGTTCCAATGCTGGTTTAGCTAAACTATCCATCTTTAAAAACCATTGATCTGATAAATAAGACTCGATGGGAACATTCCCACGTTCGGAATATCCGATGTTATTCGTATAATCTTCGACTTTATCAAGTCTTCCTTCGTTTTTCATATCGCCAACCACTGCTTTTCTTGCTTCTTCTCTTGATAGTTTTTGATATTTATTCGGAACATTCGAATTCATAGATGCATCTTCATTCATAATATTTATGAATTCTAAGCTATGACGCTCACCAATTAAAAAATCATTGGGGTCATGAGCCGGTGTCACTTTGACACAACCCGTCCCAAATTCAGGATCGACATAATCATCTCCTATTATTGGTATTTTTCGACCTACCAAAGGAAGTGTAATCGTTTTCCCAATCAAATGTTTGTATCGATTATCTTCAGGATGGACAGCTAATGCAGTATCTCCAAGCATTGTCTCTGGTCTCGTTGTTGCAACTGTCAAACAGTCATCTGAATTAGATATAGGATAAATAAAATGCCAAAGTTTTCCATTTTTTTCTTTATGAATTACTTCTTCATCACTTATTGCTGATTTCGAGACCGGGCACCAATTAACTAATCTATGACCTTTATATATTAACCCTTTATTATACAACTGAACAAAAGACTCAAGTACTGCTTTTGAATAACCTGCATCCATTGTGAATCGTTCACGATCCCAATCACAAGAACAACCAAGTTTTTTTAGTTGGTTAATTATTATTCCACCATATTTTTCTTTCCATTCCCAGGCATGAGATAAAAACTCATCTCTTGATAAACTTTCAAGATCAATCCCTTCAGATTCCAACATAGTTACAACTTTTGTTTCAGTTGCAATTGATGCATGGTCCGTGCCAGGAATCCAGCAAACATTCTTACCTTCCATTCTGGCCTTACGTATAAGAACATCTTGAATCGTATTATTTAGGACATGACCCATCGTTAACATTCCTGTTACGTTAGGAGGAGGAATGACTATGGAGTAGGATTCTTTATTAGAATTGGAATCACCTTTGAAATAATCGTTTGCCAACCAGTGTTGATACCAATGATCTTCAAGCTCATTCCAATTATAAGATTTGTCAAGTTTTGTTTTTGACATATTAAATTAAAGTTTGATTTTATCTATAGGTGATGCGCATAAAAATTAACGATCTAATATTAATGAAAATGCGGTTGTTAACTTTAAAACATTTTGATTGGCTTTTACAAGATTACCCGATATGATTCGGCCAAGGTTTCGCATCACTTTATAACCAATCTCAGGATTCGCATCACAAATTGAATAAAGATCCGATTTATCTAAACGTGCTAAAGTGCAGGTTGTTTCTGCTCGAACATTCGCTGTTCTTCGATCACCTTCATTAAATATTGACATTTCACCAAACTGAGGATGCATTTCGCTTGTAAGCTTTAAAATTGCTTTTTCACGGTTATCTGATTCTCCTTTATTCATAGAAAGTGTAAGTGCTTGGTTGATCTCAACACTACCACTTAATAATAGATATATGGAGTCTCCCTGCTCTCCTTCCGTAATAAATTTTTTGCCTTTATCTATTGTTACTTCTTTAAGAGCTGAATGAAATTGACTTATTTGATCATCATTTAGATCATCAAAAATCTGAAATTGATTTAATTGATTATTATTCATTATAAACTCACGGTATAATTATAGCCCGCTCTCCTTCTTTAATAGTATAGTCTTTGCTTGGATTAATCACTACATTAATTTTGCTTTCTTCCTGTAGATTTATCCCTCCTTCTTTTAATTTTCTTTCAATAAAAGAATCAAGAGCTGAAGCATCCGAAGACAGAATTGCACCTATCCCAAGATTTTCATCCTCAGCAAAAACACCAATCAATAGCGAACCATTTAATTTCCGATAATAATCAAACAAATCACTATAAGATTGACTGATAAATTCCATTGGAATCTCTACTCGTCTAAAACGCGAATTGGAATTACTCTCAATTAATTGGTTAGCAATCTGTGGTATTCCTGGGTCAACTACATGAGAAGCTAATATATGTGCACTAAAATCATCTCCAACGACCACTTCATCTGCATCTGCTCTCTTTATATGCGTTAAATTTTCTCGATCTAATAAATAGGCAACCACACGAATATTTGGATCCATACTTTTAATTGTTAACGTCGCAAAAATGGTTTTCTCATCATAAGTTGCAACTTCGGAACCCGTAGTATTCGGTATAACGATAACAGTATTTGCTTCAAAAATACTGGCCTTATTTAATATTTCTTCCTGAGTGAAATCACCCGAAACGAAATGTATATTTAATTGTTGATATCTATTCTTGAGTTGGGTGACATCTTCCTCATTCATTTCGTTAATAAGAACTAATTCTTTTTTCTTACCACCACTTAGATGTTGAATAGAGTCTAATACTCGACCTCCATTAGGATTCCATCCACACAAGATTAAATGATCATTCAAGTTTAATTGTTCCAAACCCTTACCCTCCCGAATTTTTTGTGCAACAAAAATAGAAGAAATAGATGCTGTTAGCAATGACACAAGTGAAATACCAATGAACATAATTATAACAGCAAACATTCTTCCAGCTGGTGTTGCTGGAGAAAAGTCACCATAACCAACCGTGGTCATTGTTACTATGGCCCACCAATAAGGATTGTCATTTTTAGATATTTCGCCTGGTTCTAACCATTGTAGAATTATACCGCCAAGTACCATTGTAAGTAGAATCCCTGCACCTACCTGAAAAAAACTGTTACGAATTAATGTTCTTATCCATAATCGCATTGATTTAATTTAATTATTCTAAACATATAAAAATGGCTTAAATAAGGTCTGAGAAATCTAAAATTCTTTTGTGTTGACTTTTTATTGATTATAAGCCTAACATGTTACAGAGTCAGGAGGAACTCATATCGTAATATTCGATGAATTCCCCCTAATTCTATTAAATTTTTAAAACCTAGGAGGCTTAATGATTAATAATTTAATCAATAATAGACTTAAGACTGCTTTCTTGATGATTTTAGGAATGTCTACATTTCTAATGGCTCAAGAAGGTTCTGTCTCTGGTCGAGTCACTGACGCTCAAACGGGCGACCCACTAGTAGGAGCCAATGTGCTTGTTGTTGGTACCAATTTAGGTGCTGCAACAGATATTAATGGTGAATACGCAATTAGTCGGGTTCCTGCAGGCGCGCAGAGATTAAACGCAAACTATATTGGCTTTGCAAGTAGCTCTGCTAATGTAGATATACCAGTTGATGGAAATGCGACGTCAGACTTTGGTCTTTCCGTTGCAGCTTTAAACCTTAATGAGGTGGTTGTAACTGGTGCCGGAACAGCTGTTGAAAAATCTAAAATTGGTAACTCTGTTGGTGTGGTAAATATGTCCGCACTTGAAGATGCTCCAATTACTAATTTTTCAGATATTTTACAAGGTCGTGAAAAAGGTGTAGTAATGTTACCAAATGGTGGATTGAATGGTGAAGGTGCTCAAATCCGTATTCGTGGTACATCAACGCTATCTCAATCAAATGAACCTGTAATTTATCTTGATGGTGTTCGTTTAGATAATACTATGGGTGCTTCATTTGGTGGTGGAACTCCATCACGTTTGGATGAAATAAACCCTGATGCAATTGAAAGAGTTGAAATTCTTAAAGGTGCTGCTGCTGCATCACTTTATGGAACGCAAGCTGCTAATGGTATTATTCAAATTTTTACCAAACAAGGTGCTATTTCTAAACCGCAATTCACTGCAGAGGTGAGTACTTCTACTAGTAGCTTTGATGAAAGTCGGTTCAAGAAGAACTCTGGTTTTGCACGTGACCAGGCAACTGCAACTCGCATGGCTGGATTATTTCCTGACTATGCTAAGTCCGGTTTAAAACCGTACGAAGTGATAGAAGTACCCTTTATTGGTTGGATTTATGATAAAGGCTCAAACCAAACAGTTTCAGCTTCTGTCCGTGGCGGTGCTCCAGGTGCTACTTATTTTGCAAGTCTCCGTTATTTGAACTCTGATGGTCCATATGATGAGAAGGCGACATTACTAGGTTTGCCTGTTGGTTCAGCTGACCCAACTAAACCTGGTTCAAATGATAATCGAGATCAGTTTATGATGAGTGCCACTCTTAATATTATTCCAACGGATAGAATGAGAATTCGTTTATCAACAAACTATTCTCAAACTGATCATAATACCATCCAGAATAATAATAATATTTATGGTACTACCTCTCTTATTCAGATGGGGAAACCTGAACATTCAACAGCAACGAATGCTACTGGCTCCATTGCTTTTGCTACTGCACGTGAGACGACATATCGCTCATTACAAAATGAAGGTGAGAATACCACTATTTCATTGCAGTCTAGCTACAGAGTAACCGATGGTCTAAATATATCAGGTACTTTTGGCTTGAATACAACTCTTAATAAGTTTACTAGCCTTACTCCTTTTGGATATAACGTTGATGGTAAAGTTGCTTCAAACGTTCAAGGTTATCTTGGTAAGGGAAGTGCTGATAAAAAAGTCTTTTCAATGGATGTCAAAGCAGACTATGCATTGGATTTAGGCGGTCTTAGCTTTGAAAATGTTGCTGGATTTCAAGCGTTTCAAACTATTAATAAAGATATTCAAGGTAGCGGATCACAGTTCCCAGGCCCAGGACTTCAAGTTCTTGGTGCCTTAGGTTCTCCGGGTACTCCTTATTCAAGTTATTCTGAAGTTATTGAAGCCGGTTTTTTAGCGCAGACTAGAATTGGTTTCTCAGACTTTTTGTATACAACAGTTGGTATTCGTCAAGATGCGAATAGTGCATTTGGTTCTGATTTCAGTACCATCACTTATCCACGTGTGAATGTATCTTACATACCTACTACTCATATTGGACAGCTTGGTCCCGTCTCTACAGCGCGTGTACGCTTTGCATGGGGTAAAGCAGGTCAACAACCTGGCGCCTTTGACCAGTTCACAACTTTTTTGCCATGGGCATCTGAGTTTGGTCCTGGCTTAGCACCTGGTAATGTTGGTGACCCATCCTTATCACCAGAAATCTCAACTGAAATTGAGATGGGTGGTGAAGTTGGTCTTTTTAATGATAAGATAGCATTTGATTTCCAGTATTGGGATCGAACAGTTGATGATGCTTTAATTCAACGTGCTTATCCAGCTTCTGGCGGTTTTTTCCGTACTCAGCTATCTAACATTGGACAGCTTGATGCAAGTGGTTGGGAAGTTGGTATGGATGCTAACGTTATCCGTAATTCAAATCTGTCCGTAGATGTTTTTGGAAGTTTATCTTATTTGGAAGAAAAGATTGTTAGTCTTGGTGGTGCACCTGAGCAAAAAGTAGGTGGATCTTATCCTCGCTACAGAAACTTCTTAACTGAAGGCTATGCTCCAGGTACCTACTTTGGTGCTAAGCTAAATCGAGATGATAAATATCCAATCGATATCAATGGTGATGGTAAATCAGATAGTGATTCTGATTTACTTAATTTCTTTACTACTGGCGGCGCTGGTGTAAGAAGTGGCTGGAATCCTGTAATGGCAACACCAACAGAGGCTGATGTTGCTGCTGGTCGCGCTAAAGGAACCGGTGCTTTAGACTGGAATCTTGGTAAACCAACTCCAGACTATACTAGCTCTTTTGGTATTAAAGTTAACTATGGTAAAAACTGGAGTTTAAATACTCTATTTGAATCACGTTTTGGTGATTATGGAGTTACGAACCTTACTGATGCTTTTCGTAAGTCTCACAGTTTGATTGGCAGAAATACACCTGAGGCTGCTGATAACGAGTCTAGGTTGATTAATCCAGCCAATGCTGGAATAGGTCGTTTAGAGGCTGCCAATGAATGGGTTCGTAAACACTTAGCCCTATCACCTTACAGTGGTCTAAATACAATAGAAGATGCTTCTTTTGTTAGACTACGTGAGTTAAGTCTCTCATACAAAGTGGATGCAACATTAGCTGCACGCCTTGGTCTTAAGAGTATGACTGTTGCCGTTTCAGGTAAGAACTTGTGGATGAGTACTGATTACAGTGGTATAGATCCAGAGACAAATTCTATAAGTGGTAACAGAGGTGGTCTAAATGGTTTTCAACAATCAATTGATGCTTTCGGAGTTCCAATTCCAAGAATTTGGAACTTAAGTATCAAAGTTGGTCTGTAAGGAGGTATGAAAATGAAAAATAAAACAAAATTAATCAGCCTTCTTCTTGGATTTACCTTGATTGGCTGTGATTTAGATGTCGATAACCCAAACAGTTTACTTGAAGGTGACTTACAAGACCCTAGTGCAGCAGCTGCACTAGCAAATGGTGCTTGGAATGCCTCTCTTCGAGGAATCACTTATATGATGATGCCTCATGCAGTTGCGACTGACGAGTCTGTTTGGATTGGTTCACGAGATGCTTGGTATCAAATTGATAAAGGTGGAATGACAAATGTCTATAATGAGTTTGTTGATCAAGCATGGCCTTATATTAGTGAAGGACGTTGGATGTCAGATAAAGCTATTACAATCCTAGAAGGATTAGGCGCTGACTTACCGAATGACCAAGACTTAGTCTTGGCTTATTTAAGTGCTGCAATGGTTCGTGTCTATATTGCTGATATGTTTGAGGATTTTGTTTACTCAGACAAAACTGAACCAGGAAATCCTATTGGAGCTGCTAACATGTCTCAGTTATATGATGAAGCTCTTGCTATATTAGGTAAAGCTTCATCCTTAGCTACAGGTGATAATGCTGTAAAGGTTTTATCTCTAGTTGCAAGGACTAGGCATGCCAAAGCAGTCTGGGGTAAAGTTAACCCTGTAAATACGGCTAGCCCCTATGTTAGCGCAGGCGCATCTGAAGCTGCTGCTGCTGCTGCATTAATGGGTGCAGACTGGAAATGGAGAATGAACTTTAGTTCAAGCACTGTTTCTAATTACATGGCAAAT
>JAAZYT010000178.1 GCA_014239505.1 Fidelibacterota bacterium | reverse complement strand
TACTGAATGGAGATTTAATTGATCAACGTTCTGAAGCTTTTGACCGGGAACACGCTTTAGAGTTTTTTAAACCAGGTTATAATGCCGCCAATATTGATACTGCATCAATTAAAAAATATTTTTTTGGAAATAGATTCCACAATGGTTTATTATTATATCATGATTTTCGCAAACGAAACTATTTAGCACGTCTTAACGATACCAAAATTATTTTATCAGAAACTGATTCAATTTTTAATTTATTTTTTGAAAAACACGAGAAAAATTTATAATAACTAGTATTAGAAAGAGGAATTAATAATGAATAATCCCAAACGCTCACTTAATCGATCATTCTATAATAAAATATTAATAGTAATGATACTATGCTTCTCATTTTCCTATTCACAATCACTTCAAGATATTATAGAAGGTAATCACCGTTCTTCAAAAAATAAAGCACGTGATGAATATAGAAGTCCTTTAGAAACATTACAGTTTTTTGGATTAAAAGATAATATGACTGTTGTAGAAATTTCCCCTGGCGGTGGATGGTATCAAGAAATTTTAGCTCCTTACTTAAATAAAAATGGGCAATACATTAGTGCTACTTATGACCCTGATTCTGATGAGCAAAGAATAAAAGATAGGTATAAAAGCGAGAGAGATAGATTAAATGCAAAAAAAGGATTATATGGTAATGCAAAGATGGTTGCATTTAAGGGTAATGCTTATGGAGAACCTTCTTCAGCTGATATGATATTAACTTTTCGTAATTATCATAATTGGGTAGGTAATACAGAATTTGAAAAATTAAGAGCCATGTTTAATACACTTAAGCCAGGTGGTATACTTGGTGTTACTGATCATCGAAGTAATTCAATAGTTGATGAGAAAGGATACACATGCGAACCTTGTATGATCAAGGATGCTGAAGCTATTGGTTTTATATACGTTGGTTCTTCTCAAATAAACTCCAATGCAAAAGATACTAAAGATTATCCTGGTGGAGTCTGGAACCTACCGCCGACACTTTCTAAAAATGGATTAGATAAGTCAATATTGAAAAAGAAACAAAAAGAGCTTAAAAAAATTGGTGAAAGTGACCGCTATACTCTCAAATTCATTAAGCCAAGTCTTTGAATTAAAAGATAATAAATTTACAACTTTTGACATTTAGGACAAAAGTGTGTGCCACGTTGACTAACAAAGATCTTACGAATAATAGTATCACATTTTGGACAGCTTTGACCTTGCTTACCAAAAACATTTAAATAGTTTGCAAATTCACCTTTAGTTTTATTTCCTGGTGAAAAATTAATAATGGTAGTTCCATTAAATTTTATTGATTTTTGTAAGATTATTGGAATGGCATTAAATAATCTTTTTATTTTAATTCCACTAATCTTATTACAGGGTTTTTCTGGGTGTATTTTGCTTTGCCATAATACTTCATCTACATATATATTTCCTAATCCAGCAATAAACATTTGATTTAATAACTTTGGTTTAATCATACCTCTTGATTTAGCTAGGGTAGTTTTTAAATATTTATAATTGAATGATGAATCAAATGGTTCTGGACCTAATCTATAATTGAGGATACTTAAATCTTTAAAAAAATAAATACGACCGAATTTTCTGTAATCTTTAAAATAAATTTTTGATTTATTCTTGAGATTGATTAATGCAGTAAAATGATTTGTGTTATCAGTTTTATTACACCCAACTTGTAATTGCCCAGTCATACGCAGATGAATACATAAGTGACCATTAGATACATCTATAACTATGTATTTACCTCTTCTCCAGACCTTAGATATTTTTTGATTAGCTACATGCTTATTTAAATCATTAGAAGAGTGAGTCTCAAAGACTTTCTCATAATTATTTAAATAATCAATTGAATGGATGAACTGGTTTAATAGATATGGCTTGAAGTGATTAACAACTGATTGAACCTCAGGTAATTCTGGCATTAATCTGTAATCAGTCTAAGGTATTACATTTTATCTTTTGATTTGCTATCACTTTTAAGTGTAAAGCCTTTAGCAAAAGCTTTATCTGAAAATAGCATAGAAAATTTATCTTTGGACTTATTTACTTTTTTCAAACAACCTGGACAACAAAGATCAACTGAAAGACCTTCAACCATGGTTTTTCTCATGTCTTTTGCTTTGTGATGATCATGCCCTGGACTATCACCGGTGATAGGGCAACTAGTTTGTTCATATTGATTTGTTAATACTAATTGAAAGTTAGAAGCCTTTGAGAATTTTTTTGGTGATTCATCAAAGTCCATTTTACATCCAGCACAACAAAAATAAACTTTTCCATCTTTATACGCACTGCTTTCATCTAGGTCAATTTCATCGCCAGTAACAACACATTTAATAGCGGGTGGTGTTTTAGAGGTTTTTTCTTGCGCAGTAAGAAAAAATAAAGAACTCAACAGAATAAATAATATTTTTTTCAAAGTAACTCCTATTTACATAATAGCGATATAAACGATATATATATATATTGAACTTAATATAATTTATTTTTTATCTAGTAATAAATTGAAAATATTTATTTTTTATTATTTAAGCCTGGCACTTCAGTTTTAGATTGTTGAATGGAAAAAAACGCAATTCTCTTTTTTTGTATATATTTTTTTGCTTGTAGTTCAAAAATTAATATTGAACCGGATTCAAATTATGTTGTTCCAGCTGAGAAAAATTACAGAAAATATTTTAAGAGCAATTATAATAATTTAGATCCACTAGAAGGTATTTGGACTGAATATGTTGTGGGCACATTATATGATGATGGTAAAGTAATAGAACGCAAAGAGATTCCTAAACGAGCTAGATGGATTATTATTAAAAATGGGTCATCATATAAAATATTAAATCAATATGGTGAACAAAATAAATATGTAGCTTCATTTAAGCGTAGTAAGATAAAAAATTATTATACTTTTGATTGTTTAATAATTAAAACTAAAGATCGAATAAATGTAGAAGCTCAACTTATTGATGATACAACAATCGAGATGTCTTATAATGCACCCAGAGGAATATTTGAAGAAAGTTATAAAGAATTTATGTTAGTTGATTTGCCTGAAAGTAAACAAAATAATTTAGAATTATATTGGCAATTTAATTGGCTAAAGACTTTTCCGATCGAATTAGATTAATATTAATTGAGTATTTAGATGTCAAAAAATAACTTAAATAAATTTTCAAGAAGATTATTTATCAAATCAGGTTTAGTTGGCTTAAGTACGCCATTACTTTCTAAATCTTTTGATTTAAAATTAGATAAAGTTGAGCCACCTTTATCCACTTCAGATAAAGATTGGAAATCAATAAGATCTCATTTTATCATTGATAAAAATATTAGCTATATGAATAATGCAAGTTTAGGCATGCCACCTCTAAGTGTAGTTCAATCTATAAATAAAGGTTACCAATCAATTTCTAAAGAACCGTTACATGGAAAACATGATTTGCAGAACTATATTTCTGAATTTGTAATTCCACAGCTTGCAAATACTTTTGGTGTAGGTAGTAAAGAAATTGTGTTAACGCGTAATGCCTCCGAAGCTTTAGATATTCAAGCACATAGTATAAATTTGAAAAGGGGAGATGAAATACTAATTTCATCTCAAGAACATCCTGCAGGACTCAGACCTTGGTTAGTTCGTCAAAAAAATGATGGGATTAAGTTAAAAAAGGTATTTATCCCAAGCCCATTAATAAGTGTCTCTGATACTCTTTCAAGAATTTCTGATGCAATCACATCAAAAACTAAAGCTATTAGTTTTTGTCATGTAACAAGAGGTGGTCATTTATATCCAGTAAAAGAAATAGTTAAAATGGCCAAAAATCGTAATTTATTAACACTTATTGATGGAGCTCAAGCTGCAGGTCAATTTCCAATTAATCTCAAAGAAATTGGATGTGATGCATATTCTGTTAGTTTACATAAGTGGATTCTTGCGCCAGCAGGCACAGGTTTTTTATATATTAATAATGAAGCGAGAGAGCGTGTTACATCTCCTTTTGTACATGAGAATGAACCCGAGCTACCTGGCTTTAACCCTCCAGGCACTAAAGATTTTCCAGTTAGAGCTGCTATTGGTACAGCTCTTGATTATATAAACTCTATTGGGCTTTTAAAAATTGAAAAACGCTGTAGATCCCTTTCGAATTATTTAAAAGCGGGTCTTAGTAAAATTGATAGTATTACAATACTAAGTTCTCCAAATGATCATCTTTCAGCTCCAGGATCAACAATATTTGAGAAGAAAGGTTTAGATGCTTATGAATCTGTTCCTATGATGGAGAAATTAATTAGTACTCATATTGATGAACATGTAAGAGATGGTCATAATGCAATTAGAGTTTCAACTCATATTTATAATACCAAACAACAAATCGACCGATTACTAGAAGCACTTTCCTAAATTAAAAAAATAAAAATGGATATTATAAAATTATATATACTTTAGTAAAGTATAATTGGCTTAGAACAATAGGTTGGATATCACGCTTAATTTTACTTTTTATGATTTAATTATTGAACTTTTTTTCCCTAAAAAATACAATACTGTATAATAGAAAACCCCAAGGCTAAGAATAAGTATTAAATAATCTGGCCATTCAGGCATTAATTGAGAAAAGTTTGCGCCATTAGGTTTAGAGTAAGTAAACATATAATTAGTACCAATTAATGAATTAATTATATGCACGAATGATAAAATAAGTGTGGTTAAAACAATTGACCTCAAATAGTCATTTAGTTTAGGTCTAAAACTCCAAAAAAGTGAGCGTAATCCAAAAAATAATAAAATACCATGATGCCCATAATACCTTAAAAAGATATACCAAGGTTCAGTGCCAAACATTATGGTATTTAAAAAAGCAGCAGTTGCTGACCATATACCTGCGAAATAAAACCAACCGTTAATTTTTTCATGATTAAAAAAAAGATAGGTTATTGCGCTAAGGCTGGTAATATAAGAAAATTCTAATGGTAAGCTAGATTCAAATGACCATGTACCATCAATAAGTGCAAAGCATTGGAAAACTATTTCTATTGCAAAAGGTATTAATATAAAAGCATAAATAGATTTTTTACTAAAAGACCAATTGTTAATAAGTTGTAAATAGAGTAGAACGCCAACTATGATTAAAGTAATACATGTTGCCACAATGTGTGATTGTGGAAGATCACTAAAAACACTTAATATACTATTCAAACACTAATTAGCTCTGATCCAATCAATCTCAAGTTCAAAAGGACCCGTTTGTTTATCTGAAAGCATAATACCAATTTCTTTAATTACCATTTCTGATAGTAGTGGCATATCATTTAAATAATATCCTCTGTATAACGGATAAAAATCTTTAATCATTAATTCTTTCTCAATCCATTTATTTTTAACTGTATTAAATGTATGTGTATAGGAAGCCCAATTTGATGTATTACCTCTTACACGAAAACTATACTGTCTACCATCACCTTTGATTCTAATTGTTATGGATTTAACATCTGTTAAATCAGGAGGATAGTATGCTCTAATAGAAGAGAAACCACCATTATTCTGTAGTGAAAGGTAACCATTAAAGACGCCATAAAGATTATTTTTTAATTTTAAAGTAGCATCAGATCGCCCACCCATTACAGAATCATTTACAATTTTCCAGTTTAGTAAATTTTTTGAATCAAAATCTTCCATTATAACTTCACCTTCAATAACTTTAGCAGAGCTATTTTCGACGTTAGGTAGATCGCAACCGATGAGTAAAGCTAGGCAATTTGCTAAAAGAATATTTTTCATTTGAGAACTCCTTATTAGTATTTTAAGCGTTTTGAGCGTTATTTATGTTGTAAAATTATTATTTTATTAATACTTTCGCAAGTCTTTTTTAATATTTGAAAGGTTTATAGAATGAAAAGAAGAGAGTTTATAGGTGAAGCTTGCCGATTTGCTGTTTTGTGTTCATCACCGTTACTTTTATCATCATTACAATCTTGTGAAGACGTGAATAACGAGTCTAATGATGACTTCATTAATATTAATGAGGACACTCTTGAGTTTAATTTAGAGCAAAGTCCTTTTGATAAATTAAAAGTAGTGGGTGGTTCCGTTGCTACTCAAGGCAATAGCTTTGACTCTAATGGTATTCTTTTATTTAGACAATCTGAAAGTATAATTTTAGCATTTAGTAGACGTTGTACTCATGCAGGAGCAACGCTTAATGCCTTTAGTAATGGTTCTTCTAGATGTTCAAGCCATGGTTCAGAATTTAATCTATCAGGTGAACCAACAAAAGGGCCAGCAAGTTCAAAACTTGATCAATACATTGTTGAGATTGTAAGTAATATAATTAAAGTATCTAAATCCTAATTTTTTTAATGAGCCATTTAAAATTATTTCCACTCAGCCTTGTTTCATTTCCAACAAAAATTGTTCCGTTACACATTTTTGAAGAACGATATAAAATTTTAATCTCAGAATGTATAAACAACAAAAGTGAATTTGGTATTGTTTATCAGAATAATAATTCTCTTGCTGACTTTGGTTGTTCTATGAAAGTATTAAAGGTAGTTAAAAATTACCCTGATGGCAGGATGGATATCATATCAAAAGGCGAAAATATTTTTAAACTTAATTCTCAATCGCTTGATGGTGAACTATTAATAGGTGAAGTAAAATATAAAGAAAGTAAAATTGATCAGAGTTCAGAAAATTTTGAAATATTAAAAGATAAATATATAAAAATATTACTAATGCTAGGAATAACTTCAAATTTAGATGGTCATTTGAAAAAAAATATTCCTTTCGAATTACTCGAAGGTATAAGTTTACCATCAGAATTTGAATTGATGCTTATTTCAACAAATTCTGAATCTGATCGAATAAAAATTCTTGATAGAATTTTTGATAAAATACTAAAGAATGAATTCTCAATACCTGATGCTTCTCATTTTGAATCATAGCTAAATTTAGAATTCACATTTATTAATTTTTATATTAAAATAACAAAAATCGAAAGAGACCTATGGAACAATACTTATTACTAATTTTAAAAATTCTTGTAGCCACTTCAATATTCTTTGTTTGGGTAATTAGATATGATAATATAATTAAAGAATTTGAAAATTATAATTATCCGGACTGGTTAAGAGATCTCGTAGGTATATTAAAACTTTCCTTTGGTCTTATGTTAATTTTGGATGATAGACTTATCATCTTAACTGGTGCAACAGGTTTAGTGTTTCTTATGCTAGCAGCAGTAGGGACCCATATTAAAGTTAAAAATAACTTAAACCATGCTTTGCCTGCAATTTCACAAATTTTTATGAATGGATTAATCTTTTATTTAACTTATTAATATAAAAGATATCTAATTATGATTACTATTTTATCACCTGCTAAGAAATTATCTAAAGATTGCTTTGAGCATGAATATGATTCTACCCAACCTGAACATTTAAAGTATTCAGAAAAATTAATTTCAATTCTTAAGAGTTTTGAACCTCCAACCTTAATGGAAGTAATGGGTATAAGTGAAAATCTTTCTCTATTAAATTGGGAACGATTTCAAAATTGGGAGACTCCTTTCTCTAGTAATAATTCACGCCAAGCAATTTTCACTTTTCAAGGTGATACTTATGCAGGTTTAGATGCTGATACATTAAGTGAAAATGAAATATTATTTGCACAAAAACACTCGCGTATTTTATCCGGACTGTATGGATTATTAAAGCCACTCGATTTAATTATGCCTTATCGTTTAGAAATGGGTACGAAATTAAAAAATGATAGCGGTGAAAATCTTTATGCCTTCTGGGGTGATGAATTATCTAAATCTTTAAGTCTTGAGTTAAAAAGTCATGATGAAAAGTTTATCGTTAACTGTGCTTCAGTTGAATATTTTAAATCAGTAAATAATGAAGCATTAACTACTGAAATCATAACTCCTATTTTTAAAGAGATTAAAAATGGTAAAGTCAGAATTATATCAATTTTTGCAAAAAAAGCACGTGGTATGATGGCACGCTTTATCATAAAAAATCAAATCAACAACCCCAATGATATTTTACATTTTAATTATGGTGGCTATACTTATGACAAATCTTTATCTAGTATTAATTCACCAGTGTTTACACGGCAACAACCTTAAAATTATGTAAAATTTTCAATTAAGCTTTTAGTGTCGCCAATTATTTCTAAAGCACCATTTGAAGATTTGCCTTCAGCAATAATTTTATTCCCTTTTTTTAATTTAAACCTAATTTTTGCATCAAGATTTTCTGCCACTTTTTCTTTCATGTCGAATTTATCGGGAGCAAATAATATGCCGGTTTTTGACCCTTTGTAAAGTTGAATTTGAAGATCAAGATCAGCTTGTTTAAAGTGACAAGAAAATTCATTTTCATTATATGTTACTAAATCAACTTTAGATCCTCTATAAGGAGTAAATCGATATAAAAAATCATTTACTTGAAGACCAACAATGAAACCTGAAAATTCTGATTTACGCCAAGGAATTGTTGCTATTGATACTGAAAGACTTATTCCGGGCAACTCAAAATGATTAGATTGAGCCCAAACCCAATTTTTTGGAAAATTCGTACCCCAATCTTTTTCAATATATCCTCTTCCATTGTCAAACAAATATGATTTACCATTAATATCAATTTCACCTTTTAAATGATGATCCATACTTAAAATCCCATGAAAACATTCCATTGTTGGTACATAAGCATACCAACCCATGCATCCAGGTTCTAAAATTGACACTGGCCAAGGTTTTATATTTTGATTTTGAACATGTCCTTTAGCTACAATTGTGTCAGTGTTAATATTTAAAATGATTTCATTTAATGAGAAAAAATTAGCGCCTAATTGCAATTCATATTTATTTGGGTGGCAGATAAATTCTTCTGGAGAAAATGTTATATAATCCACATTTCCATTTTGTCCATTAAAGATCATGATGAAGGCAGTTTCATAATCTATTAAACCGCTTTTATAAATTCCAGGTATTAAAACAATCGATTGACCATTTGGCATAGATATTTTATGATACCAACCTTCAAAAAAAGGTCTTTTATTTAAAGTGCCATGATATTGAGCAGGGTTTTTTATGAACATAGATAATTATTAATTAATTTTTTTCAATCAAAACATTTACATTAAATATTGGCTTAAATTTAGCACTATGGCTGAATCATTTGCTTTAATTCTTGCAGCTTTTTTAACCTCAGCGTTATCTGCTATTATTGGAATGGGAGGTGGTATTACGTTGCTAGGTATAATGGCAATTATAATGCCAGATGGATATTTAGTAGTAGCATATCATGGAATTATTCAACTGGTAAGTAATGTTACTAGATTAACAGTTTATCGTGAGCACATTGAAAAAAAGATTATAAAGAAGTATTTTTTTGGCATTGTTCCAGGTTTATTAATTGCTGGAATGATTATATATTTCTTAACTATTTTTTTTAAAGTTTCTTCTGCTGATCAAATTCAAATAGATTATTTAAAATCGTTAATAGGTATCTATATAATTTGGTTTCTCTATATCAGAAAGAAAGGTAAAGCTATTTCT
>JAAZYT010000026.1 GCA_014239505.1 Fidelibacterota bacterium | reverse complement strand
TCCTGTTTTAGCCGCTCCTTTATAAGTAACAACAAGATATTTTCCATCTTGGCTTACTTCACAATTATAAGGAGCTTTGTCAGTTTTAAAAGTTCGTACTACTTCCCATTTTTTAACATCAATCTCAACTACATTATCCGTTCCGTTATTCACTACATAAATTAGATTATCATTCGGATGTGGATATACCCACGTAGGTTTCTCTGGTGGCATCTTGTGATCCATCTTGGCCATGGCCATTTTTCCCATGGCAGCTATGCCCTTTTTATCTTTATTTGACATCCTTTTATTCTTACCCATTTTCATGTTACTATGATCCATTTTTTTCATATTGTGACCACTGTGAGCATTCATTTTCTTATTGGGTGGCGCAGTAGATAGAGTACGTGTAATCTGCATTGTCATCGCATCAATTTCATATAGCATACCTGACATCATAGCTACTGAATAGTGTTTTAGACCATTATTTAAAAGTCGAGAACCATGAGGCATAATCCCTGTTTCAACCCGATCAATTTCAATCATTTCTTCTGGATCAACAATAGAAACAGTGCTTGGTTCCGTATGGCCTCCATGTAGATTGAAGTTAACAATATATATTAACCCAGTAGCATTTGAGATTCCCATTGTTGCAGGAAATAGGCCCAATTCAACACGATCTACCATTTCATCTGTACCTGTTTTGTATTTATATAAATGTCCATAAGGGACACCATGAGCCATTGATAAATACCAAAAATCACCATCTGGTGAAACAGTTATTCCATGTGGACCTTCAATTTCTACTGGCCAAACACCTACTGGAATTCGTTTTTCAACATATGCTGTTTTACCATCAAATCTAATAAGAGCAACTTCATCTTCAGATTCTGTTGCACAATAAATATAATAGTCTTTTGCACTGATTGCAAAAATTCCGATTAGGTAGATTAGTATAAATTTTGTAAATCTTTTCATTTTAAATCCTAATTAGTTCCCATTCTTTTTTGATCTTCTAATTTGATTGCCCATAAGCCATTATTCATATCAGAAAAATAAATTAGTCCTTTGTAAGGCATTGTTCCCCAAACATTTGGGCGATTTGCTATAAACCCTTTTGGATCACTTGACATAAAAAAAGCAATCTCTCTTCCTTGAGCATATATATCTCCCATTAACTCACCTGATATATCTACGACTCGCAGACCTCCTTGGTAATACGAAGCTAATAAAGTATCTCCATGAACCCAGTGATTATGAGAGCCAGCCTCTGGGACTTGATAAACTGCTGTTTCTTTTGGATCGCTTGGGTCTGTAAAGTCAAGAAAGTGAAAACCTCCAGCCATTCCAAATTGATCTCCGTATTCATCACCTGTAATAAGATAAAATTTATCTGATGATTGACTTATAAAAGGAAATGCTGCATGATTATGGCCATTTGGGTCAGACATGCCGCCTAACTTAACTGGGTTCCCAGGGCTGCCTTGTCCAGCCATTGCAAGAAAGGGGTTATACTGGACCTTAGAACGATTCTTTTCGTTGAATTTTACTCCACCAACATCTACAACATGAACACCATCTGCCCAATTAGATGAATATGCAAGCCCATCTATTACCCAAACATCATGAACACCATGACCTGGAGTATCTAATTCATAGCGCCCCACTCTAAATGGATTAGAAGGGTCTTCAATATTAATCACATCGTATTTACGACCATTATTAACAGCATACACATGATTTTCATATATGAATACATTGTGAACTCCACCTGTCATATCATCATTGTATTCTGCTGTAATTTTTACATTAAATGGATCTCTAATATCTAAAACAACAAATCCGTTTTTTCTATTTGAGGCTCCTTCTCTAGTAATCACAGCTACTTCACCGTTTTCTGAAACTTTGACATCATTTACCGTACGCGCATCAACTGTAACAGTATCAATGATATACATATTTTCAGGTTCTGTTACATCCCAAAAATAAGCCTCTCCATTTGCACCCCATGTACCTGTAGCTGCAAAATCTTTCCCCTTATGCTTGCCTACTCCAGGCCATACCCACAAATCTGAAGTATTCACACCATCAACTGTCCCATGACCTACAACCTTAACTTCTTTTTTAACATTTCTTTTAACAACTTCAATTGTCTTTCTTGCTGAGTATCCTCCAGATTGAGCTATCACAGTAAAAATTCCTGGTGTTTCTGCTACAAATTTTCCCTCTTTATTAATTAGAGCTGAAGCTGGCAACCCAATACCATATTCTGCACGACCAGAGTAAGAAAAAGTAACCGGAACATCTTTTAAAACCTTGTTAGCTCTATTCATTGCATTAGCATTGAATTGTAAAACATCTCCAGTCCTAATTTCATCTTTATCTGCAGTCAAACTGATTTTACGGACAGGGTTCTTCGATACTTTTATGTTGAGTGATTCTTTAATATCATCAACAGAGGCAACAACCTGAATCTTGCCAGACTTTTTTGCAACCAAATTTCCATAACTATCAAATTCAGCAACATCTGCATCGCTTGATGTAAGCAATGCTTTTGATTCTGTTCGTTTCAAATTCGCTTTATCAAAAACTTCTGTTTTATAATTAACAGATGTACCAACATATACATTTGATATAGGGTCATTAAATACAATCCGATCTAATGGCGGGAATGGAACCTCAATTGGCATATTTCCCATAACTCTATCTTCTCTTTTTTGAGCGATGCTTCTTACGCTTAAACCAAGTTTCCCAGGCTTAAATGCTTTAATAGTCACCACAGCAACTCCCGTAGAATCACTTATTCTAGGTTTTGACTCTAAGGCTCTGCGTGGACGACCGTAAACATAGAAAGGGTTATTGGCTAAATTTCCATCAGCATCAACAAGCTTAATAGTTACCGTTCCTGTTTCACCAACATTTAAGGATAAAGAATCTGGCTCAAAAACAAAGCTGTGCTTGATTTTCTTTTCTTCAGAATTCTCTTGTCCAAAGCCAAGGCTAAAAGCCATTAATAAAAGTATATATAGTTTTTTCATAATTTTCTCCAATTTTTTATGGTGCGCCTGATCCTTTTTCTAATTCCTCTAATTGAATACAGTATAAACCTGAATTCATATCTGCAAAAAATATATAGTCTTTATAAGGTTGGGCTCCCCAGACCATAGTTGCATTAGGGATCTTGCCTTCTTTATGTGCAGATTGATATACAGCAATTTCACGTCCTTGACTATATATATCTCCAAGTAATTCACCAGAGATATCTACAATCCGTAATCCGCCTTGATAAAAAGCAGCCATCAACACATCATCATATACCCACATGTTGTGAGAGCCTGCCTCTGGAACCTGATAGACTGCATCTTCTTTCGGATTATCTGGGTCGGTAAAATTTAAAAAATGAAATCCACCTCTTGGATTTGAAGGCTTTCCTTGCGTTGCCATCACGCCCCAAGGAAAGGTTTCATCTCCTCCTACAATATAAAAGTTGCCGGTTGACTTACTTAAAAAAGGAAATGCGGCATGGTTTAATCCATTTGGGTCACCCATTTCAGCAAGCTTGATGGGATTGGAAGGACTTCCTTGACCTGCCTTTGCTAACAAGGGATTAAACTGCGACTGAGAACGATCAGCTTCATCAAATTTCATTCCACCAATATCTACCGCAACAACACCATCGCTCCAATTTGAAGAGTAAGCTATGCCATTTTCAATCCATACATCATGAATGCTATGTCCTGGCGTATCCATTTCATAAACACCAACACGGAAGGGGTTTGAAGGATCATCAATATTTATAATATCATACTTACGTCCATTGTTCACAGCATACACATGATTTTCATATATAAATACATTATGAACACCACCGGTCATATCATCATTGTATTCTGCTGTTATTTTCACATTATAGGGATCTGTTACATCTAATATCACAAAACCATTTTTGCGATTTGAAGCACCCTCTCTAGTCATCACGCCAACACGACCATCTTCAGATATTTTTACGTCATTTACCGTTCGTGCATCAACCGTGATTGTGTCAATGACTATCATGCTGTCAGGATTGGTAACGTCCCAAAAATAGGCTTCTCCGTTAGAGCCCCATGTACCTGTAACTGCAAAATCTTTCCCTTCATGCTTATCCACGCCAGCCCAGACCCATAAGTCACTAGTAAGGACATCGGTTATCAAACCATGTCCTATAAGTTTTGCTTTTTTCTTTACATCTCTTGGAACAACCTTAATTGTCTTTTGCGCGGAGTAACCACCAGAAGAAGCTATAAGAGTATAAATACCTGCGGTCTCCGCAACAAATCTACCATCATCGGTTACTAATCCGGCTGCAGGTAATCCAAATTTTCCATAATCTGCTTGACCAATATAAGTATAAGTGATTGGCGCGTCATCTATAGCTTTATCGCTTCTATTTAGGGCTTTTGCATTTAAAGCAAGCACATCACCCGTTCTAATTTCTTCCTTATCAATCGAGAGCGATACTTTGCGCGTAGGATTTTTAACCACTCGGACATTAAAAGATTCCGTGACATTTTGAACGGTAGCAGACACTCGCGTCTTACCAGTTTTTCTTGTCTCTAAATTTCCAAAAGCATCAAAGTCAGCTACTTTTGTATTGCTAGATTCTAATTTTACATTTAATTCTGATCTATTTAGCTCAGCCTCATCAAATACCTCGACAGATAATGCTGTTGCTGTTCCTACATAAAGTTTAGCAGGTGTTTGATTAAATACAATGCGGTCAATAGGAGGGGAGGGGACATTCACAACTAAGCTTGATCTAACACGGTCATCTCGCTTTACCGTAATGGTCTGAGTACTTAAGCTCAAACGTCCAGGTTTATGCGCCTTAAGTGTTACCGTCGCAACACCCGTTGAATCACTTATGCGAGGAGAAACCGATAGTGATTTACGCTGCCCAAAAACATAAAATGGGTTTTGTGCTAGCTTACCATTCTCGTCTAATAACTTAATCGTTATTTCTTTGGATTCTCCAATCCGTAATTCAATAGAATCTGATTCAAATTCAAAAGTGAACTTTTTATTGTCTTGTCCTATTATTATTGAAATCAATAATAATGGTAAAATTAAAAATTTTCTTTTGTTCATAATTACTATCTCCCGTAGCTCATTATTTATTAATGATATCGTTAAATCTGATAAGGTGAGTTTCAATCTCAAATTTCTTATACCACAAAACACTTATAGTGAATGTACAATTTATTGTTATTTTAATACTTTATCACATTTTTATTTTTAATTAGTTCCTAATGGTTCATCATCCACTAGGCGAACAGCCCATAAACCATTATTTAGATCGGCAAAATAAATTAACCCTTTATAGGGGATTACACCCCATACATTGGTTTGGTTAGCAGTGCTACCATCAGGATCCACGCCTTTGAAAAAGGCTATTTCTCTACCTTGTGCGTATAAATCACCCATCAGTTCTCCAGAAATATCAAGAATCCTTATTCCTCCATAATAATAACCAGCAAATAATGTATCGCCTTTAACCCAATGGTTGTGAGACCCAACCTCTGGTACCTGATAAATTGCGGTCTCTTTTGGATCTTTTGGATCGGTAAAATCAAGAAAATGGAATCCTCCTTGATATATTCTTTCTTCTGATCCAGGTACGCTCGCTGCCCATTCATCACCTGCAATAATATAAAATTTATTTGTTGATTCGCTTTGGAAAGGAAACGCTGCATGATTATGTCCATTCGGGTCTTCTTTACTACCTAATTTTACCGGATTCCCTGGACTGCCTTGTCCTGCTAGTGCTAAAAATGGATTAAATTTATTTCTCTCTCTTGACTGTTCATTCTGCTTTATTCCGCCCACATCAACCACATGAACACCGTCACTCCAATTAGATGAATATGCAAGTCCATTTTCTACCCATACATCATGAATGCTATGTCCGGGGGTATCTAATTCATAAGAGCCCACGCGAAATGGGTTGGCGGGATCACTTATATTAATTATATCATATCGCGTTCCAGCACTTAAAGCATATATATGATCTTCATAAATAAATACATTATGAACGCCGCCCGTTAAATTATCATTATATTCATTAATAATCCTGACATTGAATGGATCAGAAACATCTAAAATTACTAATCCATTTTTTCGATTTGAAGCACCTTCTCTTGAAATAACACCGACTCTACCATTTTCAGAAATTTTTACATCATTTACCGTACGTGCATCAACCTTTATTGTATCAATTATTGTCATATTAGCAGGATCACTAATATCCCAAAAATATGCCTCACCATCTGCACTATGCGTACCTGTTACAGCAAAATCTTTACCTGCATGTTTACCAACCCCGGCCCACACCCAAAGGTCAGATGTATTATGATTAGAAATTGTACCATGACCTACAACTTCAAGTCTTTTCTGTACATTTCTAGGAACAACTTTTATTCTTTTAGATACTGAATATCCACTTGATTGTGCCGTTAAGGTATAAAGGCCAGGAGTCTCAGCTACAAATTTACCATTTTGACTAATCATTCCAGACGCAGGTAATCCAACACTTGCAGTGGATTGATTATTAATAAAATTATCGGTTGAATACATTGCTTTACCTGAATAAGAATAAGTTATAGGAATGTTATTAATAACTTTATTTCCAGCATCTAAAACCTTCGCGTTTAATTTTATTACATCACCAGTCCTTATTTGATTCTCACTTATATCTAATTTTATTTTTTTTGCTGGATTTTTTTTAGCTGACACCCTGAAAGATTCTTCTAAATCATCAATCTTTGCAGTAATGGTTGTTTTGCCTGATTTTTTAATATTCAGATTCCCAAAATTATCAAATTCTGCTACTTTCTTATTTCTTGATATTAAATCAACCTTTATATCTTCTCTAAGGATTTTAGCCTTATCATAGACTTCAACAGAATAATTTACTATTGTTCCAGCAAAAACTTTTTTTGTTGGATTTACAAAAGTGATTTTTTCTAGAGGAGGCAAAGGTACATTTATTTTCATTCTACCAATCGTTCTTCCACTTTTTCCAAAAGCCATGGCGCTAAGATTTAATTTCCCAGCACCGAATGCTTTTACATTTATTTTTGCCACTCCAGTTGAATCACTTCTCCTTGGTTTAGCATCTAGTGCTTTTCTCTGACCTCGAATCATAAAAGTACTATTTACTTGGTTTCCTGTTGAATCAACAAGCCGAATTAATACTTCGGCTTCTTCACCAATATTCAAGGAGAGGGAGTCTGGTTCAAAAATAAATTTAAGATCTTTGCTTTGTGAACTTGGTGGTTGTCCAAGCAATACAGTAAATGATAGTAGTAATACTATTGAATATATTTTTTTCATATTAATCTCCAATTTATAAGGTTTAATTCTACCTGTTTTCTAAATCGTTGGTGAATTACCCTGGACCTATTCTCCCTGATCTTTTTCCTATTTTCTCTAATTGAATACAGTATAAACCTGAATTCATATCTACAAAGAATATATAATCTTTATAAGGTTGAGCTCCCCAGACCATAGGTGCATTAGGAATCTTACCATCTTTATGATATGGTACGTAATAACCGATTTCACGCCCTTGCTTATAAATGTCTCCAAGTAATTCTCCAGAGATATCTACAACCCTCAACCCTGCTTGATAATTTCCTGCAATTAATATATCTCCATAAACCCACAAGTTGTGAGAGCCAGCTTCTGGCACTTCATAAATAGCATCTTCTTTCGGGTTATCTGGGTCGGTAAAATTTAAAAAATGAAATCCACCTCTTGGATTTGAAGGCTTTCCTTGCGTTGCCATCACGCCCCAAGGAAAATTTTCATCACCTGATATAATATAAAAGTTGCCGGTTGACTTACTTAAAAAAGGAAATGCGGCATGGTTTCTACCTGTAGGATCACCCATTTCAGCAAGCTTGATGGGATTGGAAGGACTTCCTTGACCTGCCTTTGCTAACAAGGGATTAAATTGCGACTGAGAACGATCAGCTTCATCAAATTTCATTCCACCAATATCTACCGCAACAACGCCATCACTCCAATTTGAAGAGTAAGCTATGCCATTTTCAATCCATACATCATGAATGCTATGTCCTGGCGTATCCATTTCATAAACACCAACACGGAAGGGGTTTGAAGGATCATCAATATTTA
>JAAZYT010000128.1 GCA_014239505.1 Fidelibacterota bacterium | reverse complement strand
GTAGATTGCAAATTTTGCGCAACAGCATCAATGGGTTTTATAAAAAATTTAAATGCATATGAAATAATTGATCAAGTACTACATTTGGAAAGAATTTCAAAACACAAGATTACAAATATTGTATTTATGGGAATGGGTGAACCTTTCCTAAATTATAAAAATGTTATAAAAGCAGCTAAGTTTCTAAATCATAAAATGGGTTTTGGTGCGAGAAGAATAACCATTTCAACTGCGGGTATTGTCCCAAAAATTCGCAAAATTGCTGAAGAGGATCATCAGTTTAAATTAGCAATAAGCCTTAATGCTGTTACAGAAATTGAGCGTAAAAAAATTATGTCTCTTACTAATACTCATTCATTAAATGAGCTCATCAAATCAGCGCAATATTATTATCATAAAACAAGACGGTTAATAACATTCGAATATGTTTTGTTAAAGGGAATTAATGATTCTCCACTTGCTGCAAAAAGATTGATATCTCTTTTAAGAGGCTTAGAATGTAAAGTAAACGTAATTCCATATAATGAGATTGGAGGTGAGTTTAATAGACCTAATGAAACTACAATTCAAAATTTTTTAAAAGAATTAAAAGTTGCACCATTTAATGTCACTGTTAGATGGAGTAAGGGGACAGATATTAATGCTGGTTGTGGACAGTTAGCAGTTCACTCCAATCCTTAATAACCAATAGCAGTATTTTCTCCTCTAGAATCTGGTCCACCCCAAAACCCTTTTTCATTGATCATGATTCCATTCGCTTCACCAATTGAGCCACGCATCCTAACATCGTGTCCCATCTTTTTTAGTTCATCAATGATTTCTGGACTTAAACCATTCTTTTCATGAAAAACCATATCAGGAAGCCATTGTGAATGGACCCTTGGAGATGAAACAGCTTCTTGAATATTCATATCATGGACAATTACATTCAATATATTTTGCATAACAGTGGTTATAATAGTTGACCCTCCTGGAGAGCCAAGAATTAGAAAAGGACTGTCATCTTTTAGGACAATAGTTGGAGTCATAGAACTTAAAGGTCTCTTCTTTGGCTCTATAGCATTTGCTTCATTTCCTAAAAGTCCAAACATATTAGGTTCCCCTGGTTTGCTTGAGAAATCATCCATTTCATTATTAAGTAAAAAACCAGCTCCAGTTACGGTAATTCCATTCCCATAGCCAGAGTTTATTGTAGTAGTAACAGAAACGGCATTACCCTCACTATCAATTATAGAATAGTGAGTTGTTTCTTCACTTTGATTTGAGTAAGGATTTCCATGCTCAACCAATTGAGAATCAGTTGCTTTTTTAAAATTTATATCTTTTAAACGTTCATGAGCATAATCATGTGAAAGAAACATACTATTAGGAACATCCCAGTAATCAGAGTCAGCCATATGTTCTGTTCTATCTGCATATGCTCTTCTTTCTAATTCAGTTAGAGTATGAATATAATGAACTGAATTAAAGGATAAATCAAAATCAGAGTTTTTCCCCTCTATAATTTTTTCAAGCATATTTAACATATGAACAACTAGTAAACCTCCAGAACTAGGAGGTCCCATAGAAATTATTTCATAGCCCATAAACGAACCTTTAACAGGCTGTCTATACTTGGATACATAATTTTCAAGATCTTCATAATCAATCCAGCTTCCTACAGATTTCATCTCTTCAACAATAAGCTTTGCGGTCTCTCCTTTGTAAAAGCCATCTCGTCCATTCTTAGCAATTCTTTCCAAAGTATTTGCAAGGTCAGTTTGTTTAAAAATATCATCTTTTTTCCATTCTCGATCATCTCTAGTAAATATTCTTTTTGTTTCTGAATGCTTGCTAAGCCTTTCTTTATTTTTATTGAAACGTTCAGCTTCATATATTGAAAGATCAAACCCCTCTCTAGCTAATTTAATAGCAGGACCCATTAATTGATCTCTTGAAATAACTCCAGAGCCATAATCTCTCCATGCTTTTAATAGGCCATCAACAGATCCAGGCACACCAGAAGCAAAATGAGTAGATCGAGATTTACCTTTAATAATATTTCCATCTTTATCTAGATACATATCTCTGTTAGCAGATTTTGGTGCCATCTCTCTGTAGTCTAAAGTAAATACTTCACCATTTGCTAGCTTAGCCGTCATAAATCCTCCACCGCCAATATTACCATTTGAAGAGGATGTAACTGCAAGTGCAAAACCTACTGCAGCGGCTGCATCAATAGCATTCCCACCAGCTTGAAGTATATCTATTCCTACTTGAGATGCATGTCGACTGGTTGAAACTACCATCCCATTTTCTCCAAAAACGGGTGATTTATTCGAGCATGAAGAAACTATAAATAAAAAGAGAATAAGACTAAATTTTACTATTTTGTCATTCATTATGAATCAAAACCTTTCCATATAAATTTTTTGATGGTATTCCATTCTCTAAAGATATTTTACCATTAACTAAAACCCAAGAAACTCCCGATGGATATTGGTGAGGGTTCTCCCATGTTGCATTATCTATAATCTTATGTTGGTCAAAGATAACAAGATCAGCCCAAAAGCCATTTTTAATTTCTCCACGATCTTTTATACCTAAAACTGATGCGGGGAGCTTACTCATTTTTCTTATAGATTCAACCAAAGAAATTACATTTTTTTCACGAACATATTGACCAAGAACACGTGGATAAGTTCCATAACTTCTTGGATGGGGTTGTGCTTCTCCAAATTCAATGGTGCTTCCATCAGAAGCATGCATAATTCTTGGGTGCGCCATTATTCGTTGTACATCTTCTTCATTTAAACAATGGTAAATTCCTTTACCATTGCCTTCATAAACAAGATTCATAAGAATTTCTGCCGCATTATCTGGAGTAGGTGAAAGACCTTTGAGTTTTGTTATTTGAGCTAAATTTAAACCATTATATTTATCGTTATTAGGATAACTAGCCACTACAATACTTGCAGGATCACCACCACCACGATCATAAACAATATTCCATATAATCTTATCTTTTATTTGTTGCCGTAATTGAGGATTCTGTAAGCGTTCTTTTAACTTTTTTGAGCCTCCAGAAAGAGACCATGCTGGAAAAACGACCGTTAAGCCTGTGCTTGTAGCTGTGTAAGGGTATTGGTCAGCTGTAACTTTAATTCCTTCAGCATTAGCTTCCTCAATTAGTTCCAATGTTTTTATTGAGTTTCCCCACATAGTTTTTCCTACAGCTTTATGATGTGATATTTGAACAGGTAAATTGGCTTTACGTCCTATATCTATTGCCTCTTTAACAGATTTAATTAATCCAATTCCTTCTTCTCTCATATGTGTAGCATAAATGCCCATATTTTTAGATACAGTTGATGCAAGAGCAATTACTTCTTCCGTATTTGAATAAGCGCCTGGTATGTATTTTAAGCCAGTTGACATACCAAAAGCGCCCTCGTTCATTGCGCTCTGAATTATACTCTGCATTTCATCTATTTCTTTATTAGTAGCCAATCGATTTTCAGTGCCCATAACTTCTTTACGAACTGTATTGTGACCTATTAGTAAAGCAAGATTTGGTCCGATACCTTTTTGTACTGTTTTTTCCATAAAATCATTGATTGGAAAAGGAGAGCCACCACAATTACCACCAACTATTGTTGTGACTCCTTGTTGTAAATAGTTTTCAACAGTTGGGAATTCTAGACTTCGGCGTTCAGCATGAGTATGCATATCAATAAATCCAGGTGCAATTATTAAATCTTGTGCATCTAGAACTTTATCTCCTAAAGCATTAGGTAAATTACCAATTTCAATTATTTTTCCATTTTTTATATAGATATTTGCAGAGAATAATTTGCTTCCACTTCCATCAGCAATTTTTCCATTATTAATAATTATATCAAAATGGGGAGAGCTACATCCAGAAAAAATAAATAATACTATAATTATGAGTTTTTTCATCTCTTTTTCTTATTCCACTTTACGGCATAAGGTAGGATAAACATATATAGACCAGTCAACCATAGAATGAAAAGGATAATCCCTGAAGGTAAGAAAATATATAATTTTACTTTATCGTTAAACCAAGATCCATCATGTAATTGTTCAATTAAGTCTGATCGCCTATATGCAACTTGTAAGACTTTTTTTGTTTTTGTGTCTATTTGAACTTCCCATCGATTTTTTCCACGTACTTTAACGATTCCTTTTTCTATTCTAACATCAAGTCTATCAATATCATCCCATGATTTAATGTTAGCTTCTTCAGCAGTTCTAGTTGCATTTAATATATCATCAAAAGAAATTATGGGATTATTTTGGACTTGCCCTTTAATTGTTGGAGGCTGTATCCAATTAATTTCCTTTTTTAATTGAAGAAGTATACCAGTAATAATTACAATTAGTATGGGAAGAATAATAACAACTGAAACCCAATAATGAGTTTTTCGTGTCCATTTATTCCAATTAATTTTTTTTTTCAAAAGGCTTTCCTCATTTAACCAATAATAAAATTATAATACTAATATTTTATGGCAAAGAAGAATTATATAAATTAATAATTAGCTATTTGGCTAATGTAAAATAAAATTAATTTCTTCTTGAAGAAAGTTTTGCCAGTAGTCTGAGGATCTCTAAGTAGAGCCATATAAGAGTTACTAGCAATCCAAAAGCACCATACCATTCCATATATTTAGGAGCACCTTTTTCTGATCCTTCTTCAATAAAATCAAAATCTAAAACGAGGTTTAATGCTGCAATAATTACAACACCAATACTAAAAAGTATACCCATATTTGAATTAGAATGAATTACTGGCACGGAGATACTAAACCAGCTTAATACCCAACTAATCATATAGACAAAAGCAATACCACCAGTTGCAGCAATAATACCAAGTTTAAAATTTTCTGTCGCTTTAATTATGCCAGACCGATAGGCAAGTAACAAGGCGCCAAGCGTTCCAAAAGTAAGCATGACTGCTTGATTAACTATTCCAGGGTACATAGACTCAAAATATTTAGAAATTCCACCTAAGGCCAACCCTTGCATTAAAGCATAAGCAGGTACTGTGAATTTGGCCCATTGATGTTTGAATACTGTGATAAGAGCTAAAATAAAGCCTCCGATCATTCCAAAGATCATAAGCCCATTTGCACGAGGATCTCCCACTGGCATATTCCAAGTAAAAAGTGCAGTGGTCATTAGTAATAAAAGTGAGAAAGCTGTTTTATTAACGGTACCCATAATAGTCATCGTTCCGCCAGTCGTTAAATCAAAACCGGAGAATGTTTTAGCATTTAATGTTGGGTTCCCTGAGCGTAGTGCTAAGTGTCTATTCATGAATAAGACTCCATACTATCAGTTATTGCATTGACTAAATTATCAATAGGAATACGATTTTGAACTTGAGTATCACGATCACGAAGCGTTACCATTTTATCTTCAATTGATTGGTGATCTACTGTGATACCGTAAGGTGTACCTGCTTCATCCTGACGATAATATCTTTTTCCTATAGAACCTTGTTGATCATAGATAACTTTAAAATGAGGTTTCAATAAATCCATTACTTTTCGACCAAGCTCAGGTAAGCCATCTTTTTTGACCAAAGGGCAAACTACGGCTGTAACAGGGGCAATTGTCGGGTGTAACTTCATAACAACTCGATTATTTTCTTCATCATTCCAATATGCATCAGATAGAACAGCTAACATCATTCTATTTAATCCTGCAGATGTTTCAATAATAAATGGAAGAAATCGATTATTGTTTTGTTGATCAAAAACTTCCATTTTTTTACCTGAAAGTTCTTGGTGTCTTGCAAGATCATAATCAGTGCGATTATGAATACCTTCAATCTCTGACCATCCAAACGGGAATTCAAATTCAATATCCCAAGCTTCTTTAGCGTAATGTGCTAATTCATTAGGTCCGTGTTCATGGAAACGTAATTTTTTTGAATTAATTCCTAG
>JAAZYT010000127.1 GCA_014239505.1 Fidelibacterota bacterium | reverse complement strand
CCTGAGCATGCAAGCTACGTCCAGAGGTTTGAATATGATACTTCAGCATCTGCGCTCTTGCATTGGCTCCATATTTATGTTTCATGGCTTTTGCCCAAATTTTTCGAGCTACACGACCAATTACAGCATATTCCGGATCGATACCATTTGAAAAGAAAAACGATAAATTTGGACCAAACTTATTGATATCCATTCCTCTTGAAAGATAGTACTCTACATAAGTAAAACCATTAGATAAAGTAAATGCTATTTGCGAAATTGGATTTGCTCCTGCTTCGGCAATGTGATACCCGGAAATAGATACCGAATAAAAATTACGCACATTATTCTCAATAAAATATTCTTGAATATCTCCCATGAGTCGTAATGCAAATTCGGTAGAAAAAATACAGGTATTTTGTGCCTGATCTTCTTTTAAAATATCAGCTTGAACAGTACCTCTAACTTGAGATATGGTCTTGGCTTTGATATCCTGGTAAACATCGTTTTGCAAGACTTGATCTCCCGTTACACCAAGAAGCATCAACCCTAAACCATCATTCCCTTCTGGCAACTCGCCATTATATTTCGGGCGTTCTTTTCCTTTATAAATCTTTGTAATTTTTGCTTCTACATCTTTATCTAAACCATTTTCCTTTATATAAATTTCACACTGTTGATCGATGGCTGCATTCATAAAAAACCCTAATAACATTGGCGCTGGACCATTAATTGTCATACTCACTGAAGTCATTTCATTTACCAAATTAAAACCAGAATACAATTTTTTAGCATCATCTAAACAACAAACAGAAACTCCTGCATTACCAATTTTTCCGTAAATATCTGGACGATAATCAGGATCGTTTCCATATAAAGTTACACTATCAAAAGCAGTTGACAAACGTGTTGCCGGCAAACCTAAACTCACATAATGAAAACGACGATTGGTTCGTTCCGGACCGCCTTCGCCTGCAAACATACGTGCTGGATCTTCGCCTTGACGTTTAAAAGGATACAATCCAGCAGTATAAGGAAATTCTCCTGGTACATTTTCTTGTAAATTCCATTTTAAAACATCTCCCCAAGCTTGATATTTAGGCAAGGCAATTTTAGGAATTTGTGAATGAGATAAGGATTCAGTATGCGTTTCTATTTTCAGTTCTTTACCACGAACTTTAAATGAATAGATTGGGTTTTTATAGCGATTTATTTTGTCTTTCCAACCTGTAATAATTTCCCAATTATATGGATCGAGCTTTAGCTTTACTCTGTCAAATTCTGCAATAAGTAACTTTATGAAGTCTTTGTTGTCATCCTGTCCCGAAAGCTTTCGGGATTGTTTTAGGATCTCATTGCTATTTAATCCGTTTTTAGCAATAAACGACGTCTCTACTACGCTCGACAAGACATTTGATACTGAACAAATTGTCTTATAAATCCCATACAATTTTTGAGCAACCTCACTTTGTTCTTTTCCTTTTTTATCGTACGCTCTATTATTTTCTGAAATTTCTGATAAATAACGGACTCTTGCTGGTGGAATTATAAAAACTTTTTCACTCATTTTGTCTGAAATGGTAAAAGTTGATTTTAAATCAGCATCAGTCTTTTCAACCAACTTATCCATAATCGCTTTGTATAGCGTATTCATACCAGGATCGTTGCATTGCGATACAATGGTTCCGAAAATCGGTAACTCTTCTTGAGGAATATCCCAAAGATTATTGTTGCGCATATATTGCTTTTTAACATCCCGCAAGGCATCTAACGAGTCTCTTTTATCAAATTTATTAATGGCTACCAAATCGGCAAAATCCAGCATATCAATTTTTTCCAACTGTGTTGCTGCACCAAACTCCGGTGTCATGACATAAAGAGACACATCACTATGCTCTATTATTTCGGTATCAGATTGACCAATTCCAGAAGTTTCTATAATGATTAAATCATACTTAGCAGCTTTTAAAACTTCAATGGCTTCACTAACATATTTTGATAAGGCTAAATTGGATTGACGTGTTGCCAAACTACGCATATACACTCTTGGCGAATTAATTGCGTTCATACGAATACGATCTCCTAATAATGCACCTCCTGTTTTTCGTTTAGAAGGATCTACCGAAACAATACCAACAGTTTTATTTGGAAAATCGACTAAAAAGCGTCTTACCAATTCATCAACTAAAGACGATTTTCCCGAGCCTCCTGTTCCTGTAATTCCCAGAACTGGTGTTTTAGAGGTCTTGTTTTTATTATGAATTATTTCTAATACCTCTTTTGCTACTTCTGGAAAATTTTCAGCAGAAGAAATAACTCTTGCTATTGCTTTAAAGTTCTTTTTCTGAAGAATTTTATCCTCGCCATTTAACGATTCGCCAATTGCAAAATCAGATTGTTCAACCAAATCGTTAATCATACCTTGCAAACCCATTTCTCGTCCGTCATCTGGCGAGTAAATTCGGGTAATTCCATAATCCATTAATTCTTTAATTTCTGAAGGAAGTATTACGCCTCCACCACCACCAAAAATCTTGATGTGTTCAGCTCCTTTTTCTTTGAGCAAATCATACATATACTTAAAATACTCATTATGTCCACCTTGATATGATGTTAAGCAAATAGCATTTACATCTTCCTGAATGGCAGTGTTTACAACCTCTTCAACACTTCGGTCATGTCCAAGATGAATAACTTCTACTCCAGTTGCTTGAATAATACGACGCATGATATTTATTGCCGCATCGTGTCCGTCAAAAAGTGAAGCTGCTGTTACTATTCGTACTTTATGTTTTGGTTTGTAAGGTGCAATTTGTTTCATTCTTAATACAAGTTGACTTTTAGTGATGCAATTTACGGAATATTAAAAATCTAAACCACAGGCATATCATCTTCTTTTAGGAGTTTCACACGCATATCAAGGAGTTACAGGTATTATTGCCGTTACATTATGGCATTTATGTATTTCAATTATATTCTTTAAAAACAAGAATAATCTAATATCACCAATATTAATACATGGCTTTTACGATACAATAGGAGTTACATTACTGTAT
>JAAZYT010000016.1 GCA_014239505.1 Fidelibacterota bacterium | reverse complement strand
TAAATTCTTCATATATACTTTATTCGGTTCGGTTCTTATGCTTATTGCTATCTTAGCTCTATACTTTACTTGTGGTAATACATTTGATATGTTAGTTTTAATGGATACAGCAACTACAGCGCTAAATGGAATGTTATGGTGGGGAATGAGCGCAATTAAAGTTATTTGGGTACTGTTATTTATTGGATTTGCGATTAAAGTACCTGTTTTTCCATTTCATACATGGCTACCGCTAGCTCATGTAGAAGCGCCTACAGCTATATCAGTAATACTTGCAGGCGTTTTATTAAAGCTAGGTGTTTATGGAATACTACGAGTTAATTACAATATGCTTCCAGATGGAGTGTTTTGGTTTGCTGGTGCACTTGCAGTTCTTGGGCTAATCAATGTGATTTGGGGAGCTATGTGTGCACTTGCCCAAACTGATTTAAAAAAATTAGTCGCTTATTCATCTGTTAATCATATGGGTTATACATTAATAGGAATGGCTGCAGTTATTGCAGCTTCAGAAATGAATGGAGAGAACCTTATAAGTGCTCAGGCAGGCCTTGGAGGAGCAGTCTTTCAAATGTTTAATCATGGGACAATATCTGCTATGCTTTTTATCTTAGTTGGTGTTATTTATGATAGAGCTCATCATAGAGATATAGATGGTTTTGGCGGTTTGGCGTCTCAAATGCCAATCTATACGGCCTTTGTAGCTATTGCTTTCTTTGCTGGACTTGGTTTACCAGGTTTTAGCGGTTTTGTAAGTGAAGCTATGATATTTATTGGTGCATTCCCTATTTTCAAAACAGTGGTCATTATTTCAACTCTAGGTATACTTTTAAATGCAGCCTATTTCTTATGGGCGTTCCAGAGGATGTTCTTCGGCCCAGCCAATGAAAAATATAAAGATATTCCAGAAATAAATAAGCGAGAGTTATTTACAGTTATTCCTTTGGCTGTAATAACATTGATCTTGGGTGTTTATCCTCGTCCATTTTTGGATTTAATAGCTGCTACGTTAAATGTGCTTATTGAATCGGTTGTGTCCTTTGGTGGACTAGCCGCAGCTATGTAAGGAGTATTATGAGCAATCTAAATAGCTTAGCTCATTTTTGGCCAGAACTGATTTTAGCGGTTACAGTAATTGTTGCAATAATTGCTGATCTATTTTACCGTAGAGAGGACTCTTACAAGGTAGCCTGGTGGTTATTAGGTGGTTTAGCTTTAACTTTATTTTCTATCCGCATTGGTGGCAGTTTAGTCTCAAGTTTATTTATGGGTACGATTGCTGTTGACCCATTTTCTGAATTTTTTAAAGTCTTAATATTACTTTCAACTACTTTAGTTATACTGATGAGTCTTAATTCAAAAGAGCTTAAAGAATACAGAGTAGGAGAATATTTTTCAATATTGGCTATTATGGCTTTTGGATTATTTTTGATGGCCTCAGCCATTGATATCTTAATGGTTTATATAGCTATTGAAATAGTTTCAATTATGTCATTTTTCCTAGCAGGTTACTTAAAGAAAAAACCCGAGAGCAATGAAGCATCACTTAAATACGTAATTTATGGTGCATTTTCTTCAGGTATCATGTTATATGGCCTAAGTATTTTATTTGGTCTTACGGGCACAACTAAGTTTTTTGAGATGCAATCTGCTATAGCAAGTTTAGGTCCTGATAGTAGTTTAGCTTTATTGCTTGCAACAGTTTTTATTTTAGTTGGCTTTGGTTATAAAATTTCAGCGGTACCCTTTCATTTTTGGACTCCGGATGTTTATGAAGGTTCGCCTACAACTATTACGGCATATCTTTCTGTTGCCCCAAAAGCTGCGGGTTTTGCAATGCTTATACGTTTTTTCAATCAGGTTCTTGGAGATGGATCTGTGATGACTTCTTCAACTTGGCTTGCCTTAAATGGTATACCATGGCCTCAATTAATTGCAGTTCTTGCTGCAGCTACGATGACAGTTGGAAATCTTGTGGCTATACAGCAAAACAGTGTTAAACGTATGTTAGCTTACTCTAGCATAGCTCATGCTGGTTATATGATGATGGCACTACCACTAATGTCAGAATCAGGTATATATGGTATCATGATGTACCTTACAATGTATTTATTTATGAACCTTGGTGCTTTTTACGTGGTAATCTATGTTGAAGGAACCTCAGGTGGCGAAAGTTTTGAAGACTTCAATGGTTTAGGTTGGAAAATGCCATTGGTTGGTGGTGTAATGACTCTTTTTATGGTAGCTCTTACTGGTCTTCCGCCAACCGCTGGATTCATTGGGAAATTTTATATATTTGCAGCAGTTATTGAAGCAGGATCTCAATACTATTGGCTTGCTTTTGTTGGCGTTGTAAATAGTGTGATTTCATTATATTACTATATTCGTGTTGTAAAACATATGTATCTAACGGGAGAAAGAAGTGAATCTGTTGAGCTCCCTTCTTCTAAGTTAGTAATTATTGTACTATTGTTTTTGGCAATACCAACTTTTGTTTTTGGTTGGTATTTCGGTCCAGTAGCTAATTGGATAAGTGAATCTTTAGTTATATTTAATGGAATGTAACCTTTTTGATCTGGGGTAATAATTGTCTGAAATAAACATAAAAAAAGGACATAATGTTGGAATTGCTGGTATTCCTTCAACTGATGTTATCCAAGGCTTTTCAGCAAAAACTGTTTCTATTCAACCAACAGAATTCAGAGGGATTAAGCCTAAAATTTTGGTAAAAGAAGGTGATAACGTAAAGGTTGGGTCAGCATTATTTCATAATAAAATGAACCCTGAAATAAAGTGGCCATCTTTAGGTGCTGGTACTGTATCACAAATTCAATATGGCCCAAGAAGAGTAGTTGAAAATATTGTAATAGATTTAGCAGAAAATGAAGAGTTTGAAAGTGCTAAAACATATAGATCAGCAGAAATATCAGCTTTAGATAGAAATGAGATTTTAGATTGTCTATTAAAAGGAAACCTTTTTCCATTTTTAAGACAAAGACCATATAACAAAGTAGCAAATCATAAAGATATTCCAAGAGATATCTTTATTTCTGGTTGGAATACTGGGCCCTTGTCTGTCGATTTAGATGTTGCTCTTCGTCATCGATTATCACCTTTTCAAGCAGGTATTAATGTATTAAAAAAATTAACTTCAGGTAATGTTCACTTATCATATAATAGAAATACTGTTTCAGATACTTTATTAGAAGTCGAGAATGTAAACCCTCACTTATTAAGTGGGCCGCACCCAGCTGGAAATGTAGGAATACAAATTCATCATATTGCACCATTATCAAATAATGATATTGTTTGGACAATTAATGCTCAAGATGT
>JAAZYT010000177.1 GCA_014239505.1 Fidelibacterota bacterium | reverse complement strand
TTGAGATTGTGCATTCAATAATTGGAGAACACCAATAATTTCATCTTCATGGTTTTTCAATGGAACTGTAAGAAATGATTGTGAATGATAGCCAGTTTTTTCATCAAACATTTTAGTCCCTGAAAAATCAAAACCTTTGGCCTTATATGCATCTGATATATTAACTGTTTCTCCCGTAAGGCCTACATAAGCTGCAATCATTGATTTATTAGGCTTTCCTTTTTCATCATAAAGTTTTACAGGATAGAATGGTATATCTTTCCCTGAAGTTCCTCCCATATGAAAACTAAGAGAATCTGTCATCATAATTTCAAAGCGTAGACGATTATCATTTGTCATCATATATAATGTGCCACCATCAGAGTTAGCAATTCTTTTAGCTTCAATTAATATCATTTCCAAGAGCTTGGACATATTTTTTTCTTTTGAAAGAGCCAAGCCAATATTAGCTAAATTGCCAACTTGCTTTTCAAGTGAATGAATATATTTTTTAATAACACCTGGAGAATCAGCAATATATTTTGCTAATTGATTAGATGAATATTTTGTTTCTTTAGACATATTTTTTATTCAAATCGTTTAGAGTTAAAAATTACAGCAACCTTTTAGACCTTACAACTATATAGATAGTAAATATAAAGACTAATTATTTTAATTTTAAGTATGATTCAGATTGATAAAATCATTGAAAATGCTTTTCAAGATAGCTGTACCATTAAAGATTTATTTGATAGTGCTAATTTTCTTATTGAAAAAGGAGATTCTAAATCTATACATGCATTTTTAGAGATTGGGCACCTTCCAAAGGTAAATACAACAATATATAATAATGATAAGGTCAATGATTGGTTTGATTTGCTTTCAAAATTGATAAAAAAATCTAATTATCAAATATCAAATATTTTGGAGCAAAGAGCAAAACGTTACAAAGATAAAACTTTTTTTCAAATGATTTCAAACGAAGCCATAACTTCTATTTCATTTAAAGAAACTTGGAATAAAGTTCAAAGATTGGGATCCTATTTTCAGAGTAACCTTAATAAATCTGATACAGTTGGAATTTTATCTCCAAACCATATAAATGGAGCACTTATTGATTTAGCATGCATAGCGTATGGGATAAGAATTGTACCTATTCCATTAAATTTATCTTCTGAACATTTAAAGTACGTACTAATTCATGCAGATATTACACATCTTTTTTTAGGAAGCGAACTGGCTAGAGAATTACTTATTGAGTCAAAATTTAACAGTAATAATGTAGAAATAATTCAAATAGATAATAAAAATGAATGGAATGATTTCTGTGGAAAATGCTCAAAAAATAAAATAGAACCGCCTAACTTAAAAAATCTAGAATCACTTACAACTATTATGTATACATCTGGCACAACAGATAATCCAAAAGGTATTCAATTCAATCAAATAAATATCGTTTCAAAACGATTTGCTCGTGCTCTAGCTCTACCTGATTTTGGCCCAAATGATGGATTCTTATGTTACTTGCCATTATATCATACATTTGGTCGTTGGTTTGAAATGTTTGGTTCATTGTTTTGGGGTGCTTCATACACATTTACTGAATCCACATCCTTTAAAACTCTTTTAAGAGATTTTAAATTAGCAAAACCAACTATATTTATATCAATACCTAAACGTTGGATTCAAATTAAAGAGCATATTGCAGCTTCTATATCAATTGAAAGATCTACTAATAAAGAAATACAAAGGAAAACTAATTATATTACTGGAGGAAAATTAAAATGGGGGTTATCTGCAGCAGGCTTTTTAGACCCTGATATTTTTAAATTTTTTAATGAAAATAAAATTACACTACTAAGTGGATACGGTATGACTGAAGCAACTGGTGGAATAACAATGACACCTCCAGAAAATTACATAGTTAATTCTGTTGGTAAAGCTCTTCCAGGAATTAATCTAAAATTAGCCAATGACAATGAACTTTTACTTCAAGGAGATTATGTTACTAGAGGTTATTATAAAGATGATATTGATGGCACCTTCATAAATAACTGGTTTCACACTGGTGATATCTTTAATTATAAAAAAGGGCATTACTTCATTGTTGATCGTAAAAAAGAAATATATAAAAATAGTAGAGGACAAACAATATCACCTCAAAAGATAGAAAACCTTTTTCAAGATTTTGAATCAATAAAATCTGTTTTTCTTATTGGAGATGGAAAAGAGTTTAATACATTGCTTTTATATCCTGACTCTGAAAATAAGTCAATAGATATTGCAGAAATGTCATCAGATGAAAAACGTACTTATTATAGCTCATTAGTTTTTTCAGTTAATTCTTTTCTTCCATCTTATGAACGAATAGTCAATTATGTTATTATTTCTAGAGATTTTGAACACAATAAAGATGAATTAACTACAAAAAATACTTATAAACGAAAAAATATAATAAAAAATTTTAATCATATTATTAAACCAATGTATGAAAAAAACTACATTAGCTTAATACATGGTAATTATGAGATTCAAATTCCTAATTGGTTTTTAAGAGATAAAAGTTTTACACGAGGAGATCTAAGGTGGGATGGTAAATCTATATTTCAATATGAATTAAAAAATAAACTAGAATTAAAGTGGTCTAAGTCAAAATTAAAAATTGGAAATTTCTATTATAATACTTCTGAGACTACTATTAGTATTGAGAAATTAATACGTGACCCTAATCTTTGGATTGGCAATCAACCTTTAGTTGATTTTGTAGGTGAAATAATTTTTAGAGTTGTATCTTTTGAATCATATAGACATTTTACTGTTAAAAATAAAAGTCTTCCATTTAATAAAGTATTAAAAAATAAAGTAGTCGATTATAAAAATGAAATTCCATCAATTAATGATTTACATGATGCGGCAAATAATATACTATCAAAGGGGAAAAATGATTCATCATTTGAACTATTAGAAAAAGGACTATCTTCTCCAAAACATCAATTAATAATACAAAACCTTTTATTAAAACTTCAATTTCACCCTGACCAAAATAATTGGATAAAGGCATTGGAAATACTAATGCCTCAAATTGGAGGTGAATTATTTATAAACCTCTTTAAATCATCACAAGATTTTAAAGTATTCAAAAATTTTAATCATAACACTATAACATTAGAACATTTAAAATCGATTTTTGATTTAATGAAAGATTATAGAAATAAGGTAAAGATAAGCAATTCCGATATTTTAATTGGAGAAAGCTTAATTGAATTGATTACTGATCTAGTACTATCTAAACCAGAATTTTATATGTCTGTTAGAGGTGAACTTACTCTTTGGGTATTAGTCTCAAAAAATGAATCCCTTTCTAAGTTGGCAAGAACAAATCGAAGAAGAATGAATAAAGTATTTAGAGAAATAATAATTAATGATAATTACGAATCAAAATTTGATTGGGGTTCAATTATTCAATTTGATAATAATATACCTAATAAGATAAAAAAGAAAATTGATCTTGCTATTAGAAATTCAACACTAATAAGAGAGTCTGTTTTTATTTTTTCTAATGGATCTCAAATATTATTGAGTGATATTTCAGATGATGGAATCTGGTGTACTTTAATTGGTCAAGGTCATGGGAAAATTGTTATCAGAGTTCTTATTCAACTTATTGATAAACGAGCTTATAATTTTGTAATGAATATTAATGATACTTTAGATACAAATCGATTTAGAAGAGAAACCAACTGGCTAATTTCAATTGGTGCTAACTCAACTAATCAAAAACTTGTAGAAGATTTTGGTTCAGTTTGGAAAGAAAATCAAATTTTTACAGAAGAATATATTCCTGGTGAAACTGTACTTCAACATCTTGAACGTAATCAAGCTGAAATAGCATCTGAAGTTTATCCTGATAGATGGCAAATGAGATGGTTACATTTTATATGGAATGGAATATCCGCATATTTAGAGTTTTGGAAAAACTCAGGTAAAACTCAAATGATTGCTGATGCTTCACCAAGGAATGTAATTATTCCAGAATATGATTATTATACTGGCACACGATTAATTTCAATCTCAGGAAGAGAAAAAGCAAATTCTATTTATGATGTACTTATTACATTATATCAGAAATTTATTTTAGATACCGAAACAATTTTTCCTGGATTAAAGAAAATGGCTGAGTGGGAAATACTTTTTACAATAGTTTTAGAAGTTTTTGGTACAACAAAAGGAATAAAACTTTTAAATAAAATAAAAAATAATGATACAAAAACTGGACTTACTACAGATAGAATACAATCATTTTTAAGTGATGTTGATGAATTTGGTTTATTAAGAAAATCTGTAGTTTTTGCATCACTTAGATATCAACGCTGGCTTGATTTAAATCCAAAAGCTACGCATAAAGCTAAAGGAGTAATAATTCAAGATCTATATAAAGATTATAAACTCCAATCATTAACTCAAAAATACCCAGAAACTCGAATTCGCTTTTTCCTAATGACAGCATTTATAGATACAAATAGTGAACTGATAGAAAAATTGAATGAACTTATGAATGAAATACGTTTTGGAACTGTTTCTAATGAAAGTTTAGATTTAAAACTTCATCAAATACACGAC
>JAAZYT010000113.1 GCA_014239505.1 Fidelibacterota bacterium | reverse complement strand
TCTATATTTAGTTCCACGAATAGCCGCCACAGCCGTCGGTGTTCGAACAGCTATATTTTTCTTCTCACCAAATGCAGCTTTTGCAGCCACCCAAACATCACCTTTTTTTAACGTTGCTCCAAAATTCTTTTCCATCGGTTTGACATTTGCTTCTGTAATCTCAAGTTCTGAGTTTTCTCCAATACGAAGTTTTCCGCCTCCAACCAATGATATCTCACAGCGCGACTTTGCTAATGTCTTGACAACATCTTTCTCATTAATAGACATACGGGGTAACGCTTTTTTAAATGCGCCAGTTCCTCCTTTTTGGACCTGAACTCGGCCAAGTGGTAATGTTATTTTCCCAAATTCTTTCTGCCCAAAAGCAATCGTTATTATAGAAAGGGTCGTAATTAATATTCGTTTTATCATTTCATTAATATCATCTTTTTTGTGTTTTGGTAAACGGAGCTACCATTATTTGATTGCACCTCTAATCGATAAAGATAAATACCTGAAGGTAACGGTTGTCCATTCTCTGCTTTTCCAGCCCAAATAAATCTATGGTTACCTTTGCTCATTGGCTGGTTCATAGCCATTGAGTTTATTTCTTCACCCAATAAATTAAAGACCTTTAATGTAATATTTGCATCTTCTTTTAGCGAGATAAGAATATTTGTAACTGGATTAAATGGGTTTGGAATGTTTTGAGCTAATTCAAACTTATTAGGCACTACCCCTAATTTTTCTAGCTTATTATTTATTGATTTATCTTTACCAACCATTAATTCAAAATAATGAGGGTTCTCTTTTCCTTGAGAAACAAACTGAACTGTTGATTGTTGGCGCATATCATATGCAATACGCGTTACAGGGTCAAATAATTTTACCGAATGCTTAAAAGGAATTTCATTAATATTAGGAATGTATAACTCCGATACACCTGATTGGTTTGTTTTAATTGTTAGTGACCACGAATAAAATGTTTCACCTTCAGATCGTATATCTTGGTTAAGGTTTCCCACTTCAGAATGCTTAAAGTAGGCAGATACATATTCGCCAATAACAGGTGGCTCGTGAAAATCATATTGGTCATAAGTAGCTTTTGCATTTGGGTGAACTCCAAAACTTGTCATGAGATCTTTCTGATTAGCTGCTGTAACTTCTAATATAGCTTGCCATCCTAAATTTTGTTTAACTAGGGTTTCCGCTCCCATTTGATTTTGCACTACAAAATTATCTATCGTATTTATTTTAATATATCCACTTCCACCTGAAGAAAAAATCCAATAACCACTTCCCGGTTCCATTACTGATGTCTGTGAATAGTTCTCACCACCAGAGTATTGATATAATTGCTTCTCTACATTTTCAGAAATTTGGACAATAAAGTCATCATTAATATCAATCGGAAAGTTATATGGACTACCAATTTGATTCCAACCTTCTGTCAGAGGGATATAATAGCCTATCATAAGTTGAGTTGAATAACCACTCCTAGCATACACTTCACCAATATCTTTACTGATCAACCAAACAGCAGAACCAGGATTCAAATTACCACCATTTTCTTGATAAGCACCATTTTCCCACTTAAAAGTTCTCCAGACAGAAGGATCTGGATCACCTAACTGTTCAACAAAAAGACCTTGAGTTGAGGCATTGTTTAATTGAGCAGGTACCGAGACCATCACGTATTGTTCTAATGGAAAAGAAGAAACAAGCATAGAGTCAAACTGTACAGAAACATCATAGGGGCCCATTGAAGAAAGGGCTCCATACATATCCCATGCGTCTACACCTAAAACTAAACCTCTATTTGTTATATCATTCCCTGGTATAACACACTCATAAACTCCAGATGGGTTTCCTGATAAATTATTGCAAAAAATATTTCCAAAAATTCCATCACCCGTTGAATAAAATAATTCAACCATATCCACTTCTCCTGCAAGGGAGCTAAGACCTTTAGAAACATTAACTGAAACTGTAAGGTCATCACCTTCATTAGGTGTTAAGTTTTGTAGTCCACCACCTTGAATTACTGGTCCAGGTAAAATACTTAATGGACCTCCAACAAAAGATGCTGTCTGAATATTATTTATATTTAACATTCCTGCCACAATAGGATCATATTCAGGATTGAATGATTGATTAAGTTCTACATCGTACCAAATAATTATCGGATACTTGCCAAAAGGAATTCCCATCAAAAAATCCTCAATTTTGACCTCTTCATTATTTGGGGGAGATGAATAAATATCATCTTGATCATAACCATAAAAAGCCCCTAAGAGGTCTGGTAATTCATTCGTTATAATTGTTCCTTCAGGAAAAATTCTAAAAGAAAGACTGCCGCTATCTTCCGTACCCGTCACTGTAATATTTGCTTTAAATGATCCGGAATATTGAGCTGGTTCTAAAATAACATCAATATCATTGTTTGGTGGCCAATTAAATGAAGGTGATTCTCCTTCAGCTAGTACTTCACCATTTTCATCATCGAATCGCGCATAAACGAAAGCGTTTTCTCCATTATTCATTCCTTCAACAAAAAGGTCCATATGCTTGTTTTGTATTGGCGTAACCTCTCCAAACTGAAATGTCTTTATAATTGTTTGCCCTGCTTGTTCCATT
>JAAZYT010000018.1 GCA_014239505.1 Fidelibacterota bacterium | reverse complement strand
GGAAGAGGCGGTGATTTAGGTTGGTTTGGAAAAGGTCAAATGCTTCCAGCTTTTGAAGAAGCTTCATTTAAAGCAAAACCTGGATCTGTTGTAGGGCCAATTATGACACAATATGGCTATCATATTATTAAAATTGATAGTATAAAAAACAAAGGTAAAGACAATCACCAAGTTAAAGCTAAACATATACTTTTGACTATTGATATGGGACAAAATACTCGTACAAATTTAAGACGTAAGGCAACTCTCTTTAGTTATGATGCTCAAGATTATGGATTTACAACAGCTCAAGACTCTCATGACGTGCAAATTCAACCATCTAATTATTTAGACCAAGGTGATATATTTATAGCTGGATTGGGGCCATTTAGAAGTGCTGTAAGATGGGCTTTTAATTCAGAAGTTGGAAAAATTTCAGATCCTTTAGAAACTGATAATTTTTATGCAGTTTTTAAACTTGATTCAATATCACATGAAGGAATTGCACCTTTTGAAGATGTCCGTTCTCAAGTTGTTGCCAAAATGGATAGAGATAGAAATCTCAAAGCCACATCATCTTATGCAAATGAATTAAAAGTTAAACTTGATACTGGAACATCATTTGAAACAATAATAGAAAATGATAAAACTATAGAATACGTTCCTAGTGACAAAAAAAGGTTAAGTGCTTCATTTATTTCTTTAGGAAAATCTGAACAATTAGTCGGTGCGCTATTAAATTCTGATAAAAATAAATTAATAGGTCCTTTTAAAACAAATCGAGGATATGGTCTAGTTAAAATATTAGAGATTAGCTCATTTGATTCAACAGCTTGGCAAAGTCAAAAAGATATAATAAAAGTTGATTTAAGCTCTATTAAAGAAACAACTAATTACCAAAATTGGATGAAAAATCTAAAAGATAAAGCAGAAATTACTGACAATAGAAAATTTCACTTCTAAAACAATAGATAAATTATTCTACTTTTGGTTTAATTCTCGTTCTAATAATCCAAGCTGACGTGTAACCTTCTTTTATCATCTCTTTTCTTAGGTTTTCAGCTTTTCTTCTATCAATAAAATCACCTATACGAACCTTATAATTAGGCGCTTCATAAACTATATATATATTTTGATTTAAGTTATCTAATAGTTTTTTTTGTAACTGTTCAGCCTTTGATGCTTCTTTTGTAGCTAAAAGTTGAACACGAAATCCTTCAATAATAATTTGCGTTGAGTCTAATTCATTATTATTAATTAAAAGATTTTCAGTATTTAATGGAGAACTTATTATAGGCCATTTTGGTTCAGGGTCAATTAGTTGGTTTGGGTCAAAATCAATCTTTTTATCTTGCGCTATTAAGAAAGTAGATACTAAAAATAATATTATTTTCATAATTTTCTCATATCTTGAGTACTTAGCCATCCTTTTTTACCATCTAATAGTATGATTTCATACCAACCTGAATCGACTGCAGTAATTTGTGCTTTAGTTCCTTCATGAACTCTAAATACCACATTTTCACCCCTTTGAATTGGTGCAGAACGAACATCAACAGAAGTTGAAATGACTATTGCTTCATTAATATCAGTGAACTTCCAATATTTATCTACAGATACCCAAATTAAAAAGACCAATGTAAATATTAGTGTAGAGTTAATAATAGAATTTAATTTTTCAGGGATTAATAAATATGAATTCATTAGATAAATGATAGAAATGATTATAAATAACAATCCACCTAAAACACTTATATCAAGTATAGTAGTTTTATCTAAAAATGCTGTATACAAAGAAAATATAAAAAAATTATCTGGAGGAATAATTCTATCTCTTACTTGTGAACGAACAAAATTTAAATTATAAATAATGTCTTGATCTCTTGGCGCAATAGAATAAGCTTTTTCATAAGCCCATACGGCATTACCTAATTCGCCCATTCTGTAATAGCTATTTCCGAGATTTAAGTATAAATATTCATGACTATAATCATTCTCTAACTGTTCATAAGTACTAGCTGCAGTTTCATATTGTTCATTTTCATAATAAGTATTTCCTAATTGAAATAATGAATCAGAGGATTGAGTAGTAACAATAGAAAGTAACATTATATTTATAATTAAGAATCTCAAACTAATACTTTATCAATTTTTTTAAGAATATTATTGGCCTGCATTTGTAAAGTTTCAACTTGAGCGTCTGCTTCTGGACCAAATCGTCCAGCATCACAAATTTTTGCTAGTGAAACAACTTCCTCTAAAAGAGAAGCAGAAATTTTATTATTAAGAACAGATTCAATCATTAGTGGGTCTAAATTTTCTGAGGATAGGTATAATTTTGATTGAAAGTATTTATAAAGTACGGTTGAGGTTAAAGCAAAGGGATCGGTAGTAGATTTTGATAAGTTAGTTAAAGCAACTTTAAGAGCACCACGTGATTGTCTGTGGCTAGATGTTGATAAACGATTTGTGTTATATTTAGAAATAACCGATGGAAATAAGAATAATGCAGAAGCAAAAACATATGTACCCCAAACCCAAATTGGTATCCTTTTACTTCCTTTACTATTTAATCTAGGTGTATATTTTTTGATATGTCTAATATCTTCACTTAGTAAAGAAATATCTTCCCTATTAAATTGATTTGTTGATATATCACCTTTGTTATTATTATTAATTATTAAAGGAACAGGATTAGATCTAGCAATGATAAATTTTTGTAAAGACGGGTCAAAGTAAGTTAATGTGACAGGCTTTAATATAAATTGTCCAGATATTCTAGGTATTAATATATATTCAAAATTTTGTTCACCCGTTAAATCATCTCTAAATTCTTCGCGTTTAAACGAAGAAGTTGGTGGAAACACTTCCATATTTTGTGGAAAATTTATATTATTGATATTAAACTGATTTAGGTTACCAGTACCTTTTAATTTTAGTTTGAAAGTTATAGCTTCATTAATTTTAACATTTGGTGTATCAACCCAAGAACTAATTTCAAATTTTCCAACAGCACCACTAAAATCTGTCGGTGGTGTAATTGGATATTTCACGACTTTTATATTTATTGAATCAGATTGAATAAATTGACGTTGTGTCTCTTTAAACATAGAATTAAAAAATGCATCATTAAAAAAATTATTTGATTTTCCTCTTGAAGGTTTTTCTACATTACAAATTGCAGTCATAGGTGCTATAACTAAATTTCCAGACTGAGTTGGGAATAATGCAGATTTGTACAAAGTAGCTACTTTGTAATCTATTCCTTTTATTTTGGTATTATTAAATCGTATAGTTTGAGCAACTCGAAGATCTTCATTCCAAAAACCTACACTCTTTGGGTATTCAATATCTTCAATAGATAAATTAAGACGTGTAAATAAACGATATGTAACGGTAATCTGTTCTCCAGGATAAGCTTGCTCTTTATCAGACTTTGCTTCAATAAAAACATTAGCCATTTGAGCTCGCCCAGCTCCTTTTTCAACAGTTATTCCAATTGGATTTGTTCGATAAATATTTTTTTCAACAGTAACCTCAAGGCTTGGAATATTGATTTTACCTTCATTTTTAGCAAGTAAAGTCCAAGATAGACTTCTTGAACTAGTCATGGCGCCATTTATCCATTGAATATTAGTTTGTTGAGCAGGTCCACTTATAATTTTAAAATCTTTTAATATTGGAGAAACATTAACGCTGGGAGTACCATTCGCATTTGTAGCTATTATTTTTAAACCAATAGTTTCATTACGAGATATACGGTTTGCATCTACAGAAGCCGAAACAGTAGTCTGTGAGTATCCAAGATTAATAAAAAATAAAAATATATATAATTTTGAATTATTAATAATCATTACCAATCTTTGGCAAGTTTACGTGATTTTGCACGAGAAATTTGTTTTTTTTGCATAATTTTTTCATCTTGTTTTAATGCATCCAATATACTTTCTGCTTGTGTTAAATCTTGATCTTTTTCTTCATTTGAAGAATCCATTTTATCTTGTTGTTTTTCCTGACCTTGTTGTTGTTCTTCTTCTTTCTGTTCTTCTTCTTTCTGTTCTTCTTCTTTCTGTTCTTCTTCTTTCTGCTCTTGATCTTTTTGCTCTTGATCTTTCTGCTCTTGATCTTTTTGCTCTTGGTTATCTTTATCCTTTTCAGGTGGCTTCTTTTGATATTTTAAATATTCATAATTAAACAGTGCATCTTTATCATTTGGGTTTAATTCAAGTGCTTTTCTGTAAAAAGATAAAGCTTCATTGGTTTTGTTATTTTTATAAAACGTATTTCCTAAGTTATAAAAAGCTTTAGAACGCAAATTGTTATCAGAAGTTTTTAAAGATTCTTGAAAACCTTCTTTTGCTACTTCAATATCGCCTTGTTGATAAGATGAAGCTCCAAGTCCAAAATGAGCTTGTGCATTATCTCCTCTTTCAAGTAAAATATTCTCATAATAGCCTTTGGCCTCATCATATTCTTGATTTTGATAAAATTCCAAACCTTTATCTTGAGATAAACAAAATGATAAAAAACAACAGAATATAAATATTTTACTAATCTTCAAATTTATTTTTCCATTTCATATGTGTTTTTGTTTTTGTTGGAATCATCATTCCAATGAACATTAAAGCAAAAGAAATAATTGCAAAAGATTGATAACGGTCTTCATACTCACTAAAGATTTGAGATTTAAGTATTCGTTTTTCCATACTGTCAATTGCCTTAGTGATATTTTTAAAGTTTGCTGGTTTGTTATCAAATCGAACATAAGTTCCATTTCCTGATGAAGCTATATCATTTAGGATTTTTTCATTAAGAATTGATGTTATTAACTTACCGTTACTATCTCTTTTATAAGCTCTAATACCTTGCTTATCAATTATTGGTATTAATGAACCATTTTGCGTACCAACTCCAACTGTATGAATTATCATTCCCCTTTTTGCAGCTTTACTGGCTAAATCAATAGCTTTACCTTCATGATCTTCACCATCAGTAACTAATACTAATACTTTAAATTTAGAATCATCTTCAGTAAATGCTGAAAGTCCAGTTTCTAATGCCATACTTAATGCTGTACCTTGAGTTGGTATCATATTTGTATCTATTTGATCTAAAAAAAGACGTGCAGCTTCATAATCAATAGTTAAGGGTAAATACATATGACTAGAGCCTGCAAAAACAATTATGGCAACTCTATCACCTTTTAACTGTTGGATCATCTGTGATATTTCAAATTTAGCTTTTTCAAGTCTACTAGGTTTAACATCTTCTGAATTCATACTTGTAGATACATCTATCGCAAAAACTAAATCAATTCCTTTTCGATCAAGTGGCGCTAAGCGAACACCAATCTGTGGCCCCGATGCTGCGAAAATTAGAAAAAATAAAGATAAGAATAGAAACCTATCTTTTATTTTAACTCTTTTCATACTAGTATTAAAAAATAAACGTGATCGAAGTGCTATTGATATTTTTTTAAAAGCAGGTTTTTTATAACTATTATAAATCCAAAATAATAAAACTAAGAATAATGGAATATAAATATAAAGAATGAATGGAAATCTAAATTCTATCATAGACGTTTTCTAAAAATATTTCTATCTAAAACTTGACCACTTAGGCCTAGAATTAAAGCAGGTATTAAAAACCAACCAAATAGTTCCTTGTATTGTGTGAATTCTTTTATTTCAATTTCTGTTCTTTCCAAAGCATCTATTGTATCATATACTTGTTCAAGACCAGATAAATTTGTTGCTCTAAAATATTGACCATTTGTTCTCTTAGAAATAGATTTCAATGTTTCTTCATCAATTTCATTTCTAATGTAACCTCTTCCTGGAATAAATGAAACATCTTGATTAGTACCTGCTCCGATAGTATAAATTTTTATGTTAAATTTAGCAGCCAGATCAGCGGCTGTCAATGGATCTAACTCACCAGCATTATTGCTTCCATCAGAAAGCAATATCATAACCTTACTTTTTGATTCACTATGTCTGAGACGGTTTGTTGCATTTGCTATTGCCATACCAATAGCTGTACCATCATAAGATTGCTCGGCAATCTTAATCTCATCCATTAAAGAGATTAATACATCTTGATCGATTGTAAGAGGACATTGAATAAAAGATTCACCTGCAAAAACTAAAACACCTAATCTATCACCAGTTCGAGCTTTTATAAAATTTTTAGCAGTATTTTTGACAGCTTCTAATCGATTAGGAGGAAAGTCTGTTGCCAGCATTGATGAACTAATATCCATAACTAAAACTATATCAACAACATCAACATTTGTTTCTTTTATTGAATCAATTAATTGTGGCCTTGTCAAACCTATCAGAATAAAAAATAAAGTTGTGTAATTTAAAAACCTTAACGACAGATATCGAACTTTACCTCTTCTTTTCATTTTATTTGAAATAAGAGATTCTGATGAAATACTAAAAGTACCTTCAAGTTTTTTACCAAAAAAACGATGATAAATTAAAAGAGCTAAAATAAATATTAGCCCAATAAAATAAAATGGATTTGCAAATGTGATCATTCTTTTATTCTAATTTACTTTTGCCTAAAAGTTTATATTAAAACAAAAAAAGGACCAAAAAGATCCCTTTTTTTAATATAGATAAAATAACTATTTAATTATTTGTTTCTTGATCTGACTCGTTATTTTTCTCAATTGACTCTTCCGCATCTTTGAGTTCATCCTTAACACCATCAACAGCACCTTTAAACTCTCTAATACCTTGACCTAATCCACGAGCTAATTCTGGAAGTTTTTTTGCACCAAACATTAAAAGGATTACTAAAGCTATAACTACCATTTCCCATCCACCTGGCATAGCTGCAAAAAATAGTTCTTGATTAATCATTTCATACCTCCAATAAAAAAGTGCATTTAATAAGTGTAATTTATAATGGTTATCTGAAATACCTTAGAAAATAATAAGCTGTTGTAAAACCAATAATACTAGTAAAATTAAATGTAAGTGTTAGACCAAATTTTATAGATAACATTATCAGATCTAAAGTAACTACACCAGTTTCATTACCTACTACGTTACCTAAGTTAAAATTTATACTTTTTAAAAAAAAATCACGAACAACACTATCAGGTAAAACCCAACCAAGTAATTCTCCTAACAACGTTCCAAAGAGTGTTCCAAAAAAAAGTATAAGCACAATAATTGAAAGCGAACGTTTATTCAACATCATTTTTCTCCAAATTTGATTCAGAATCTAAATCTAAACTTAAACGATCTTTATCAAGAGTCCATTTAATAATGGACCATATAATGTAAACTGACATTAAAGGAAAGAGAACCAAACCTCTAAAGAATAGAAGACCAAGTAAAGTGATTCCTAAGCCAACTAAACGTAAATTGTTATTTCGCCCTCTTTTTAAACTAAGAATTGGAAATTTTGAGAAACGTACAGGACTGATTTCTAGAAAACTCATGATAGCAACTATAACCAAAGCTAACCTAGGATCACCCATATCATTATATAACTGATAATTAAAGAGCATAAACGCAATAATAGTTATTGCTGCTAGTGGTGTAGTTAAACCAATAAAATATGGTTTTGGCTCATCAGAAGTATCAATATTAAATTTTGCCAAACGTATCGTCCCGAATAAAAGTGGCATAAAGCTAATAGCAGCTCCAAGAATTATGGGCAGCCCTTCAACATAAACACTATATACAAGTATTGATGGTACAGCACAAAAAGAAATAGTATCAGCTAGTGAATCAAATTCAGTTCCAAACCTAGAAGTTAACCCCATTAAACGGGCTAATTTACCATCTAGAACATCAAAAAAAACCCCAACCATCATCACCCAACCAGCTTTAATTGGTTCATTATTTAAAATAAGTGTTATAGCTAAAAAACCCAGAAACATATTAAAAACGGTAGCAATATTTGGAATAAAGGAACGTTTTAATCGTTTGGGTTGTTTTGTATTAATATTTGTCATAATTCTCCAATGACACTTTCACCACCTTTAACTTTTTCACCTAAGTTTACATTTATTTTTACATTTGATGGCATAATTAAATCTGTTCTACTTCCAAATCGAATAAAGCCAAGTCTACCACCTTTATGTAAAATCAAACCTTCTTTAGCATAGCATAATATCCTTCTAGCAATCAAACCAGCAATCTGTTTTATTTTATAATTTCCACTTTTATGAGAAATTATTGTAATTACCTGTTCATTCTCATCTGATGCTTTATGATCAAATGCTGCTAAAAATTTACCTAATTTATGCTTTGTTGAAATAACTTTACCATCAATCGGAACACGATTTACATGAACGTTAAATACGTTTAAAAATATAGAAACTAGTTTCGCATCTCCCACATCTGGATCTTTAATATCCGTAATTTTAACTATTTTACCATCTGCTGGAGAAATAATTATATTTTCACCCATTGGAATAGTTCTTTTTGGGTCTCTAAAAAAATTAATGCAAAATAAAAATAAGACACCAAGGAAAAAATAAATTGATGAAAAAAGTGTATTATTAACTAGATGAGCATAAATACCTATAGGTAATGTGATTAATAATAAAGGAATAAGTATTATACGGCCCTCTTTTGCAATCATATCTATAATTTTCCTAATTTAAGTTTTTTATTTATATAACGTCCATTTCTCCAAATTCTTAATTGAATTTTATCACCAGGTCGGATGTCATTTACTTCAATAACCTCTAAAATTTCATTTAGACTTGAAACTTTTTGATTCTCAACTGCAATTATTATATCACCATATTCAAGTTTAGCATTCTCTGCAGGGCTATTTTTAGCAATACTAGTGATAATTACACCTTCTTTAATCGGAATATCCAAATAAGTAGCAGTTCTAGAGTCTAGTGGTTGCGCACGAATTCCAGTTGTAAAATCTCGAATTATTTCACCTTTTGACTTTAATTCTTCAGCTATTCTTTTAGCGCGATTTATTGGAATCGCAAATCCAATACCGATAGATCCTTGGCGAGCATTACTTCCTGTATAAATAAAAGTATTAATACCAATTAAGTTTCCTTCTGAATTAACCAAAGGTCCTCCACTATTGCCAGGATTAATAGCCGCATCAGTTTGGATCATATCTTGAAATACTTTACCATCTTGTAAACCAAAATCAAGATCTTTTCCACTAACTATGCCTATAGTTGCAGTTGGCTGTTGATTCATATCAAAAAGTCCAAAAGGGTTTCCCAATGCAATTACCCATTCACCTATAATTAATTCATCAGAGTTTGCCATTTCAATAAATGGAAAATTTTTACCATCAAGTTTTAACAATGCTAAATCAGTTAAATTATCCATACCAATAACCTCTGCATTATACTCTTCCCCTCCAGGCAAAGTCACGATAATTTTTGTAGCATTCTCAACCACATGATCATTTGTTAGCACATACCCATCTGGACTTATCACAACACCTGAACCAGAACCTTTTATTTCTCTTTGTCTAATTTGAGGTGGAAAAAAATATTCAAACCAAGGGTCTCGTTGGAATGGATTTATTGAATATTTTTGGACCTGAGTAACGTTAATACTAGCAACAGCAGGACTAGAAATTTCAATTGCATTTGTAATAGCATTAGTTCTTGAATTAGTTATATCAGATTGTGAAATAAGTATTGAGGTAAAAAGAAATAAAATGGTTTTTTTAATTATTAGCATAATCTACTTTATATAAAACTAAACCTTGTGGTGGTGCTTTAAATATTTTGGCATTTTCTGAAGGATTCTCAATAAGTTCTTTAAATTTTTCGAATCGAATTTTTTTACGTGATACTTCAACCATTGTACCGACTAAATAACGTACCATATGGTGAAGAAATCTATTCCCAGTTATATAGTAATTTACAATTTCATTATCTTCTTTCCATAAAGATTCATAAATAATACATCGACGATGCTCTAAATTTTTATTATTTCGACTAAAAGATGTAAAATCATGATCTCCTTTAATAATTTTAGCTGCATCATTTAATCTAACAATATCTAATTTTTCTGTAGACCATGTAAAGTTTCTATCTAACAAAAAATTATCATTACGAATCCTATATAAATAGAATCTTTTTATAGCTGAAAATCTAGCATGAAACTTTTCAGAGACTAGATTGCAGTTCATTATTCTAATATCTTTTGGTAAATGTCCATTTAATGCATTTTTTAATTCAATTGGTTCTAAATTTGTTTTTAAATCAAAGTGTGCCACTTGTCCAGTCGCATGTACTCCAGTATCGGTTCTTCCAGCGCCATACACGCGTATCATGATATTATTATTAAATTTTATTAAAGACTTTTCTAACTCGCCTTGAATAGTTCTATCATGCTTTTGTAATTGCCATCCACGAAAAGCAGTACCATCATATTGTACAATTATACTAAATCGTGGCATATTTAAATAAAATAAAATAAGCAAAAGTAATTAAGAATATCATAATTCCATGATTCCAATTAAATGGAATAGGATATGTTACTCCTCTAGGAAATTGATTACCATAACCTCGAAGTTTCATTGCTATGCTAATATCATTAGCACGTTTTAATTCATGGATTAATAGACCTGGCATTTCATTAGCTACCATTATTATTTTTTTTAAACGAGTAGTCCTTGCTTCAAGTCCAAGCATTTTATGATTATTTCTTACTGAATTCCAATTAGATTGAAATGTGGGATAAAATCTTAAGGTCAAACTTAAAAATAAAAAGAAATTTTCTACCCATTTCCATTCAAGATTAAATTTTATCCAAATACTTCTTAATAAAATTACTATATCTTTATTTGGTGTTATTTCAAAAAAATACATCATATTTGCTACCATAAGTATTAATCTAAGAAAACCATAAATAGCTTCAAAAATAATTACTTGAAGACTGTTATTAGTTAGGAATAATGAAAAAAGTACATAGAATGAAAGCATTAAAGGAAAATAAAATATATATGGTATAATTTTAGAAATTATAAGTGGAGTAATCTTATAATTATAAATCACTACAGAAAGAAAAATTATTATATGAAGGAGCCAACCAAAATAACCTTCAGTAAATAATAATGAAGTTGAGAAACCAAGAAAAAACCATAAGTTAACTAGTGGATGCATAATTTGAATTTATATTAGAATGAAAGTGTTAAAGAATATCCAACACTTCCTAAAATTAAATTATTATGGGGATTTATTGTCAATGATTTATTAGTGGAAATTCTTTTTAAATACAAAGCATCTATTGATGAAACAATATGATTAAGGACTAACGCACCAACACTAAATGTTCCAAATAATTCTAATTGGTCAGCGCGAATACGTTTATTCTCAAATATTTTACGATTTGATTCTTGATCCCAATCCCAACTCCATTTTTTATCATCTGAATATAAATCGTCCATTTCACGGTTTCTTAAATGTTCTTCATTATAATTTTCAATTGAATTATAATTTCCAATATCTACCCAGTATTTATGATTTTTCCCAGATGAAGAAATTGCTGCATGTTTTGAAGCAAAAGCTTTATAATTCTTTTTTTCAATATTAGCAAATGTAGAAGAACCAATAAGTGTAAGTAGTATCCCTGATTCTAAATAATTAAAAAATCGAGCTCTTTTAGGTTTTTCTAAAGATTTTTGTCCCCAGCCTGGAATTATTAAAGATTTTATTACAGGATCTAATTTATGATCAACTTGATTTTGACCATAAACAATCACATTGAAAATAATAAATGAGAAAAGAATTAATTTTGTCGTTTTATTAGCCATATAAACTGCATGAAAGTTATAATAAAGCATAATTGAGAAAAAACACTTCCGTAAATACCATAAAATGTAATTTTATCATTAAGAATTACTTTACCTTTAAAAACTTCTTGAGCTCCAAAAGCAACTTTATGATCAGTTTTACCTGAAGGTTTAATTACACCAGAAATTCCAGTATTTGCACTTCTAATTATACCTACTCTTTGTTCAATTGCGCGAAGTACAGCTAGTTCAAAATGTTGCCTAACACCAGATGAATTACGAAGCCAAGCATCATTAGCTTCAATAGTAAGAAAATTAGCACCATTTTGAATAAAGTTTCTGGCGACAAATGGATGACTAGATTCATAACATATTAAATTCCCAAAACGAATTGTATCTAGGGGGAAAGTTGTGAATGTTTCTCCAGGTGAAAAATTTGCCTGTCCAAAGTTTAATTTTTTAAGAATTTTAAAATTGTTAGAAAGTGGAATGTATTCGGCGAAAGGTACTAAAAACATTTTATGATACATTTGATTATCATTTATTCCAAAATAAATTGCACCATTATAGCTTAAACGATTATTTTGTTTATACTCATAATCTACTGTTCCCATTAATAATGGAATTTTAGTTTTTTTAACTAATGATTCGTATTTATTTCTTAATGTAGAAACACGCATATAAGCAGGCAATGCTGCTTCGGGCCAAAGAACTAAATCAGGATCAAATGAATATGCTTCAGCATTAAGAGAATCCATAATAGTATATAATCTATCTCGATATGATACATCCCATTTTTGATTGGGATTCACGTTTGGTTGAATTGCAGATATAGTACGACTTTTAATATTATGTTTTGTTTCAAAAAATTGAAATCTAATAGTTCCAAAAACCCAAGGTATTAAGAATACTAATATTAATGATATAACTAATTTTTTATCAAAAATATTAGTTCTAAGAAAGATATATAAAAGAGTATTCAATAATAAAATCCAAAAGCCTACACCTTCTGAACCTGTTGTATCGATTATTTGTATAAGTGGGAGAAATTTAGTTTGCGTTATTGCTAAGTTTGCCCATGGAAAACCTAAAGGACCAAAGCTTCGTAACCATTCAAATGTAACCCAAACAAAAGGGATCATTGCAAGTCCATTACCAAAACGTTTATTTAGATGAGATAAGAAGAAACCAACTAGAGCCCACATTGATGATAAATAAATAATACAGCTAATTAGAGATAAAAGTACGGGAAATAATGATGCACCAGAATTCAGACCTATCCAATAGAAAGAAATAGTGTTTGCAATAACAGCAGATAAAAAACTCCATCTAGCTGATTCTTTTGGAGATTCACTTAACCAAATATGAATTAAAGGAACAAAACCAAACCATGCAGTTATTCCAGGGAATGGAGGATAAGCAAAACCAATTAATATGCCACTTATAATTGAAAGATGAAATGATGAACGATTAAAAAGCAAATTCATATACGCTTAGTATCTAAAAATTGCTGCAAAAAAATAGCGGCAGCAGTTTCATCAATTTTACTTTTATTAAATCCTGTTTTTATTTTTTGTTCAATTAGTGATTTTTCAGCACTTAACGAACTCAACCGCTCATCTTGAAATACTATTGGAATTTTAATCTTTAATTTTAATTTTTCATTAAATTCTAAGACATTTTTTGTTTGTATTGTTTCTTGCCCCTTCATTCCAATTGGATAACCAAGTACAATGCATTCAACTTCTTTTTCTTCTATTATAACAGTTAAAGACTTAAAAAAGTCATCTAAATTACTGTATTGGATAGTTTTAAAAGGTTTAGCAATAATTTTCATAGGGTCTGATAAAGCCAACCCAATTCTTTTCAATCCATGATCAATGGCTAGATATCTACCCATGCTTAAATAAATATTTTATTTATTACTACGTTCAACTAAGTCTATATTCTTGACGTTAGACATTTTTCTTACAACTCTATCTAATTGTTTGACATTATTAACTTGAATGATAAATATTGCTGTAGCTACTGTATCTTTAACTTTAATATCAACCGAAGTCATATTTATACTTAGTTTTGAAATTGTTTCTGTCATATCTTTTAAAAGACCCTTACGATCCTGACCTACAACTTTCATTCTAACATTAAAAAAATCCTTTCTAGCAACTTCCCAATCAACAGGTAATAATCTATCTGATTCTTCTCTTAACAATGGTAAGCTTGAACATTCAGAACGATGGACTGTAATTCCTCGACCCCTAGTAATAAAACCAACCATATCATCGCCTGGGATAGGGTTACAACACTTACCAAAATTCGCCATTATATTTGAAATACCTTCAATTTTTATATTTCTACTTTCTTTTTTACGGAATTTAAAAAACTTAGAAGTATCATCTTCTTCTAGATCTACATTCTCCGGAGAAAGTTTGTCAAGTATATCTCTAACAGAAATGTCTCCTTTACCAAGTGATTCAATTAAATCTTCTACACCTCCGAATCCAAATTTTGAATATGCATTTTTGACTTCATCTATTTGTTTCAATATTTTTAGACGTCTTAAACTTTTTGTTAGTATCTCTTCGCCAATTATTATGCTTTCTTCTTTCTCTTGTTTCTTTAAATATCTTTTAATTTGATTTCTAGCTTTTGAAGTTATAGCATATTTTAGCCACCCATAGTTGGGTTGCTGCGAGTTACTCGTAATTACTTCAACAGTATCACCATTTTGAAGCACCGTATTCAATGGAACTGTCTTATGGTTTACTTTAGCACCTAAACATGTTTTACCTACTTCTGAATGAACTTCAAATGCAAAATCTAATGGAGTGGATTTAACTGGTAATTGAAGAAGGTCTCCTTTAGGAGTAAAAACGAATATTTCATCACTAAATAAATCAATTTTCAACATATGCATAAATTCTTTAGGATCATTTTCTTCACTTTGAAGAATATCTAATAACTCTCTTAACCATTTTACATGACTATCAACATTTTTTGAATCTCTAGGGCCTTCTTTATATCTCCAATGAGCAGCAATACCTATTTCAGCTGTTTGCTCCATTTCTTCGGTCCTTATTTGAATTTCTACTAATTTACCACCTGGCCCTATAACTGTAGTATGAATTGATTGATATCCATTGCTTTTAGGATTAGCTATAAAATCTTTAAATCTTTCCTGAAGGGGTTTAAAGATTTGGTGAATGATACCTAATGTTAAATAACAATCTTCAATTTTTTCTACAACCATACGTAAAGCTAGTATATCGTATATTTCTTCAAAGGCCTTACCTCTTTTTACCATTTTTCCATATATAGAAGAAAAGGATTTAGGTCGTCCAGCAATAGTTGGGTTTATTTTATAAGTCTTTAATTCTTCATTTAAAACTTTTGTTATAGTTTTAATATATTTTTCACGATCCTTATTGGATGATTTTACCTTTGAAGAAATTTCTTTATAAATGTCTGGATTTAAGGTTTTAAGTACTAAATCATCTAATAACCATTTCACTTTAGCCATTCCTAATCTATGAGATAAAGGTGAATAAACATCACGAGTCTCTACAGCTATACGATGTTGTTTAATTCTTGGCAAATGATTAATCGTGGACATATTATGTAATCGATCTGCAAATTTAATAATTATTACTCTCAAATCTTGTGCAACAGAAATCAGCATTTTCATGAAATTTCCTGCTTGTTTAGCTTTACGACTTGAAAAACGAATACCACCTAATTTACTTGCGCCATTCACTAAATTGGCTACGTCAGATCCAAAAATTTCTTCAATATCTTCAAGTGTTGCATCAGTATCTTCTATGGTATCATGAAGTAAGCCACCAATAATAGTAACATGATCCATATTCCAATTTGCAAGAATTTTAGCTACCTCAACGCAATGAGACTCAAAATATGGCTCGCCAGATAATCTTTTTTGACCTTCATGGTGTCTTAAACCAAATTCATATGCTTTCCAAAGTATGCCTTTTAATTCATCTTCAGAAAGTTTTTCATGATGAGTAACACCGCTTAATAATTCTAAAAAAGGTTTTGGAAAGTCACCAACAAGAAACGGTGCGAATCTTGAAAGTGGATTAATCATTTAAAATTGTGACTCTGCTTCCATTTCAACAAATGCTGACATATTTTCAAAACGAGCAAAACGATCAATAAAAGTAGCTTCAACAATACCTGTTGGTCCGTTACGTTGTTTTGATACTATAATTTCAGCTTTTCCACGATCTTCTTCTTCTTGAGAATAGACCCAAGGTCTATATAAAAATATAACAACATCGGCATCTTGTTCAATTGCACCTGATTCGCGCAAGTCTGACAATTGAGGTCTGCGGTCAGTCCTACTTTCAACAGCTCTAGATAACTGTGACAATCCAATTACAGGTAAATCTATTTCTTTAGCCAAGTTTTTTAATGAACGTGAAATTTGGGAAATTTCTTGTTGTCTGCTTTCCGAACCTTTAGGTCCAGTCATTAACTGTAAATAATCAACAATAATTAAGCCTACATCCTTTTCAGCTTTTAATCGACGCGCTTTAGCTCTTACTTCTAAAACTGACATACCTGGAGTATCATCTAAATAAATTGGTGCTTCAGCTAATGAGCCTACTGCAATACTTAGGTTTTTCCACTGTGTTTTAGGTAACTTTCCTGTTCTTACTAAATGACTATCTACACGACCTTCTGCGCAAAGTAAACGCATTGCTAATTGATGGTTTGCCATTTCAAGACTAAACATACCTACACCAGTTTTTTCAAGTATAGCAGCATTTCTTCCCATTGTAAGAGCTAGAGCAGTTTTTCCCATTCCAGGACGACCTGCTACAATTATTAGCTCTCCAGGGTGAAACCCTGATGTCATATCATCAAGATCCATTAAACCAGATGGTACACCAGTTACTGAACCTGGTTTAGAAGCAATTTTATCTAGCTCTTCAAAAGCATGATGTAAAATTGGATCAATATGCTTAAAACCGCCACGAAGTCTCTTTTCAGAAATATTAAAAATTGCAGATTCTGCAGAATCTAATATTTGGTCAACATCTTGAGAATCTTCAAAAGCATCTTTTGAAACATCATGAGATACCTTAATCAATGTTCTTAATAGATGTTTTTCAAGGACTATTTTAGAGTAATGTTCAACATTGGCTGTAGTTGGCACAGATTCAGCTAATCCAGATATGTAATGTGCTCCACCAACACTTGCTAATTCTTTCTTCTTTTTTAATCTATCAACTACAGAAATTGCATCAACAGGTTCACCTTTCTCAAAAAGCTCTACCATACATGCAAAAATTCGTTCATTAGCAGCTTTATAAAAGTTATTAGCTGTTAACCATTGCATACTCATACTAACAGCTTCTTTTGTTAAAAGCATTGAACCAAGTACAGCAAGCTCAGCTTCTAGTGCTTGAGGTTGTGCTGTTAATTCATTTATTTTATCTTTTTTTGCCATTTCAATTAATCAATAATGGAACGAATCCATTTAAAATCTTTCCAAGCTTCTGGTTTCCAATTAGGGTTCCTTAATAAAGCAGCTGGATGATAGGTTACTATTAGTTTTGTACCATTGTAATCGTGAATCTGTCCACGCATACTTTTCAACGAATTATCAACATTAAGTAGCGTCATTCCTGCGACTCGGCCTAAAGCTACGATTAGTTTTGGCTTTATCAAATTAATTTGATGAAGCAAATATGGCTCACATTCTTTTACTTCTGTTGGTAAAGGGTCTCTATTTTTTGGAGGTCTACATTTAAGAACATTACAAATATAGACATCTTTATCACGTGAACGATCAATAGCAGATAAAATTTTATCCAGAAGTTTTCCAGCTCGACCAACAAATGGTTCACCTTCTAAATCTTCTTTCTCTCCTGGTGCTTCACCAACTAGAAGTAGAGATGCATTTGCATCTCCAACACCAAAAACAAAATTCAATCTCGAAGATCCTAGAGAACATTTTTGACAATCATTAATTTGTTTATTAAATAATTCTAGATTCAATTTATAATTATTATCAAAATGATTATCATTAGAAATTTTATTATCTAGTTTAGAACCAAAGTCTAAATAAAGGTCATCACCATACAGTTCACGAGTTTGCTTTAAATATTTATTACTAATAATATTTGAACCAAACTTCATTTTTTTATTTATCAAAAATTATTCTTTATTATCTTCCCATTTAATATTTCCACTTATAAACTCATCAACAGCAACAGTTGTTGGTTTTTCAAGTTCTTCATAGTCTTCTGGGTTTTTTTCATCAACTTCATCAAAGACTCCCATTTCAACTTCATCGACAGATTCTGATATCATTTCTTCAACAATTCGATTATTTAGAACTTGTTTTGCACGTTTTGACATTACTACAACAGCTTCATATTGGTCATCAGTAAGTTCTTCCATTTGTCGAATAGATAAGGGTTCAAGAGCCATAGTATACTCCTTTATTTTCTTTTTTAATAATTTTCATAATTTCATTAACCGCTTGATCTAAATCATCATTTATAACATGATAGTCAAAATTTGATTTATATGTTAATTCTGATTCAAGCCTTTCTAAACGTTTAATAATGCGTTCATTATTATCTGTGCCTCTCTTTTCAAGGCGAATTTTTAAATCTTCAACACTTGGTGGTTCTATAAAAATTGATAAGGATTTATTTGGGTAAAGTTTTTTTACAGACATTGCTCCCTTAACATCTAATTCTAAAAGTATGGTTTTATCATTTTTAATAGCTTCATCTAAAGATGATTTTAATGTACCATAAAAGAAATTTCCATGAATTTTTTCCCACTCAACAAATTTGTTTTCTTTAATTTTTTTTTCAAATATTGAATTTGTAATGAAATAATAATCATTACCTTCAATTTCATTTTCCCTTTTTTGACGAGTAGTACATGAAACTGAAAAAACAATAGAAGGGTCTAATTCTTGTAAATACTTACAAATAGTAGTTTTTCCTGAACCAGAAGGTGCAGAAATAATTATAAAATTATTCATAATATATTCTGTACTTGTTCCCTAACTTTCTCTGTTTCATCTTTCATATTTATAATTTTATTAATTATTTTTTCAGATGTGCATTTAGAGCCAATTGTGTTAATCTCACGACTAATTTCTTGTAAAAGAAAATTTAAGCCTTTACCTGATGGTTCCTTTTTATTTAGCATACTTTTAAATTGATCAAAGTGACTTTTTAATCGAACAACTTCTTCAGTCACATCTGATTTTTCAGCCAAAATAGCTATCTCTTGCGCAATCCGAACCTCATCTATTGTTGAATTATTTAATAAATCACTAATTTTATTTTTATACTTTTCTTCACGTTTTTCTAATTCTTTTGGTAAATCAGATTCTAAATCAGATAAAAGGTTTATTAAAATTAACAAACGATCTTCAAAGTCCTTTTTTAGTCTTATACCTTCAATAGATCGCATATCTAATACTTCGCTACAGGCTTTACTTACTGCTTTAATCAAGTTTTCTGAAGTAATTGGGTCATTATCAACATAAGTAAATAAATCATTAGCATTGATTAGGTCACCCATATCAAGATGACGACCATATTTTTTTTGAATCTCAAGTAGCACAGCTTCTATCAATTCATATCTTTCTGAGTTAAAAGTAAGATCTTGAGTTTTATTTCCATTATCTTTATCTAAATTGACGAGTATTGTACCTCTAATTAGTTTTTCAGTAATAATATCACGAATTTTCTTTTCGACTGCAGGCTCAATATCAATACCACGTATTTTAACATCAAGATAACGGCCATTGACTGCTTTAATTGAAGCAGTAATTTTTTTTGTGCCAGTGCCTGAGAAGCCTTGACCGTAACCTGTCATACTTTGAATCATATTTATTATTTCTAAATAAGCCTGAAAACTTACACTTTTTATAGATTTTAATGAAGTAATACATCTATTCTATTTCAAGTAAAATTGTTGAGTATATTAATCAATACTCTATGTAATATTATTTAATTGATTAAGGTAATTTTACTAAATGAAGAAAAAAATTTTTATAACAGGTGCTAGTAGTGGAATTGGTGAATATTTAGCCTATGCATATGCTAAAAAAGGTTATTTTATTGGATTAGCAGCACGAAGAGAAGATAAGCTAATTCAAGTTGCATCTAAATGTTTTGAACTAGGTGGTGAAGCAAAATGTTACACTTTAGATGTAACTAATAATGAATCATGCCAAATGAATATTGATGATTTTATATCTCTTCCAGGCGAAATAGATACTATTTATGCTAATGCAGGTGTTGGAGCCCCAGATCAATTAAATACAGGTGATTCAACAGCTATGAATAGAATTTTATTAACTAATATTATGGGTGTAACCAATACTGTCTTACCATTTATCCCCTATTTCAAATCTAATAAAAAAGGTAAAGTTGCTGTAATAAGCTCAGTTGCAAGTTTTAGAGGATTAGCTCATCATTCTGCTTATAGCGGATCAAAAGCAGCTGTACGTAATTTTTGTCAAGGTTGGAATAATGCACTTCATAAATATAATATTTCATTTAGCGCAATTTGCCCAGGTTTTGTTTCAAGTGAGATGACAGATAATCAAGATAACCCTCAACCTTTCAAAATAAGTACTAATATTGCCGTTGATAAAATCATTAAAGCTGTTGAGAATAGAAAAAAAGTCTATATTTTCCCATGGCAGGTAAAATTATTTATAATTCCTATAATGAAATGGGCACCTGATTGGTTAACTCGACTTTTGAAAATTTAATTATTTTAAAAACTAAATATTTTTTAAATACGAAAATATCCATTCTGAATTAGCTGATAAAGAAATTAGGTGAGTAGCACCTAATCCTGAATTAACAGGTTCGTTCAAAAAAGCATAATCTAAAGAAATATTCTCCCAACTAAGACCAATTCCAGCAGTATTAGTACCAGTTTTATTACGACCAATCCTAACCGCAACCATTTGATTATAAATAATATTAAGACCTAAAAGTAATTTTACTCCATGATTTTCAAATTTTAAATCATCATCAAAGTTTTTACCAGATAACTCCCAAATGAAATTTCCCATAGCATTAATAGCTATTGGTAAATCTTTAAAGGCATAAGTATGAGCTATTCCTGAAATGATGGTTGGTTTAAAACGCTCAACGGTACCATTATCCCAAACTAACCAACTTGTTGATATATCTTGAATAGTTATTCCAATTTGACCATTATCCCATGGTCTTGCTAATATTCCAAAATCTAGACCTACACCAAAAGCTGAATATTCACCTAGAGTATGATTTAACCCTTTAAGCGCGAGACCATATGTTAGCTCTTTTTTTTCCCATGCAGTACTTAAATGAAATCCAATTTGACGTTGTGAAAAATATTTTATTTTATTTTCATCTAACCTTTCACCATCATCTAATAAACCATTATTTTCACCAATATCTCCAGTTCCAGGAACACCATCAAAACCAAAATCTAATAGAATATTTCGAGTATCTGGAATTTGATCAATACCCTCATGCATTAAAATTAAATTAATTGGTCGAGTATAACTGTTTATTTGAAATCCTATTAAATCACTATTAATCATACCTGCAAGACGACTTTGATGAGTATAATTAAAATTATGTAAACCGACTCGATTAGAAGAAGCTGGATTAAATAATGGTGAGACAGAAGTTCCAAAATCTGTTACTGCTGAACCACCCAGTGATAATATTCTGGCATCACCTGCACTTTTAAAAACTTCCCAGCCATATTTAACCCAATAAGTTTGAGATGATGCCGTTGATAATAAAATAATAATAAATAATATTTTATTTAAAGTAGAATGATAAAAGTTCATAAAATTAAAAATTGATTATAAACAATGGTTCTTCTTTATCTCTTCTAACTTTTTTATTACTTCTACAGGTGAAGTATTGTAAATATCTAATGAAGATATTTCTTTTTTTATTAAAGATTCTTGTTCTAAGGATAAAGATATTTGAGTGTCATTTGTTTCTATATGTATCTTTTTATCTGATGGATTTTTTGTTAAATAGTAATTTAAAATATCAGATGCTCGATTAATCACTTCATTAGGTAATCCTGCCATTTTAGCTACGTGAATACCATAACTTTTATCACCAGGTCCAGACAAAATTTTCCTTAGAAAAATTATTTTATCACCAAACTCCTTAACAGCAACATGGTGATTCTCTACTCGATCTAAAGTGTCTTCTAAATCTGTCAATTCATGATAATGTGTTGCAAATAAAGTACGTGCAGCTATTGCTTTAGTATTATGTAAATACTCAGTTATTGACCATGCCAGAGATAGTCCATCATATGTTGCTGTACCTCTACCAATTTCATCTAAGAGTATTAAACTTTTTCGTGTAGCATTGTTTAGAATATTAGCAGCTTCATTCATTTCCACAAGAAATGTACTTTCACCTCCAGCAAGGTTATCGCTAGCACCAACTCTTGTAAATAACTTATCTACTAAACCAAATTCTAACTTAGAGGCTGGTACAAATGAACCAACTTGAGCCATTAATATTATTAATCCAATTTGACGTAAATATGTTGATTTACCAGCCATATTAGGACCTGTTATTAAGTGTATTTGGTTTTTACTAATATTTATAAAGAGATCATTAGGAATAAATCGTTCTGTCTGAGGTAAAAGCTGTTCAACGACTGGGTGACGACCATTTTCAATTTCAAGGTTTTGATTATTTGTGATAATTGGCCTTGAATAGTTATTATCAATTGCTACTGTAGTGAAAGTTGAAAGGACATCGCAACGACTAAGTACTAATGCATTTTTTTGTAAAAGATTCGCCTTCTTTATAATATTTTGACATAGGTTATTAAATATTCTAGATTCAATAGATTCGATTTTTTCATCAGCAGAAAGTATTTTTTCTTCATACTCTTTAAGTTCTGGTGTAATGTATCTTTCAGAATTAACTAATGTTTGTTTTCTAATATATTCTTCGGGGATTTTATCATTATGAGTTTTAGTAATTTCTAAAAAATAGCCGAAAACTTTATTAAATCCTACTTTCAATGAGGGAATTCCTGTTTTTTCTCTTTCACTTGCTTGAAGGCTTGTAATCCAGTCTTTTCCTCCCTTACTTAATTGACGTAATTCATCTAATTCTTTATCAAAGCCATCAACGATGACTTTACCTTGTTTAATTTGTGATGGAGCATCTTTATTAAGGACTTTATTAATTTCACTTAAAATAGTATTAATATTTAAAAACTCTTTACTGAATTTATTTAAAGGTTTTTGTGTTGATTTTATAAAAATAGTTTTCATTCTAGGAATTTGTTCGATACTAAAACGAAGACCATTTATTTCTTTTGGTGAAACTTTATTAGTATTTATTCGCCCAAGGATCCGTTCTATATCTGAAACCTCCTTTAAAGAAGATCTAACATCATCTAAAGTTTTAAAATCTTCAATAAAAGATTCAACAATATCAAAACGTTTATTTAATCGTTTTTTATTTGTAAGTGGTCGATTTAACCATTGTTTTAACATTCTACCACCACTTGCGGTAATAGTTTTATCTAGAATATCAATAAGAGTACCATGAGTACCTTGACTACCAAGTGATTTAAATATTTCCAAATTCTTTACAGTAAATCCATCTAAGCCCATAATATCTTTATCAGCTATAGGATTTATTTTAGAAATATGGTCTATACTGCCACTCAATGACTCGGTTACGTGGTAAAAAATAGTACCAGCTGCTATAACACCTTCATTTAGCTCATCACAACCAAAACCTTTTAATGATTTTACAGAAAAGTGGTTTAATAGTGTTTTATAACATTGATCGTAATTAAATATCCAATCTTCTATTTTTGTGATAAAAGGTTTAAGGTTATTATACCAATCTGAAGTTGAATAAACTAAAGACTCAGCAATTAAAACTTCACGTGGAGCAAATTTCCTCAATTCTTCAGTTAAACGTTCTGGTGAACATTCACCTAAATAAAACTCACCTGTTGATTGATCAAGAACTGCATAACCTGCTAATTTCTTTCCAAAATGTATTGAACATAAATATTGATTTGATTTTTGATCTAGCGCTTGCTCAGCTGTAATAGTTCCTGGTGTAACAACTTCTATTACTTCTCTCTTTACTATTCCTTTTGCTAGCTTAGGATCTTCAACTTGTTCGCAAATTGCTACCCGATATCCTGCATTTACAAGTTTATGTAAATAATTATCCAATGAATGATAAGGGAACCCTGCTAAAGGTACATCTGCTGCTGCTCCATTCGATCTTTTAGTTAATACTATTCCTAAAGTTTTAGCAACAATTTTTGCATCATTATTAAAAGTCTCATAAAAATCACCCATACGAAAGAGAACAATTGCATCATTGTAATTATTCTTCACCTCCATATATTGACGCATAAGAGGAGTTCCTTTATCTTTAAGCACAAGCTTCTCCTTTTATACGCATATCTCCTTCACGTTCCGTAATTTTCATTTTATCAAGGAATTCCAATAAAGGAATTGCATTTTTACGACTAGTTTTAGTCATTATTTTAAAATCTGATATGTTCATTTTTTCATTTGTTGAGAAATATTGAGATATTTTACTAATTAATTTATCCCATACCGATGAGTGAATCCACATACCTTGAATAACTTCGTAAACTTTTTTATCATTTTTAAGAATATGAAGAAGTTCTAATGATTTTTTTTCATCACTTATTTCTAAATCAATTGCCTTAGATAGATTAAATCCAGCATCTATTAATAGTTTTTCTAATTTTCGTACTAAAGAATCATCAGATTCAGAGAGTAATACTGAATGACTTTTTAAAGCAAATCCTCCATCGAGATAAATAAGCTCATCTTCTAGCGAAATCAAAATAAAAGAAAGCCAATTCATACTTAATTGACTGATAACTTGGATACGTTCTTTAGGTATTGAATTTTTATATGGATTTTTTTGATGAAATGATGTCAATACTTCACGAATCAATTTTATAGATTTTTCAAAAGATTGAGAACTGAAAACCATCCCTTTTTCATTTAAAAGACTAGAATTTTTTATCCAAATTTTAATTTCCTTTTCATTCATATGGAAGCGTCTTGACCAATTACCTATCGATTCAGGAGTTTTCCAAAATTTATTTATAAATTGATTAAACCTATTAAAATCTTCAAAGTCTAATGTATTTACCCACTCTTTTAGTTTTTTCCCTTTAAAAAGAGGTTCTGGATCCAAAACAATACAACCTCCAATTGTTTCCATTGGTGAGAAGCTTCTAATTATAAAACGTTCATTCATTAAAATAGCTAATGGTTTCTCAAGTAAAAATAATACATTAGATTTTTCGCCTGCTTGAATTGTTTTATTTATTACAACTTTAGCCATTACCTCTGCAGTCCCTATATGTAAATGTATACGTTGACGATTCTTCAATTTCCATTTTGTATCTGAAATCATACTAACATTAGCAATGATCTTATCTGTTTCTTTAACAAAACCTGGTTCAGATATAACTGAACCTCTTGATAAGTTATCTAATTCCTTTCCAGATAAGTTAATCGCAGCTCTATCTCCCATTTTAACTGATGCTGCATTACTTCCGTGAGTTTGAAGCCCTCTTACTTTAGCTCTTTTATTACCTGGAGATACTTCTAAGTCAATACTTGATCTAATTTTACCAGACAATACTGTTCCTGTAACAATTGTTCCAAATCCTACTTTTGAAAAAACTCGATCAATTGGCATATGGAAAAAACCACGATTTGGAACCGTGCTTAAAGTTTTAGAGGAACAAATAATCTCATTTTTTAAATCATCAATTCCTTCATTTTTTTCAACTGATGTTCGAAAAATTGGAGCATCTTTTAGAAAAGTATCTGATACTAGTTCACGCAACTCTAATTCAATTAAATCTATCCAATCTAAATCGTTAATTAAATCAGTTTTTGTTATAGCAATAATACCTTTTTTCAATCCGAGAAGCTTTAAAATATGCAAATGCTCTTTTGTTTGCGGCATAATTCCATCATCTGCAGCGACAACAAGAAGAGCAATATCAATAGTTGAAACACCAGCAACCATATTTCTTATAAATTTTTCGTGACCAGGCACATCAATAATAGTTATGAATTTATCTAGATAGGCAAAACCTAGATCAATGGTCATTCCTCGCGCTTTTTCTTCAGCTAGATGATCAGTGTCAGTACCAGTCAAAGCCTTGACCAAGGCGGTTTTTCCGTGGTCAATATGGCCAGCTGTTCCAATAACGATCTGCAAAATTTTCCTGTTTATTTGATTTCAAGGATAGCTTCAGCTAAAGTTTTTTCTTGGCCTGGAATAATAGCTTTTAGATCAATAAAAAAAGTATTGTTATTGATATATCCAACTACTGGATTTTTTCCATTTCTAAATTTAGATGATAAAATATTAGGAGAAAATGAATCAGATTTGAATTTCAATGCCATACTTTTTAGTTTTTCTTCAGGTAAAGAACCACTCCCTGCTTCAACTTCAGATTCTACTAATGAGATACTTAGTTGCTTAATTATTTTTTGCGGAATATATGATAGAACTTTCTCTCCTTTTTTTGAAAGTGATTTTCTTGAAGTAGTCATTAAATTTATAGCTAAGTTATCCTTTGATGGGCCATCATCATAAAAGCTCCTTAATAAAGATTCTAAAAAAGCGAGTATCCATTTATCACATCTAAATGCTCTTGCAAATGAATTCTGTTTAAATCTTTTTAAATAAGTTTTATTACCAACTATTAATCCTGCCTGTGGACCACCTAATAATTTATCTCCAGAGAATGTTATAATACCTACACCTGATTTAACTACATCTTGTACAAAAATATCAATAAAAACATCTTTATCAGATAAATCAACTAATGCTCCACATCCAAGATCGGCCATAACAGGAATACGCTTCTTTTTTCCTAGCTTTACCAAATCAGACAATGATACTTCACTCGTAAAGCCTTTAACTACATAATTACTTGTGTGCACCCACAGAATTACACCTGTATTCTTATTAATTGCTTTCTCATAATCCTTTAAATGTGTACGATTAGTAGAACCTACTTCTTTAATCTTGCAACCGCTTTTTTTTATTACTTCCGGAATTCGAAAAGATCCACCTATTTCAACCTGCTGACCTCGTGAAACAATTACTTCTTTACCTTCAGCCAATTCATTTAAAGTTAAAATAACTGCTGCTGCATTATTATTAACACACATAGCTGATTGTGCTCCAGTAAGAGCTGAAAGTAAAGAATCTATATGATCTTGCCTTTGTCCACGCTTACCATTCTTTATATTAAATTCTAAATTTGTATATCCAGAAACACGCTTAACAACATCTTTTGCAACTGATTCTTTAATAGGTGCTCTACCTAGACCAGTATGAAGTACAATACCTGTACCATTGATAATGGATTTCATACTTGGCATAGTCAAACTATTGATTTCATTTAAAATATTATTAATAATTTGCTTACGTTCTAATTTCAGAATACCTTTTTTAGCATTACGACGATACTCTTCTAATCTCAACTTTATTATAAATGTTATATATTTATTATTTAATAATATATTTTTATCAATCTCAAATATTACTTGAGAGACAGAAGGCAGTTCTTTAAGTTGATTTAATGTCATAATAATTAATAAAGTAGATTAATTAAATTCACAAATCAAGAACTTCTAGCTGCTCGACTCATAAGGAAAGCAAATAAAACACTTGGAATAAGCAAAATACCCATTGCTGGAAAGACTGCAGCGACACCCATATTTTCAGCTATTAGCCCACTAAATCCTGCTGCAAATGATCCAATTCCAAAACTAATAAAAAAACTAAAACCATAACCAATTCCTCTATTTTGACTATTAGTAAAATTTGCAATAAGAGTATTTCCAATGGGTTGATTGCTAAAGTAAGCAATTCCTAAAAATATACCTGAAATAATCAAAAATATATCAGAAGTATATCCCATTAAAATAAGAAATGGTATGTTAGCCATAATAATATAAATTAATGCTGTAGGTTTATGAAAACGTTCTCCTATACGAGCACCAATAATCTGCCCACCGATACCAGCAATAAAAACCATTGTTGGAAATAGACCTGCTTTCATATTTTCAGTTAAATTAGGAAGTATAGAAGTTGTGTTCTCCGCAAAATGCAATGGCATAAACGTTGTAAAACCATAGTATGCCATACCCATGAATCCATTTGCAAGAAAATAAAATATAAGAGCAGGTTTATTTGTGTTTATATTATGATTTGCAAACTCTTCTTCAGGTATTTCGGAACGTTTACGATAGGGTATTGTTAAATATGTGCCTACTGCTAAAATTGCATTAAAAATCCCAAGAAAAGCATATGCTGATCTCCAAGATATTAATGCTGCTAAAGTTGTAGCTAATAATGGACCTAATGCAGATCCAGTAGATCCAAAGATACCATGAATAGCCATCCCTCTGGTTAACGATTTAACTCGATGGGAAATTAATGTAAGTCCTGCAGGATGGTAAATACTGCAAAAGAACCCCATGAACCCAAGCCCAACAATCATCATTATAAAAGAGCTAGATAGAGCTACTAATAAGGCGGATAAAGAAGAACCTACTTGATATATTAAAAGTAAACTTCTTCCACCAAAACGTTTTTCTGCCCACCCAGCTGGAATTGCACCCAAGCCAAACATGAAGGCGCTTACAGTGACAACAAATCCAAGAATATCTAAACCAACATTAAACTCATTTCTAATAATTGGAATTAAACTTGGTAAGGCTAACATTAAAGCATGAACAGAAAGATGACTTCCTCCCGTTATGCTTAATATTATTTTTTCAAAACGTGTCATAAATAAAAGCCCTCACTACCAAAGATAATGAGGGCTAAATATCAGTGAAAATATCAACTATCTTTTTTCAGTAATACGTGTTGCTTTAGAGCCTGTTAATTTTCTCATATAATTAAGCTTTGCACGACGCACTTTACCACGACGTTTAACATCAATTTTACTTACCATTGGTGAATGAATAGGAAATATTCGCTCAACACCAATTCCTCCAGAAATTTTTCTTACTGTAAATGTTTCTGATACATCACTACCTTTACGTGCAATTACAATACCTTCAAATTTTTGGATACGTTCTTTACCGCCTTCAACAACTCTCACATCAATTGAGACTGTATCACCTGCACCAAAATCAGGAACATCTGATTTTAATTGTCCTTCTATAACTGGCATCATTTTATTCATCATTTTTCTCCAAATCGTTTAATTCTAAATATTTTTTCCAAATATCTGGACGTTTTATTCTTGTTGCTTCTTCACTACTATTTTTACGCCATGCTTTAATTTTTTCATGGTGTCCTGATATTAAAACTTCTGGCACTTTCATACCATCTATTTCCCTTGGTTGCGTATAGTAAGGCGCATCCAATAGATCAGATGCAAATGTGTCTGAGAGTGCTGATTCTATCTTATTTAAAACTCCTGGAATAAGACGAACAACACTATCAATTACAATAAGAGCTGGTAACTCACCACTAGTAACCACAAAGTCTCCAATGGAGTATTCATGAGTTACATATTTTTGTATTACTCGCTCATCAATACCTTTGTAATGCCCACAAATGACAATTAGCTTATCCGCTTCACTGTTCTCAACAGCATGTTTATGACTCCACAACTCTCCTTGTGGTGATGGATATATTATCCTAAGGTTCTCAGATCCACCAACTAATTCTATAGCATGGTCAATAGCTTGGAATAAAGGTTTAGGCATCATTACCATACCTGCACCACCACCAAAAGGTGTATCATCAATTTGGCGATAATTGCTTTTCCCAAAATCACGAAGGTTAATACAATGAAGAGTTACCTTCTCTTGCTCAACCGCTCGCCGCAACATAGATTGTTGCACCACCGAATTAACCATTTCTGGAACCGGTGTGATGATGGCAATTTGTTTTTTCAATCCAATAAACCATCCATTGGTGTAATTGTAACTAAACCCATCTTAACATCAACAGAACGAACAATTTCAGGGATAACTGGTATTAGAACTTCTTTCTTACCACGCTCAATCACATATGCATCATTAGCTGGTAAGCTAATCATATCTACCAATTCTCCAATTATTTCACCATTATCAGCAACTACTGTTGCACCTAAAAGGTCCGGTGAAATTAAATTTATAGGGTCAGATTCTGTAATAGATGCAAAAATTAGCTGACCAATCATTGATTCTGCTTCATCTCTATTTTTCAATCCTTCAAAAAGAAAACGTCGCTTCTTATCAATACCAGTCACTTTTTCAAGTTTCACATCTCTAGCCAAATTAACATCAAACCCAATATAAAGAGGCTTGTCAACATAATCATCGAATTGACGAATAAGTGGACGTAGACCTACTTCTCCTTCAAGCCCTCTGGCTCGAGTTATTTTTGCGATGGCAAAAAGCTTATTGCTCATTCTGATCAATAATTTCCAACATAGCTCGCTTACCACCTTCTTTTGCATTTATAGCAAATAAAATGGTACGAATAGCTGAAATATTTCTACCTCGCTTACCAATCACTTTACCAAAGTCGCCATCACCAACACGAAGTTCATATAAGATCGTTTCGTCAGATTCAACTACCTTGACATCTACTTCATCTGGCTTATCAACCAAATTACGTACTATAGTTCCAATAAATTCTTCCATAACTAATCTCCTTTTCTATTGAAATAATTATTTTACTTTGACTCTTCAGAGTTATCATCTTCTTCAGCTGGAGTTTCTGCCTCTGCTGGTGCTTCTGCCTCTGCTGGTGCTTCTGCCTCTGCTGGAGCTTCTTCTTCTGCTGGAGTTTCTTCTTCAGTTGGAGCTTCTGCCTCTGCTGGTGCTTCTGCCTCTGCTGGTGCTTCTGCCTCTGCTGGAGCTTCTTCTTCAGTTGGAGCTTCTGCCTCAGCTGGAGTTTCTTCTTCAGCTGGAGTTTCTTCTTCAGCTGGAGTTTCTTCTTCAGTTGGAGCTTCTTCTTCAGCTGGAGTTTCTTCTTCAGCTGGAGCTTCTTCTTCAGCTGGAGTTTCTGCCTCTGCTGGAGCTTCTTCTTCTGCTGGAGCTTCTTCTTCTGCTG
>JAAZYT010000081.1 GCA_014239505.1 Fidelibacterota bacterium | reverse complement strand
GTTGATTTATCTCCATCTGCACAAGCCATTTCTTGCTGCATTATTGCTACTTGCTCTGGAGTTGGCTCCTGAGCACTAGCAACAGATAGTAAAAAGAAATGTAATAGTAATAAGTGTTTCATATAATATGCTTCTTTTGACAATTCAAAATACGCTTTAGAAATTTTGTTAGTCAAGTCCTATTGAATTATTGTTCCAATTCTATTAAATCGTGGAATCCAAGTGTTAAGATCTAATGAAAAATATGAGAATAATGCTTCTCCAATAATATGTGATCTTGGAACAAAACCCCAATATCTAGAATCTAGACTATCATCACGATTATCTCCCATTGCCCAATAATAATCATTTTCAACTGTATAAAATTCCATATTGTTAATAGATTTACCATCAATAAGTAAATTTCCTTTTGGAATATTGTCTGACCAGGGAACTAGGAGATTTCCTTCAGGGAAGTAAGGTTTAAAGACTTCAAGTTTGCCTTTACGTCGATATAATTCATCAGGACTAGTCATAGTAAAGGTATATGTTTTAGATCCATTTACAAGTTCTAGCTGGTGCCCGTCTAGTAACATAACATGTAATAATAATTTAGCATTTTCAGGAGATATTTTAATCTCGTCTCCAATCTGAGGCATTTTCAATGCTTTAAAATGATCTTTATTTCCTAGATTTCCTAAAAATATATCTTCCTGTAAAAAAGACTTGGATAATTGTGACATAACAAACTTACCGTTCTCTGGAAGAACCTGTGGCTGACCATTAATAAAAAGAGTCTTATCAATTATTTGCAAAAGGTCACCAGGCCCAGCTACACATCTTTTTACATACTTTTGCTTAATATCCCTTGGGAATTTAAATATGATTACATCTCCCCTTTTTGGCTCCTTAAACGAAGGAAATTTTAAAGAAGGTATATAAAAGCCTAAATCCGTGTAAGGTATTCCTATCCATTCCGGAGTACGCATACCATAAACAAATCGATTTCCAGCTAGAAAATCACCGGTCATAATAGTATTTTCCATACTTCCAGTTGGAACAATATATAATTCGAAAATCGTTACTTTTAAAGTCAAAACGATGACAACTAATATAAAAAGGGAACGTATTTCTTCAACAATTTTAGATATTTTAGGATTCATTGATTGAGAATTTAATTATAAGTCACGCTTTATAAAGAAAATAATTCATTAGTCTTCATTTTGTAAATTATATATATCTATAATTGGATTTTTTTGTAAAAATATAGTAGCTATCTCAAATTTTGATTCAAGAGTACTATCACTTTCTTGATTAAATTTACTTGCTTCGTATTTCATATTTTTTAACTCATCAGTCGTCAGATTCTCAATATTCATTCTATTTGTGTTTTTCAATAATAAAATAACTTTGACAAATACATTTATTTCATCTTTCTTAAGAACTATATCAATAGGCATCTTTTCATTTAAATTAAAATTTATATGAACGATGGTATAATTTTTATTTAAATAATGCAAACTAACTAATTGTACAGCTAATTTATTAAGCTTATCCTTTGATATTAACCATTCCATTTTTGGTATATTTTTTTTAACAGGGCTAAATGTTTTTCTATGAATAGGACAAGCTTTATAGATATTAAGATTTTCCATATGTGCTTTAGTACCATATCCTTTATGTTTAGCAAAACCATATTCTGGAAATATATCATCAATCTTCAACATAAGTTCATCTCTAGTAACTTTAGCTATAATTGAAGCTGCACTTATACATTCTATCAAATTATCACCACCTATTACTCCTTCATTCTTTATAACTTGATCAGGCAGTCCATAACCATCTATTAATGTATTATCTGGTTTTTGTTTTAAATTTAAAATTGCAACCCTCATAGCTTTAAAGGTAGCCTGTAGTACATTTATTTTGTCAATTGTTCGATGTGAAACAATTCCAATACCATAATCACAAATATTAGTTATTTCTTTGTATAATTTTTCTCTTTTTTTTGCTGTTAGTTTTTTTGAATCAATTAATCCTTCGATTGAATGATTTTTTGGCAAAATAACAGCCGCAGCTACTACAGGACCAGCCAATGGTCCTCTACCTGCTTCATCGACTCCAGCTATAATATTATTCGTATTTATCATTTTTTATTAATGAGCGATAAATCCAATCTAATTATAAAATAATAAGAATAATATTTTTTCTCATTTACGTATTTGTTTATTAAGTACACGTTTTATTACTTTCATGTATAATTATTAGGAAAATAATGAACTTCAATCAATTATTAGATTATATGTATGAACATCATCGGTTGCGTAGACAAAAAGATATTGCAAAATATTTTGGAGTGACAAATCAAGCGATATCTAATTGGAAAAGGTCAAATAATATTCCTTCTAAATTTGCAATAAAACTTCAAGTAGAAAAACCAACTAATTATGTGGAGCTTGTTGAATCACTAAGTCAAGTTTTAATATCGTTAAATAAAAATATTAAAGATATCAAAGCGATGCAAAGTATTAGTAAAATTTCTGCTCAATGCTTTACTGATGGCATTTTTTCATTAAAAAATGGTAAGCCAATTGTCAAATTAATCCATATAGATGGCGATTGGGAAAAATTAACTGGATATACAGCAAAAGAAACTATTAAAATGAATAATATTATTGGTAAAATTCAAATCATACATAATGAAAAAGAATACATAAATCGTATGTATCCTAGTGGCTTAACTGAAGCTACTCATCAAGGAAGTTGGACATTAAAACATAAAAATGGACATCTATTAAAGATTTATGGTATTTCTTGGATAGATTATACTGAAAATAAATTTAAATCTGCTTTTTCTGAATCAGAATAAATAAATTAAAGATTGGATGTTGTATAAATGAATAAAAAAACAAATGCTATTCTATTTTTTGGCGTTATTGGACTTTTACTCCTTTTGTTTGGTGTTGAGTTTTTTGAAGGTATTTGGTCTTTCCCCTCATTTAGCTTAGTGCCACTTATGGTCATAGCTTTATTAGGAACCGGAATTTATACCACTATTATTCTAGGTTTTCCTCAGATTAAATACTTAAAACATGGTTTAAAAGTAACTAGAGGTGATTATGACAATCCAAATGAGCCTGGTGATTTAAATCATTTTCAAGCTCTTACAACGGCACTTTCTGCAACTGTAGGAATTGGTAATATTGCTGGAGTAGCTACTGCAATTTATTATGGTGGACCTGGAGCATTATTTTGGATGTGGATTACAGCATTTTTTGGATCAGCATTAAAGTTTGCTGAATGTACTCTAGCAGTTGAATACAGAGATTTTGATAGTAAAGGTATGACTGCAGGTGGACCAATGTACACTATTGAAAAAGGATTGGGAATAAAATGGCGTTGGTTAGCAATAATTTTTGCTTGTTTTGCTGTTATATGTTCTTTTGCCACAGGAAATGCTATACAGTCATTTACTTTATCTGATCAAATCTACTCAGAAGTTTCTCAAGTTGTGGGTGCAGAACATTGGCTAACTATAAAGCATCAACTTACTGATTGGTATAGTGTCTCAATTCAACAAATTATTAATGGAATCTTAATTGCAGGTATTTCTGGCCTCGTTATTATTGGTGGAATAAAAAGAATAGGAAACGTCACATCATATTTAGCTCCATTTATGGCTGCAATTTATTTTACTGCTGCAATGTTAATTGTTTTTGCAAATATCACAGAAATTCCAAGTAGTTTTGCAAAAATATTTTCAATGGCTTTTAATCCACCTGCTGCAGTTGGAGGTGTTGCTGGTGGTACTCTATTAGTTATTATGAATACAATGCTTTGGGGTGTTAAAAGAGGTCTTTATTCTAATGAAGCTGGTCAAGGAAGTGCTCCGATTGCACATTCAACCGCAAAAACAGAATATCCAGTTCGTGAGGGAGTTGTTGCTTTACTAGAGCCATTTATTGATACAATAATTATTTGCACTTTAACTGGCTTGACTATAATTGTCACTGGTACATGGTTTCATACAGAATTTTACACAACTCGGATAGATCCAACTTTTACTGGAGACCTATTAAATGGTAGCTTACTAACGTCTTTAGCTTTTAAAAATGGGCTAGCTTGGCTCTTTCCTTTTGGTGATAAGATTATAACTTTAGGAGTATTATTATTTGCTATCTCAACAGTGATTAGTTGGTCATTTTATGGAGATAGAGCTACTGAATACTTATTTGGTGATCGAGCAATCCCAGTTTATAGATCTTTCTACATATTATTTGTTTTTGTTGGCGCAATAGCTAGCCTTGAAGCTATTTGGTCTTTTGGTGATGCAGCTTTAGGATTTATGACGTTTCCAAACTTGATATCAATAATATTGTTATCAGGAGTTTTGAAGAAAATGACTAAAAATTATTTTGAAATAGATCATAAAACATATAAATAAATATTAAATCATAATTTCATATCATAAAATATGATTTTTGAAGAATTATTAGATGTTGCAATAAAAGCTGCACATTTATCAAGTGATATAATATTAGAATTTAGTGATAAATCTAAAGTAGTAGATTATAAAGGAAGAACAGACCTTGTAACTATAGCTGATAAAAAGTCTGAAAAGTTAATAATAGATACTATTTTAGATAAATTTCAGGACCACAGTATTTTAGCTGAAGAAAGTGGATCAAACTCTAAAGGTTCTAAATATATGTGGCTAATAGATCCGCTTGATGGTACTACTAATTTTGTACATGGTTACCCTTCATATGGTATATCTATCGCCTGTTCTATTGATAATATAATTTCAATTGCAGTTGTTAAAGATATTGTAAATAATGACCTTTATACGGCCATAATGAATAAAGGTGCATTTAAAAATGGTAAACCAATTAATATATCAAAAACTAAAACTCTTATTGATTCTTTACTTGTTACTGGTTTTGGATATAACCATGATGTTAATTGGGAATTAAATATGAAACTATTTAAACACTTTACTGATAATACACAAGGTGTTAGAAGATTAGGTGCTGCTTCTATTGATTTATGTCATTTAGCTGCAGGAATTGTGGATGGATTTTGGGAGTATGATTTAAAACCATGGGATACAGCAGCTGGAAAATTAATTGTAGAAGAAGCTGGAGGAAAAATTACTAAACTTAATGGTGATAAATTCAATATATATCAAAATCAAATACTGGCATCAAACAAAATAATTCACAAAGATCTGGTATTAGATATTTCTAGTATAATTACTTAAAAAATGTCTTTTACTTTTATTTTAATATTATCATTAAAAGAAAAAACTCCATTATTTGTTATTCGACCTATAGTAGTATTGGGAATGCCAATACTCATACATAATCGCTCTAATTCCATTATATTAGACTCTTTTAGACTTACTATAACCAATCCTTGCGTCTCACCAAATAATATTTGGGGAACTTCTATTTTACTTGAAAAATGAACTCTAGCACCTAAGTTTTTACGAACGTTTAATAATCGCGCCAAAGTAGTTGCTAAGCCTCCTTCATGAATTGGAGTCGCAGTTTCTATTAAGTTGCCTTTAAAAGCTTCAATTACAGCTATTTGCAATCTTGCTTCAGTTAATAAATCAACAGTTGGTTTAGTTGTTGCAATATCATTTTTATATATACTTAAATACTTACTACCTCCCAATTCACCCGTGTGTGTACCTAAAATAGATATAAAATGATCTGAATCATTAAATTTATTTTCTATTTTCCTATTAATAACTTTTCTACCAAAAATATAAAAATTACCTAACAATGAAGAATTTGAAGGAATAAAAGAAAAATGGTCCATATTAATATTTAAATGATGCGCTGCTGAATGAATTCCTTTTAAAAAGGATTTTTTTAAAGAATTATTGATTTTATTTGTTGATATAAAACCACTTCCACATTCTGGTATAATTCCATTGCAGATTAGTTTTCTTGAAGCATTCGAGATCAATGCAGTTGCATTCATGAAATAATCATCATATTTAATATAATCTATATCATGTGAACAATAACCAAAGGTTTCTTTTTTTACCTTTATAAGGTCTATATAATTATTTTTTGAAGTTTTATCTAATATTGTTTTTAAATCTACATTATAATTTTTCTTTATTTTTAAATTAGGTTTTATATAATCAACAATAGAGTTTTGCATTATATCTTCATCATGTACATTATTTTGATTTATAAACGTATCAATGATTTTAATTGGAAGCATAATAGATGCATTTGATTTAGAATCATTTTTAATAACTTGTTCATTAAGCAAACTTCCCAACTTATTAGTTGTAATATTGTACGATGATGTTAAAGATTCAAATTCCTTTAAAGATCTATTATCAACTTGAAGCAATAAACCATTAGTGCTTTTTTTATAAAGAATATCAAAAGCAGTAATATTTAGTAATAAACCACAGTTATTATGTTTAAGAAAGTTATAAATAGAAAAACCAAGTCCACTTTTGTGGATTGGATCAACTGAGATTCTTAGGTTACTCGATTTTATCTTATTTATCAAATGTTTAGAATGACTTCTTTTAATAAAGAACAAACAACCAAACTTAGGTTTCTTAAAAATATATTTTTTTAAAGTTAATCCAACAAAAAGTTTTTTATTTTGATTAGATAAAAGTTTAATCTCTCTTAAAAATTGAGACTGAGTAATATTTTGACCAATTATGCCACGAGGATCATTTTTGGATGTAGCAATCAAAAGTGAAGATACATTTCTATTTGAATTATTTTTAAGAATATTTAATTCAGAATAGTAACTATTTTGCACATCATACGATTTTTTAATTGCATTAATAAATGACAATTCTGACTTATTAGGATGTCTGCCTAAATATTTATTTAAATTTGAAAATTTCATCGTACTAATTATTATACGAATTCAGGTTCCATTTAAATTATAAAATGCCCCATTCACTATACACACTAACAATACTATCCCAATAGAAACCTTTTCTTTTTAAAAAATTATTAAGACGATTTTTATCTTTTTTATTTAAGATTGTATTTTTTATAATTTTTCTTTTGTCTAAATGAAAGGATATCAATTTATTGATAGGAAATTCATCATAAATTTTTTCAATTAACATATTTGATAATTCTGATGGTAATTTGTGCTGTACCAATTCGAATCTAAGTGCAACTGGTCCAATTTTTTTAGATTTTACTTTTTCAAGAATAAAAGCTTTTCCAAAATCTTCATCATTTAAATAGTTTAATTCTATAAGATGATTTACAACAAATTCGATTTCTACATCATTGAATCCTTTTTCAATTAATCGTTTACTAAGTTCAGCAATACTTCTCATCCTATAAGATAATAAACGATAAGCTGCCTCTTTTGCTTCATGCAAATTCATTTTATCATCTAATTCTTTAATATCTGAATCAGATAATAAATCACCAACTTTCATTGGCTTGAAAACAAAAGCGTCCTCAGAAACTCTGAGGACGCTTTTGTTTTCAAAATAAATTATAAATCGGTCAGAATAATTTTTAGACCTTTTGATTTTTACTATTTTATGATTTATCATTCTCCGCAGAGGATTCTTCTAGGCCCATAAAGGATTTAACTTTAGTTACTACTTCTTTTCTCATATCATCATTATCAGATAAATATTGCTTTGAATTCTCTCTTCCTTGGCCAATTTTCATATCACCGTAAGAAAACCAAGAACCCATTTTCTCAATAATATTGCCCTGTAATGCTAAATCTAATATATCACCTTCATAGGAAATTCCTTGATTGTACATTATGTCAAACTCAGTTTGTTTAAATGGAGCTGCAACTTTATTTTTTACTACTTTTACACGTGTACGATTACCTATAGCATCTTGACCGTCTTTTATTGTAGCTATTCGACGGATATCCATACGAACAGATGTATAAAACTTTAAAGCTCTACCTCCAGGAGTTGTTTCAGGATTGCCAAACATAACACCAATTTTCTCACGGATTTGGTTAATAAAGATAACAGCAGTATTAGAACGACTAACTGTACCTGTCAGTTTTCGTAATGCTTGAGACATAAGACGAGCTTGAAGACCCATATGTGAATCACCCATTTCGCCTTCAAGTTCAGCTCTTGGTACAAGAGCTGCAACAGAGTCAATAACAATAACATCTAAAGCGCTACTTCGAACTAAAGTTTCCGTAATCTCAAGTGCTTGTTCACCTGTGTCAGGTTGTGAAACAAGTAACTCTTCTAAATTTACACCAAGTTTTTGCGAATACTGTGGATCCATGGCATGTTCTGCATCAATAAAAGCTGCATAACCACCTGCTTTTTGAGCTTCTGCAACAATATGCAGTGCTAAAGTAGTCTTCCCAGATGACTCTGGACCATAAATTTCAATTATTCTTCCACGTGGAATTCCACCAACTCCCAAAGCAACATCTAATGATAGACATCCTGTAGAAATACTATTATCTGACATAATGGGCTGCTCACCCGCAAGTTTCATTATTGAACCTTTTCCAAATTGTCGATCAACTTGTGAAATTGCAAGTTCTAAGGCTTTGGTTTTTTTATCTTTTGAGGCTGCCATTTTGTATCCTAAGGTGAATAATTATTGAAAAAGTTGGTAGGTAAAATAGTGCATACTATAGAATTTGGGAAGAGTTCACTTCTTATTTAGAAAAAAAATTAATCATTTAAATAATTTCTCAAAATATTTAAAGCTGCTTGACTAGTCATAAGTTTATTGGTTTTCCTATTTTTTGAAAAATTAAATTTAAAAACTTTCTCAAAATTAGATGTGCTAAGGCCTATATAAACAAGTCCAATTGGTTTATCTTTACTTCCTCCACCAGGACCAGCTATTCCTGTTGTTGACAATCCTATATCAACATTCATTCTTTTCCGAATCCCTTGTGCCATTTCCAATGCTACTTCTTTACTAACTGCACCATATTTATTAATTATTTCCTGATTCACATTTAATAATTTTATTTTAATAGAATTACTATAGGCGATAATTCCACCTTTAAAATATGATGAGCTTTTTGGTGTATTAGTTAATCTATTACTTATTAATCCACCCGTACAAGATTCTGCTGTCGAGATTGTTTTTTTCTTATTAATGATTACTTCTCCCAACACATCTTCTAGCTCAATATGGTCATCAGCATAATAATATTTACTAAGTAAAGGTAAAATTTTATCAAGAAATATAATTAGGTCATCATTTATATTTGAAGATATACGTAAATCAACTCCAGTAAAACTAGGTAGAAAAGCTAGACTAATATTATTATTATTCAAATAAGGTTCTATAATATCGAAGATTGATGATTCCATAATCCCAGTAGTTCGAATTAATTTTACATAAATTTTTTTTTGAGTTTTTTTATCAATAATTGGTAATATATAATTATTCATCATTAATTTCATTTCAGATGGTACACCTGGCATAGAAAAAAGTTGAAAATTATTATTTTTGAAGTGTAATCCTCGAGCAGAGCCAATTGGATTAGGAATTATTTTTCCATTTTGTGGTATCATGGCTTGACTTTTATTTGATTCAGAAATTTCAATGCCACGAGTTTTAAATTTTTCTTTTAGTGTAGTCCAATACTTTTGATCAAATAAAGGTTTATCATTGAAGTATTTATATAGAACTGAAGGAGTAATATCATCATGAGTAGGTCCTAGACCTCCAGTACATAAAACTATTTTGATATCAATAGGGACATTATCTAAACTATTAATTATTGAATCATAATTATCATTAACAGTCATATGCCAATTAATACTAGCTCCGGTAGATTCAACAGATTGACCTATCCAAGATGCATTTGTATCTGTGCGCGTACCATTTAATAATTCAGCACCAATAGTAATAAGTCCAATTTTCATAAAAATAACCAATAATAAACAATGATTGTAAAATAAGCAAAAATACCTGCCAATAAATCATCTGCCATGACACCTAAACCTTTAGGAAGTTTTTCAATTTTTTTAATGGGTCCAGGTTTTAAAATATCAAAAAATCTAAATGCAATAAAACCAATTAAACCTGTTTTAATAGTCACAGGTAACATTGTAAAGGCTAACCATTGGCCAACCCATTCATCTATTACAATTCTTGATGGATCATGCTCTTTAGAATCATCAATGATTATATTTGATGAAATAATTCCTAAAATAAAGAGAGAGAATGTAATTAATGGTAATATGTAAATATTTATATCATTAAATAAAAAATACCATGCAAGTGTAGCAATAAGACTAGCCCACGTTCCAGGTGCGAAAGGAAGTTTACCAATAAAAAAAACTGTAGCAATCCATTCGGCAAAGTTCCTTTTCATATATTAATTCATAATTTCTTTTATCGCTTTATGGTTGTCTTGTACGTAAGAGATACCAGTATATAAAGTAAAAAAAACTGCAACAGCCGTAAAATAATAAACAAGTTCATATTCTAATATAAATAAATGAATTTCATTTGACATTACCCATCCTAAACCCTTAAGGCTTAAAAAGATTAATGTAAAGATTATTATTCCTAATTGAACACCAGTTTTAGATTTTGCTATTTGACTAGTCATCATAGTAAAACCATTACGTGTCATTATAATTCTTAAACCAGTAACAAAAAGATCTCTAAATAAAATAAGACCTACCATCCAAAAATCTATTAAACCCATAATTGCAAAAGAAATAAAAGCAGAAGAGACAAGTATTTTATCTGCTAGTGGATCCAGGAATCTACCAGTATCTGTAACCATATCATTTTTGCGTGCATAATATCCATCATAAGCATCAGTAATTGATGCAATTACAAATAAAAATAAAGCCCAAATATGTGCTCCTGGGAAATCCTCAAAAAGACAAACTATAAAAACAGGAGTAATTAATATTCTAAAAAAAGTAAGAATATTTGGCAATGTCATCATATTATTGTCCTACCTTCCATAGCTCGCATTAGAGTAGCTTCATCTAAATATTCAAGATCACCGCCCATTGGTAATCCCCTAGCAAGACGAGTAACTTTAACTGATTTTTCTTTTAACACACGTGCAATATACAAACTTGTAGCTTCACCTTCGATAGAAGGATTAGTTGCTATAACTACTTCGTAATCAGGTTTCACGCGACCAATTAAGCTTTTAATTGATAAGTCATCTGGACCTACGCCATCAAGCGGTGATAAAACCCCTCCTAATACATGATATACGCCATGATATGAATTTGTTTTTTCAAAAGTATATACATCAGAGGCTTGTTCAACAATACAAATTGATGATTGATCTCTTTTTACATTTGAACATATGTTGCAAGGGTCATTCTCAGTTATACCATTACATATAGAACAAAATCTAATTTTAGATTTCATATTTATTACTGATTGAGATAACTGAGAAGCAATATTAGATGGTGACTTTAAAACATAAAAAGCCATACGTTGTGCTGTCTTTTTCCCTATTCCAGGGAAACAAGAAAAAGCTTCAATTAATTGAATGATGCTATCAGGAAATGAATTCAATTACATACCTGGGATTTTCATCCCACCCAACATTCCACCAGTAACAGCACTCATTCTATTTTGACTCTCTTCTTGAGCTTTATTCATTGCATTATTAATAGCAGATATTATTAAATCCTCAATCAAATCTTTATCTTCCTCAAAAATGTCATTATGTAAATTTAAATTTAGTAATTCCATTTTTCCATTTACAGTTGCCTTAACCATCCCTCCGCCGGATTCGCCATTTATATTTAGGTCATCTAATTCATTTTGCACATTTTCAATTTGTTTTTGAACATCCTGTGCTTGTTTTAACATTTTTGACATGTTGCCTTTATTAAACATTACTTCTCCTATCTTAAAATTTCTCCATCAAAAACTTCTATGACACGTGAAACAACACCATCTTCAATTGTTTCATTTGATTTTAATTGATTTTCAATTGGAATATTATCATTTGTACTTTTTTCTGAAATTGATGATTTTTCACCACTTTCACTCATTATAGCATTAATTTTTAAATTATAATTGTAATAATCATTAAAAAATTCTTCAATAACCTGACTATTACGATTAAGATTACCAACACTAAACTCTGGTAAACCTGAAATTTCAACAGTTAATTTATTGCCTATTAAGGTAGTTGGGATTCCATGTTCTAAAGCAGTACCTATAGAAGGTCTTCTTTTAGATATCATTAATATGAAATTGTTCCATTCATTCTTAATTTTATCAAATTCTATATTTTTTTCTACAATGTTTTTTTCCTTGATTGATACTTCTTTATCTTTGTCTTCAATAATTATATTTTTGTTTTTTGAACTAACGTTAGAAACATTAGATGCATTATCATCTGTTGATACTTCATTCTTAATTTTTGGATTAATATTAGATTTTTTTTTAGAAGTGTTACTACTAGTGTTAGATAATAAATCACTTATAGACACAGAAGAGTCCATTTCCATTAATTTCATTGATGTCATTTCAAAATAAATGAGAGGCTGAGATATTTTTTTTAATTTGTACTCTAAATCATTTAAAATACTAACTATTCGTAGTAAATCTTTACCATTCCAGTTTTGCGTATTAGATAAATATTGTTTTTTATGTTCATCATTAAGCTCTAATAAATTTTCACTGTTTTCGACAGATGCAATAATTAGATTTCTAATATGATTACTTAAACCACTAGCTACATCTTCTAAAGGTAATCCAGTTGTTTTAATAGTCTCTAAAACACTTATCATTTTAGAATAATTTTTTTCTATTATTGCATTTGAATAATCAAAGTAAACATCGAGAGGAATTAATCCAATTATAGTAGAAACATCTTCAATCTTAATTGAATCACCTGCGTATGCAATAACTTGATCCATTAAACTTAATGCATCGCGCATACTTCCATCAGATTTTCTAGCTATAGCATTAATAGAATCATCATCTACAGATATTTTTTCATCTTTAATAATTACTTTTAATTTTTCTCTAATAATTGCTTCTGTTATTCTATTAAAATCAAATCTTTGACATCTAGATATTATAGTGGATGGAACTTTGTGAATGTCAGTAGTTGCTAATATAAATTTTCCATGCAGGGGTGGTTCTTCCAACGTTCTGAGTAAAGCATTAAAAGCTTGATTTGTTAACATATGAACTTCATCAATAATAAAAATTTTATAAGGTGCATTCATTGGAGTATATTTTATTTGCTCTCGAATATTTCTTATTTCTTCAATACCACGATTAGAAGCACCATCAATTTCAATTACATCTAAATTCCTACCATCTGTGATTTCTTGACAATTATTACAATTGTTGCATGGAATTCCATCATTAGAGTTAGGGCAGTTAAGAGCTTTTGCAATAATTCGTGCAGTTGTTGTTTTACCTACGCCCCTTGGACCTGTGAGTATATATCCTTGTGCAACACGATCCTTTTTAAAAGCGTTAAGTAAAGTTTTTGTTACATGATTTTGGCCAACTAAATCACCAAAGATTTGTGGACGCCATTTTAAAGATAAAACTGTATATGCCATAAATACTCGATTAATATATGGTCGTGCACTTGAGATTGAAAAATCTGTTATCAATGCAGAATAAAACAGTTAACTCCATTTCAGGGGTTCTTCGGCACATAATTCTAAGCACCTACCGCTGCTCCCTTCCGGTTCTGACGGGTTTTAGTGTAAAACCATTGCAAAGAATTGAAACTTCAACATTACTTTTTTTAAATGTAAAGATCAGCATTTGCCGCAAACAAGCATCAATCTTGCTGTAGCGGATTGCAAGTTACAGGGCACCGCTAATTCCCCATCTAGCACGACCAAATTTTTAAAAAACTTGTTATAAAGTTACCGGTTTTAAATGGCGATAAGCAAGAAATGAAGGACCCTAGATAAAATAATTATCTTCTTAGAAAATTATTTTATATTGCAATATGATTCATGTATAAATGTGAATCATATCAATTAATTATTTTTTCTTTTTTCTATTAAAGAAAGAAAACTTTTTCTTCTTAGGCTTATCGTTTTCTTTAGTGTCTTTTGAATCACTTTTTACTTGATCTTTGGATTCGAGTTTTTTTTCTAGATCACTTAATTCAACATCTATCAAATTAGGGTCTTCTCCTCGCATCGATGCCAATAATTTTTTTTGGTTTTTCGTTCTACTACTTAATGTATTAACCATGACATCAACTTCTTCATTAAAATGTGCGACAGTTCTTTCCATACGTTTTATTAATTCACTTAAAAGTGGTTCTCCGTAAGCATCCCCTAATTTATCTCCAATAGCATGAAGCTTATCGTTTAAGTAATCTTGATTAAAATCTTTTTGAGTATCTGACAAAATATCTCCCATAATTAAGGTTTTAATTTATCTAATTCTTCAGGTGTAAGTGCAAATTGAGTTTTTTTTGATAATAGGATCATAGAAGTGTCATATACTTCTGATCCAGCTACCAAACCAAATATTGCTCCTGAAAATCGATTGTGCCATTTGACAGTCCATTCTGGTGAAGTTTGATGGTTCCATGTTTCCATTAATGTAAAACCCATAAAAGCTGCAATGCCATAAAAATATATTTTCCAATTTGGACGATTAATTATTTTTTCTCTATAATTAATACGTTCCATTTGAGTTATAGGAATTTTTTTAATTGAAAAAGGAGTTTGCAATTGTAGTGTATTTTTTTTAAAAGATAATAATGTCCCTTTAACCCATTTATTTGAACGTGTTTTTACTGAAACAAATTGCCCAGTAGTAATGTTTTCTAAAACTTCTTTAGTACGTAAGTAAGTTAAGTTGTCTCTAAATGAATCACGAATTTTATCAGTAATTTGAGGAAGTTTATTCAATTTAATCTGAAGATCAGTAAATTTTTTAAGACTAAATGCTCTTTTACTTATTTTACTTTTTGTATACTGAATAAAAGAAATACGAACAACAATTCTATTTGGCTCTACTTGATAAAATTGTGCATTATTAAAATTTGGTATATCAGTAAAAACTTTATAATATAAATTTTCTTCCGCATCAAGAGTATGACCAATATGTTTAGTTAAACTAATAACTTCACCATCTTGAGCTATCAAGGGTAGAGATAAAACAAAATATACTAAAGTTTTATGAAAAATTTTCCAATGCGTTAATAATTTCATTCTCTTCTGGGAAACGACCTTTATTTTTTTTTGAAAAAACTACATTTTCATCATTCAAAATCTCAAAAACACCACCAGAAGATGGAATTAACTTTAAACTTGAGACTGAAGTTCCATATTTTTTTAATATTGTAGAAGCTAAACTAGCTGCTCTAGGTAAATAATTTCAAACGTTACAGTATTCAATAGATAATTTCATTTTTACTCCTAAAGCCAAGATTTTATCCAATAATAACCAAATACAGCTAACGTACTAGCTAATGAAACCAATATTATTGATGCTTTTTTAAATGCCCTACCTCCAGCATCATATTTAAAAATAGTTTTTAGTGTATCAGGCATTAAAAATTAAAAGCAGTTTCTATTGTTGTTTGTTTAATTGGTTCCAATCCATTACCAGTATCTCTGTAAAACTGTCTGAAATCCCAAATAAGACTGACTCCTGCATTTACTTCATAACCTACTTTATATCCAAAAATTGTGTTTATTGATGGATTAGAAAAATCAAATGGATTCTTATCATTGTTTCGTTGATAATAAGCTTGAGCAACACTGAGTTTTGGAATATTTTCAGCATTAAAATTTATTAATGCATTAAAGCTATTGAATTCAATATCGCCCTCTCCCTTCATGCTCGCATAAGCAGCATTAAAGTTAACTAGGTTGAATAAATTAGCCGAAGCTGAACCATACATACCAGATGTATCAGAATTGTCAATTAGAACAACTTGATCTTTTGTTCGTATTACTGTTGTAGAGTCACCAAACTCAGCAACAACACGAGATAGATCATAGCTTCCGTCAAAAAATTGAGGAGCGAAATAACCTTGTTTTATTCTATATTCAAAACTAACATTTAAAAAACTGAATAATCCTGCACGTAAACCAGGAATAGTTATGCCAGTACCATCCTTAGCTTCTCGACTATAATATAAGTCACCTTCTACTGCAGGAAAAATTAATTTATTATATTCCATATAAGCTTCAAGTGTAAATGCTTTACTATTTATAACTGGATAACCTAAATCAAAAGTAAAACCTTGCGCTACTGCTTTGTTATTTTTCAAACTAAATGGACGTGGTTTCAATTTTACTTCAAGATCATCTTTCGAATCATCTAAAAGATTATCACCATCACCATCAATATCCCATCCGCCTACAGGCTCAGTAACTCCACCTCCATTATCAGCTATTCCATCACCATCAGTATCATTCCATAAATCTTTATTATTTGGGAAATCATCGAACATATCAGGAAATGAGTCATCATCAGAGTCTTTTAAGCCAGAGAACTGATTCATATCCATAACATAATTGAGACCAAAAGTTAAAGGTATTGCATCTGACAACTTATAAGTACCGCGAAGACCCATGAGTGTTCCACCTCTTGAAAAATCTTTCATATTTGAAAGGAATAGTTCCGTGCCAAAATTTCCAAACCCTATTCCAGTATTAATACCAACTTTTCTTACTGATGGAAATTCCATCATATTAGAATAGCCGCTAAGCAGTCCTCCATAACCTAAGGTTACATTGTCTAAAGAACCCCATTTAAACCAAAAGGGATCTGACTTTTCACCCCATCTTATATATAGAAATTTATCTATAATATCAGAGGCTTCATCCCATTCATCTTTTCTTATATTCCCTTCATTATCAATGTATAAAGGTAAATCTAAGCCTAGGCCAAGCTTACCAAACGATAATTCAGGACGAAGAGCAACTTGATTATATAGTACCCCATCTATTGTTGCAGAACCAACACCCAGACCAAGGCTTAATGGCTTTTTAGGTTTTGCCTTTGGTGAATCACTTGATTTAAGTTCATCTGCTTGTTTTTCTTGAATTTCTGATGGTTCTTCAGTATTAGGTTGATTATTTGATAAATTTTCTTGTTGAGGTTCATTTTGTGGTTGTTGTTCCTGTAATTGTTGATCTTCAAGTTGATTTGATTCTTCCTGAGGTTCTTCTTGTTCCTGTTCATTGCTACTTTCACCATCAGGATCTTCAGGAAAGTCTCCAGGCTGAGCTGGTGCAGGAATTAATTGACCTAATGCATTAGAGACTGCTTTTTGGCCTGGGCCAACATTTACAGTCATTCCACTAATAGTATTAAAAACATCAAAATTACCAGTTTTACCAACAAATTTATCTATTCCTGCAATTGCATCATGAAATGCTGAGAATTCAGTCCCTTTTACAGACGCAACAGATACAGGTGTTTCGACGCGATATGCTTTTTTTCTACCATCTTTATTTACATTATGAAGAGTTGTTCCTTGATCAATAATAAGACTTCGTGTGTTTGATGTCTCAACAAACTGAAAATCAGTATTTTCTCTAACTTTTACTACAGATTTATCATCTAAGAAAATGACTACTGCAAAACTAGACTCGCCAACTCTTATTGCATCACCATTTGAAATAGCTTGACCAGGCTTAACATTAACAGAGTATGATGCACCTCCAATTGGTTTTATAAAAACCTCTCCATTTGCTTTCATTACTCTTCCAATAGTTTCCGCTGTAAGTATTGATAAAAATAAAACAATAATGCATATTGTTGTTTTTATTTTTCTAATAAGCATTTAATAAACCTTTTTTTGATGATAAGAGAATAATAATAACTTTAATCTAATATATAAAAATAATACTTTAAGTGCGTTAGTTCACAGAATGATTTATTAAACATCACACTAAACGAATGTTAGATTAAAGATAATCTATTTCCAATATTTTCGCTTACTAGTCAATCCTATACCTGGATTTAAAGCATTAGTTGGGTCAAGCTTTTTATAAAAGTTTAATAATGAAGGTTTAGCATAATATTCATGTCCAACATTATGTTCTGCAGGATATTCTGCACCCCTATCATTGTAAATTTTTAATAACTTTTTCTTCAATTCTTCTACATCTACACCTTTTTTAGCAATATAATTTTGATGTAATACATGACAAAATAAGTGACCATAATAAAGTTTCATTTCAAATAATTGATCAATCTCTGGAGGTAATTTTTCAAACCAATCTTTTTCATTGCGAGGGAAAGCAATATCCATCGACATCATTTCACCCGATTTTTTTTGATTAATAACATGATAACGCCCTACTGCACTT
>JAAZYT010000041.1 GCA_014239505.1 Fidelibacterota bacterium | reverse complement strand
TAATAGTAATTATATTACCCTAAAAACTGATCAGGAAACAATAATCCCTAAACAAACAACTCTTCATCCTTCCTATCCTAATCCTTTCAATGGAAATTTAACTATCCCATTTGAACTTAATACGAATGAGTTTGTGGAGTTGAAAATAACAAATATTTTAGGTCAGGAAATAAAGAATTATAAATTCAACGGATTAAATACGGGAAAACATAAAGTTACTTGGAATGGACAAGATGCTAATGGAAATGCAGTAGGCTCAGGAATGTATTTTATATCTTTAGAAACAAATAAAAGTGTGAGTTTTCAAAAAGCTCTTTATTTAAAATAAAGTTTATAATAATTTTTTTTATAAAATATTAAAGATGAGAGCTTTATATACTTAGTTATTTCAAATTCTAATATAGAATCTGATATGTACCAATTATATTTTAAGTAAGATCATTTAAGATTAATTTAAATTCAGATAGAATTGCTGCAGTCACACCCCAGACTTTATGCCCATCAAAGTTATAAAATGGTACTTTAGCTTCATAACCTCTAAGATTCCAATTTTCTAATTCTAAGATTTGATCATTTAATAATTGAGATAATGAAGCTGAAAATAAAGTATGAACTTCATCAGTTTGTTTATTTGTTTTGGGTCGCCTATTACACCAGCCAATAAACGGATGTACAATGAATCCTGAAGTGGGTGTAAAAAAAGGTGTTAGCTCACCGATAATTTCAACTTCATTTTTATCGACACCTATTTCTTCTTCGGTCTCTCTCAGTGCTGTATTAATAGTTTTTTCATTTTTTTCACACGTACCACCTGGTAGTGAGATTTGACCTTTATGGTGTTCAACTGATAATGTTCTTTGCGTCAAAAAAAAATGAATATTATTAGAATCTGGAAATAATAAAATTAATACAGAGGCTTTTTTTGCGTCCTTAGATGATTCAGGGAAGTTGAATTCTATTTTACTCTGAACTTTAGTTATTAAATGAGCCGAGGTTCCTGGCAATGGTTCTTTTAGTCTTTCTTCTAAAAGCTTAACTAATCTATTTATTGATGAAAACATCATCGCAAAATTTATTTCTTTTTTAATAAATCTCCTGCAGTTTTATCTTAGTATATGAAGTATAAACATATCATTTGGGACTGGAATGGAACACTATTAGATGATCGTCTTTTTTGTATTGAAATCATGAATCAGGTGCTGAAAAAAAGAGGGATGAAAGCAATGTCGGAAACATGGTTTTTAGATAACTTTTGTTTCCCAGTTAAAGACTATTATATAAAACTTGGCTTTGATTTTAATAAAGAGTCGTTTGAAATATCAGGCAGTGAGTTTATTAATGGATATATGGATCGCGTGGATGAGATTCCTCTCCATTCTGATGCTGTTGTTACATTAAATAAGGCAAAAAATTTGGGACTCACGCAATCTCTACTTTCTGCTTCTAGTCAAGGAATGTTGGATGATTCCTTGAAATATCATGAAATAAATTCATTTTTTATAAAGATTTTGGGACAAGACAATCATTATGCCTATGGAAAAGAACAAACAGGAAAAGAGTGGGTTGAACAATTAAACTTTAATTCTAACGAAATAATTTTAATTGGAGATACTTTACATGATAAAGAAGTAGCCGATATTATTGGTGCCGATTGTGCGCTAGTAGGGACTGGTCATGTTAGTAGTAAAAGACTAAAAGAGACCGGCGCTCCTGTATTTAATAATTTGATTGAGACTCTTGATTGGATCTCAAACTAATTCATTTCAATAAATTATAAGGTGGAAAGCGCTTAGCGACATTATTTAATGGTCTTTTGAATTCTTTTGATCTTAAGGGTGGCACTTTTGAAAACACTAAAGTCCAAACCATTTTTAATTCTTCCAAGCTTCCTTGACCTAAACCATAATCATATTCAAACCATTCAAGGCAGTACTCTTCATCTTCACACATTTTAAATTCATTTACTAAAGTTAGATCGTCGCCTTGCATGTCAAAAGTATAGGCAATCTCATAAAGCCATGTACCTTGACCAACGC
>JAAZYT010000036.1 GCA_014239505.1 Fidelibacterota bacterium | reverse complement strand
TCTTTATCCCAATCACCATCATCATCTAATCCATTATATGGACTACCAAGTGAGTAAATTTTTCTAAATGTATTACTTCGATTTAAAGTATTTATAATCTGAAAGAAAAAATCAACATTCGTTTTACCAATTTTTGCGTGATAAACGACTCCAATATCTAAGCGGCTATATGGTTCATATCTCCCCGAATTTCGTGTTCCAGGAATAGTTCTAAAAAGTTCTTCAGGACTTTCTGGAAATTTCTGGACATAATAACCCATTATTGGAGTATAGGCTTGACCAGATTGAAGTGCAAATCTCCAATTGGTTTCCCATTTTTTATTAAATTGATAATTTCCAAGCACACTAAATGCATGAGTCCTATCCCAATTAGTATAGTACTCTTGCTCGCCATCTTCATAGATACTAGTCATTATTTTTCTTGAAACAGAATAAGTATAAGCCACCCAGCCGCTTAACTTACCTGACATTTTTTGTCCAAAAAGTTCAAGCCCATATGCATATCCATCAGCAGGCGTAACAATATTTGCTAAACTTTCATCAGATACTTGAGCATCTGTTGTGGATCTTTTCTCTTCATATGTAAGAAGGTTTTTTAAATCTTTATAATAACCTTCTATCTGTATTTTGTACATATTTTTTATATACTCTTCGTATCCAAGTACAACTTGCATAGATTTTCCAGGGCTTACAGAAGTATCAGCCGCAATCCAATTATCTAAAATAGAAGGATTAAAATCATCTTGGAAGGTGCTTATAAATTGATGATAATTACCCACTGAAAAGTTAAGGTACCTGTTATCGGTGATAATATATTTCAGACCTAATCGAAGATCCGGAAATAATGAATCAGGATATACATTATAAAGGTTCAGTCTTAGCCCCGGCTCAATAATAAAGAGATCGTTCGGTTTATATTTTAATTTTATATATTGAGCAAATTCAAGAGGATCCGTTTTTATCTGGAACTGCGTCGAATCCTGAAATTTATTTGTATATTCAAAACCTAACTTTTTTAATTGCGCTCCAAATTTTAAGGTTGAGTTCGATGTTTTAAACCATGAAAAATCAGCCGACAATGTTTTATCATCAATTTCGTTATAACTTACTAAACCATTGTCTCCACCTAACCCGAATTCAGTGAAAAAACGACTATTTGCAATTAAAATATTTCCAACTAATCTCTCACTAAAAACTCTTCTATAATGTCCGCTAACTGTATTATTGCCCCATTGGCCATCTAGACCAAACGTATCAAAAAGTAAATCATCTATTCCAGAGTAATAACTTAATGAAATTCTATCTTTTGATGTAATATCCGAAAAAACATGACTCTGAATATCATAAAAATAATAAGGTGGAATATTTTCATTTATATTATCAGGTAAAACTTTTGGAAGAACAAGGTCAAAGTATGTCCTTCGGCCCGATAAAACCCAGGCACCCTTATAAAATGGACCTTCAAGGGTGGTCTGCGCTGATAAAAGAGATAAATTCGCTTTACCCTTGAACTCATTCTTATTCCCTTCTCGGCTTATAACATTTAGTACGGCTGAAAGTCGGCCTCCATATTCTGCATTGTAAGCACCTTTAATCAATTCCGCTTCCTTAACTCCGTCCACAATAAAGTTAGAAAACACACCTCCCAAATGAGATGGATTGTAAACAGTGATTCCATCTAGCATTATCAGGTTCTGGTCTGTATTTCCACCACGAATTACTAAGCCTGTGCTGAATTCAGAAGTTGTTAAAACACCAGGCAAAGCTTGTATTGTTCTAAAGAGATCTGGCTCAGCCAAAGCTGGTGCTGCTTTC
>JAAZYT010000182.1 GCA_014239505.1 Fidelibacterota bacterium | reverse complement strand
CTAAACTAACAACGACAACCTCACCTTCACCTTTTGTTTCTCGAATTTGAAGTGCCTCCTCTAATGCATAATTGTCACTTTCATTCATAACATATGCTATAGCACCTTCATCAACCCATGTATGATCTGAATTAATTATTAGAGGCGATTCTGATCCTGGTACTTGTTTTACTAGAACTGCAATTTTCATAAATCTTAATTCCCGTCTAAATATCAATATTTGTAATTAAAAGTCTTATCTGATTTTATACAAATTTATAAACATAGACGAACTATATTCAAGTATAAACCGACCAGTCGGTTTATTTATTAATTCTACAAAAACCCATAAATAAGCGGACAAATAAAAAAGAAAAAAATGTTTGTATGACCGTTTGGACTTATGTAGTTTTTTAAAGCTAACTAAGCTCCTTTGCGCGAGTAAATCTTATTTAGCAATAACCGCTAGCGTATTATAGATTTAATTAAACATATTTTAAGGAGAGATTATGAAATCCAGACTTATGAAAATATCTTCACTATTTTTAGCAGGAGTAGTAATGTTCTCTGCTTGTGAAGACGACGATAAAGGCACAGTCAATGGTGATATAGTTGGAACTTGGAAATTAGTAGAATTATCAGGTACGTATACTCGTACAGTTGACACTGAAGCACCTATTTCACATTATGGTCAATGGAACCTAGCAGAAGCAATTTTAGGTGCCCAAGCACCATTAGCTTTACAAAAATTTATTACACACAACAATGGTGATGTAATGACTGGCTTTCCAATAGTATCTTCAAATAATAGTGATGCCCTTGCTGCTGCTGGCATCAGTATGACGCTTGTTACGCAAGATGCTTCTAGCGAAGGTGAAGGAGCTACTTATACTTTAACCGGTAGCTATCCAACCATTAGAACAGATTTAGATGCATGTCGTACTGCAGCTGCGGTTGCGGCTATTGAAGATCAGGGAAAATATTGGGTTGATTGGGGATATCCTGGTGATGTTGTTAATAGTGGTGCATTAGTACCAGACCCTGGCAATTTCATGATTCAGCGTGACCCTCAAATTACAGGAGAACAAGTTTTACCTCCTTTCCATGATGGAAGTGCTATTGTAACTCTTGGAACTAATGGTGCTCCAGATGTAGCAAACCTTGGCTTCTTAGATAGAGATTCTCATTCAGATCGACATCAAGAAATTGGGACGACATGGAGCGAAGCAAATGACCGTGTAGTTTCTGCAGTTTTTGAACTTCCAGTAGATGCAACAACAGGCGCATTTGGTTTAACAGGTACTCCAGCTGCTGAAGGTTATGTTATGCAAGCAGCGTTAGCCCCATGGGGCGGATATTTGACTTGGTATGCTTTTAATATTGTTGCCCAAACATCATTACAAGCAGCTGATGTTAAAAACCCTCTTGGTGATTTAGATGGCGATGGCGCTTTAACCCCTACTGACATGATTATTTTTATGCATGCTGATAATCTAGCTGGCGGTGGTGGTGCAACTGCACTTGGTATGCCTTTTGCTTTACTTGTAAAAAGTACAGATGCAGATGGCGTTCCATTAGCTGCTCCAGTACCTGTAGATGATAGTGCAGGAGATATCGACGCAAGTGGTGGTGCTGCAACGATGGCAGCAGGTGGAAAGCTAACTTATGTTATCCAACAAGGAACTTGTTTCAACGTAGATGAAACTATTGACTTCAATGCAAAGTTTGAGCGCGTTGCTGAATAATTATTCATTGATTTTTGATTAATCGCTTAGTGTATCGTTTTTCGACGAAAAGGGGACATCTTATATGTCCCCTTTTTTATTAATTAACACTAAATTTGCCCCTATGAAAAAATTTATATTATTACTTTTTAGTTTAACAATAATCAGTGCTCAAAAAGTTAGTCTAGTCGGAACTGTTCTTGACTCAGAGAACAAAGAACCTTTGGTTGGTGCAAATGTAATTATTCAGAGCGACAAACTAAATACTGGAAGTGCTACAAATTTTGAAGGCCTATATAGGATTGATGATTTAAACCCTAATATCTACAAAATTAAAGTAACATATATCGGTTATGAAAATTTTGAATCTACTATTTCATTGGAAGAGCAACCTGAAGGAGAATTCACTTATAATATTGAATTAGATATGTCTGTAATTCAACTTCAAGAATATGTAGTTACTGCAAGTAGGGGTCGTAGAGAAAAAATCACGGATGCCCCAGCTGCTATTTCTGTTATTTCTGAATTAAAGATTCGTTCTGCTAGTAATCCTAACCTGGGTGATTATTTTAAAAATATTAAAGGTGTTGATTTTACCTCATCTGGACTTGATAGTTATAATATTAGCGCCAGAGGCTTTAATTCAAGCTTCTCTAGTCGTCTTCTTACGCTTACAGATGGTAGAATGGCAAATGTCCCTTCATTAAGGCTGATTGCTTATAACGTTATTCCTTTAACATCAGATGATGTAAGTCAGATTGAAGTTGTTTTAGGGCCATCTTCTGCCCTTTACGGACCTAATGCGCACGCTGGAGTTGTTAATATAATAACAAAAAGACCTTCTGAATCTCTTGGGACAACCGTTGGCTATACCACAGGTGATCGTAGCTTTAATAAAGCTCAAGTTCGTCACGCTGGGCAAATAACTAAAAAACTTAGTTATAAAATGTCTTTTGTTAATTTTTCTGCTAATGATTGGGAATATATTGAAGAGGATGAAAAGAAAGCACACTTTGCACCTTGGCTTAGTGACGATGATGATTTAATAGATCTTCTAAATGGATATCTCGAAGATGGCCTTGCTTGGTGGGATGGCTGGGATCTAAAAATTGATCGTGATGGGAATGGTACAGTTGACACAACTTATAGCAAAAGTGATAATTTAGTTAAAGATAGAAATGGTGATGGGTTTAATGATATTCCAGATTTTAACATCAAGAATCAACGTTTTGATATACGCGTAGATTATGATTTTTCAGATGATCACTTTACAAGCTTTAATTTTGGTCAAGCAAAAGCAACCAATCTTAATATAACCGGTATAGGGCGCTATCAAGCTAATGACTGGATCTATCGTTTTTATCAAACTCGATGGGTATATAAAAATTGGTTTGCTCAAGCATACTTAAATACCAGTAATTCAGGGAATACATCCAATTTAAGAACTGGTGGAATTGTTACTGATAGATCTACTTTTTTTCATTTCCAATTCCAACACTCAAAAGAATTTAAAAGCCTTTGGAATACAAAGCTTATTTGGGGTGGTGACTATCAAAGAACCATGCCAGAGACCTTTGGAACTATTCTTCCTGATGGCACAGGTGGCTTAAATCCACAAAGCTATGGAAGAGATGGAATAGATAATGATGGAGACGGCAAAGTAGATGAATGGGATGAATTATTTACCACT
>JAAZYT010000020.1 GCA_014239505.1 Fidelibacterota bacterium | reverse complement strand
TGACTCTGATTCTGATATTATAGCTGCGCTAAAAGCTGGAGTTCATCCAGTAAGAGTTGTAAGAAATATTGAATCAATTGATTCATACCCAAACAATTACTTTGGTGATGTTACAAAGGAGAAGGCAAAAGAATCCCCTTTTGATAAAAAAGATCTCAAATTATTTTATAAAGGTTCAGTGGGAGTATTTGGAGAATCTATATATCCAATCAAATGGGAAGGCCCTTCCAGAAAGAGAGAATGATGAAACGTATTCACTTAATTTCTATTTCCCTTTTCTTGATGTCATGCGCAATATTTATTCCTGGCTATTCTGATTTTTCTTCAGGTAAAAAATATTTTAGTTACGGTAATTATGATAAGGCAACTTATCATTTATATAGATCTTTAACTATTAAACCAAATAATGATAAAGCTTTAAAGTTATTTGAATTAACATATGATTTAGCAGTTGAAAAACATGTAGAAAAAATTTCTGAACTTTCATTAAAAGATAATAAATCTAAATGGCCAATTATGGTTGAAGAGTACAAATCTCTAATAAAATTAGGTTCCTATGTTAATAAGCTGGAACCAATATTGAAAAAGGTTGTCAATTATGATCTAAATCTAAAAGTGAATAATTATTCATCTGAGTTATCAAATGCAAACGAGCGTTCTGCAGATTATCATTATCAATTAGGATTAAAATTTCAAGATGAGCCTGAAAAAGAAAGTCAAAAACAAGCAGCTATCAATTTTAGATTATCACAAAACTATATTCCTAAGTATATGAATAGTCAAGAGCTATATGATAAAGCAAGAGAAAATGCTATTTTTACATTAGTTATTCAAGAATTTGGCGGTAATAAAAAATACGCATCGTACATAAGAGATCAGGTGATCCTTAATCAATCAAAAATATCAAAAGAATTTTTAAAAGTAATAAATAGAGATCAATTGAAAACTATTTTATCTGAACTTGCATTAGTTCAAAGTGGTATAACAGAAAATGATTATTTGGAGTTGAGGAGGCTTTCTGGCGCCGATCACATTCTTAGTGCATCAATAATTACTAGTCATAGTCCTATTGAAAAAATTTCTGATAAAAATATTGCCCAAAAGAAAAAAGTTGTTATTCGAACAGAAACTTATGTTGACTCAAGTGGTGAATCAAAAAAAAGAAATATTAAAGGAACTGTAAAAGCAACTGTTGATCATTATAAAAAGAGATCGAACGCTACGATTACTTTAACATATAAAATAGTTAATATGAGTGATAGTGTAGTTCTCTTTAGTGGTGAGGTTAAAGGTAGAAAAGATTATTTTCATGAATGGGCAACATTTAAGGGCGATAAGCGTGCTTTAAGTAGTCAGTATAAATATCTTGTTACTAGAAAGGAAGAATTTGCTCCTTCCAAAGATGATCTGTTGATGATTATAGCAAAGAATGTCACAACAAAACTTGGGAAAAAGATATCAAAACATTATTCTGATTAAATTTAGAAAATATTATGACTAAGCTATCAAGAAGAAATTTTATAAAAGGGTATACTTTAATTCCATTTATTAGTCCTGCGATAGCTATGGCACGCTTATCAGATTATAGCTCGTTAAATGTTGACTCAAAAGAAGCTTGGGTACGTAAAGCGAGAAGAGAAATACCCGCATCACAGGACTCGTTTTTTCAAACGGCAGGAATTGGCCCATCACCAAAATCTGTTATGAATATGGTGAATAAAAAACTTCATTTTCAGAATAAAGGACCTGTCCATCCCAAAATTAGTAAGGTAATGTCAGCTATTGAAGGAGGATTACGTAATAAATTAGGTAAAACTTTTGGTGCTGAAGCAAACGAGGTTGCACTAACTCATAGTACATCTGAAGGTATTAATATTGCTTCTTGGGCAATCAATTGGAACAAAGGTGATGAAGTTATGATTACTAATCAAGAGCATCCAGCCAACACTATACCTTGGTACTCAATTTCAACTCGTTTTGGAATAAAAATTAAGCGCCTAAACTTTGATGTAAATACAGATATAGTAAATGAAATAGAAAAAAACATAACGAAGAAGACCAGAATGGTTAGTATTCCTCATGTCTCAAGAAATAATGGAAGAGCTCTTACAGTAAATGAATCTAAACTAATTGCAGGTATACTGAAAAAAAGGAATATTCGTTATCATTTAGATGGTGCGCAAGGACCATTATGTATTCCTTTTAATTTTCATGAGCTTGAATGTGATTATTATAGTACTTGTGGCCATAAGTGGATTCTAGGACCAAAAGGTACTGGAGCATTTTTCTGTAGAAAAGACATTTTAGATCAAACTCGTTTAACATGGACGGGATCACACAGCCATTCAAGCATGGATCAATTAGGTAATTATACTCTATTGCCAGAAGCTAGGCGTTTTGAGTTTGGCACAAGAGCATTGGCAACCTTTGCTGGCTTTGATGAAGCAATTAATTGGAATAATTCGATTGGTATCAATAAAATTTTAAAACGAATTGATCAATTAGTAGTATTTGCTATTGAAGATTGGACTAATAGAGGTTTTAAAGTGTCCTCTCCAACTTCAATTGGTCAAAGGTCAGGTGTATTTGTAATCCAACTTCCAAAAAACTGTAATGGTTGGAAAATATATGAGGCTCTTCAATTAAATGATTTTACGTTTACCTCACCGGTGGATGCGCCAAACGACCTACGAGTAGCAATTCATTTTTTTAATACTCGAAATGAAATCAAGAATACTTTTGATCTCATTTCAAATTATTGTGTAAGGGAATCTTTCTAATTAACTGAATTTAATTTAGACCTTTACGGTCTAATAAGGGCTGAATATTAGGTTCTGCTCCACGAAAATCTTTAAAAATTGTTAGAGCATCCTGACTTCCTCCTCGAGAAAGCAATGTTTTTCGAAAATGTTCTCCATTCTCACGCTTTAGACCTCCATTTTCTTTAAACCATTCAACGGTATCTGCATCTAAAACCTCACTCCATATGTAGGAATAATATCCAGCTGAATATCCACCAATAATATGAGAGAAATATGTACTGCGATATCGAGGAGGAACCGCTTCAAAAGCAATACCAGCAGTTTTAAGGGCATCAGCTTCAAAAGTAATAAGGTCATCTGCTTCTGGAACTTGTTCAGGCGTTAGTTGATGTAATGATTGATCTAATATGGATGAAGCTAAATATTCTGTAGTTGAAAATCCTTGATTAAATTTTTGAGTCGCTAATACTTTATCAAGTAATTCCTTTGGCATTGCTTCATTTGTTTTATAATGAACTGCATAATTTTTTAGAACTGATGGCCAAACTGCCCACATTTCATTTACTTGAGAAGGATATTCTACAAAATCTCGAGGGACAGAGGTCCCTGAAAAATAAGGGTAATTAACATTTGAGAACATGCCGTGAAGCGCATGTCCAAATTCATGAAACATTGTAATAACCTCATCAAATGACAATAAAGTAGGTTCACCTTCTGAAGGTTTCACTACATTTTGATGGTTACCAACTACTGGTAGATTACCTTTGAGTTTTGA
>JAAZYT010000021.1 GCA_014239505.1 Fidelibacterota bacterium | reverse complement strand
AGTAAAGTTCCAGTTCTGTAAGGTTCTTAAGATTCATTTATCTACGATTGTCCTGAACCCACTTATCAATATAAACTATAGTTTCTTTAACAGGAGTGCCTGGTCCAAATAATTTACCCATTCCTAAACTTTCTAATTCTAATATATCTTTTTTGGGAATAATGCCACCTCCAACTAGTAAAATATCATCAAGCCCTTTTTCTTTCATTAGCTTAAGAACATTTGGGAAAATGGTCATATGAGCATTATTTAAACTTGATAATGCAATAACATCCACATCTTCCTGAAGTGCAGAAGAGACAATCATCTCTGGTGTTTGGCGTAAGCCTAAATATATTACTTCCATTCCCGCATCTCGGTATGCAGCAGCCAAGACCTTAATACCACGATCATGACCATCTAAGCCTGGCTTAGCCATTAAAATTCTTATTTTACGATTCATAACTATAATTTAATTTATGATAGAAATTACAACCAAAAGATGTTTTAGTCCGATAATTGAGCTTAGTCTAGATTACTATCTAAAAGTATTATTACTGGGCCAGGGTTTACACACTGTAATCCTGATATCAATCAGATACCCAAATATTATCTTTGCCATATGTATCACGCAGTTTTTTTAAAAAAGATGAATGGGCCGATACTTTAACATTATGTGCAAAAATACGTTGTTTCTTACCTAAGTCAGATATCAAATGAAACATAAGACCACAGCTACCTTTATGTTCTTTAGCCATATTAAGCAAAGCGTCAACATCCGAAGGTTTCATTTGATTAGGCTCAAGCCGAACATTTACATTTTTAGAAAAAATATCTCGAGCTTTTTCAATAGAAACAATCTCATCTGCAATTAATTTTAAATCTGAAAAGTCTGTTTCATCTGTTGGCTTTCCTGTAATAAAAACAACATTATCATTTTTTATTAATTCTCTATATTTAGAAAATGAGTCACTAAATGCTAAAATTTCTGCTTGACCACCAAGACAATCTAGTTTGAAAAATGCCATTTGATTATTTTTTCGATCAAAGTGCATCTTTAATTCTGTTATAGCACCTCCAACTCGAACTTTATCACCATTCCCTCCAATTTTTTTATCCATAAAATCAAAAGTTGAATATTCTTCTAAATCTTCTGCATGTTTTAATAGCGGATGTCCAGATAAATACATTCCAAGTACTTCTTTTTCTTTTTCTAACAATTGACTTTCAGGCCAGTCATCAATAGTAGGCAATGAAGGGACCATCGACATCTCTTCACCTTTAATATTTGTTCCACCAAATAAATCAACTTGGTTTCTTGCCTTATTATCTTGAATTGTTTGACCGTATTTCAACGCAGTTTCAATAGCCGCATTTTTCTGTGCTCTATTCCCTTTAAGTCCATCCATTGCACCTGACATATTTAAACTTTCTAAAACTCTTCGATTGACAGATTTAAGGCTTACATTTGCAGTAAAGTCAAATATTGATTCAAACTTTTTATGTTTTAAGCGAGATTCTATTATTTGCTCGAGAGCTTTACTTCCAACATTTTTAATAGCATTAAGACCAAAAGAAATGACTTTTTTATTAACTGGGCGAAAATTTATATCAGAAATATTTACATCAGGAGGGTCTACATCAATCTTAAGTTTTCTACATTCATTAATTAAAATTACAACTCTATCAATATTTGACATTTCGCTAGTTAAGTTAGCGCTCATAAATTCAGCCGGGTAATGAGTTTTAAGCCATGCTGTTTGATATGCTACATATGCGTAAGCAGTTGAGTGACTTTTGTTAAATCCATACTGTGCAAATTTTTCAATTAATTCATAGATTTCTTTACCTTTTTTATTTGGTATCTTATGCTTTTTTTCTGCCCCTTCTATAAATTTTACTTTTAACTCATCCATCAATTTTTTGATTTTTTTACCCATTGCTCGTCTCATTATATCTGCTTCAGCTAACGTAAACCCTGCAACTTCATGAGCCACTTGCATAACTTGCTCTTGATAAACAATAATACCATAAGTTTCTTCTAGGATGGGTTCCATTACTGGGTGCGGATATTCAATTTTTTTCTTTCCGTGTTTGCGTGCAATAAAGTCATCAATATTATCCATTGGACCTGGGCGATATAAAGCATTCATTGCGATTAAATCTTCAATGACCGTTGGTTTTAGTTTTTTTAAAAATTCACGCATACCTGACGACTCAAACTGGAAAACTCCAATTGTAAGACCTTTTGCAAATAATTTATATACTTCTGGATCATCTAGAGAAATTTTTTCAATGTTTATTGTTTCTCCTCTTTCTTTAATAAGATTTACCGCATTATCAATTACAGTAAGATTTCTTAAGCCAAGAAAGTCTAGTTTCAAAAGTCCTAATTCCTCAAGTCCTTTCATATCATACTGTGAGGTTATATCTCCTTGTGGAGAGCGATATAATGGAACAAAATCTGTTAAATCACCTGGTGCAATTACAACACCTGCCGCATGAATAGATGCATGACGATTCATTCCTTCTAAAATTTTTGAATAATCCATTACTTCTTTAAATTGCCCATCAGCAGCTTCTTTTAATTCAGGACTTTGCGCCATTGCTTCTTCTAATGTAATATTGATTGTTGTTGGAATCATTTTTGCCAAATGATCTATTTCACCAAATGAATATCCTAAAACTCTACCTACATCTCTAACTGCTTGACGAGCTTTCATTTTTCCAAATGTAATAATTTGTGTTACAGAATTTTCACCATACCGACTTTTAATATAATCTATTACTTCACCACGTCGTTCAATACAAAAGTCAATATCAATATCCGGCATTGAAATTCTATCTGGATTTAAAAATCTCTCGAAAAGTAATTTGTGTTTAATTGGGTCAATTGTTGTTATCCCCAATGAATAGGAAACTAAGCTCCCAGCGGCTGATCCACGACCTGGACCTACCGGAATACTATTATCTTTAGCATATTTAACAAAATCTGCAGTAATTAAAAAGTACCCAGCAAAGCCCATTTGCTCAATCACTCTTAATTCATGATCTAATCTTGTCTCTAGTTCTGGATTCAAATCACCGTAGCGTTCTTGAACTCCTTGCTTACATAAAATCTTTAAGTATTCATCTGGTTTTTCACTTGGGGCATCATCAGGTAATGGAAAATTTGGTAAATGATAATCCCCCATTGGTAGTTCTATATCAATACTATCTGCTATTTTACGGGTGTTTTCAATTGCATTTGGTACATCTTTGAACATTTCAAACATTTGGTCTTGCGTTTTAAAATAAAATTCTGGTGTTGCATAGCGTAAACGGTTCGGATCATCCCGTTCTTTACCTGTACCTAAACAAATATGGACATCGTGAGCTTCCCAATGTTCATGTTTTGCATAATGCGCGTCATTTGTACAAACTAAAGGCAGATCTAATTCAGATGCAAGTTTCTTCATATTTTGAATATTTTGGATTTCATCTGGTATGCCGTGATTCTGCACTTCTAAATAAAATCTTCCATCAAATATTTCTGCAAATCGTAAGGCTGCTTTTTTTGCTCCTGCCCAATCATCTTTTAACATTTTTTCAGTTACTTCGCCCTTCAAGCAACCTGAAAGGCAAATTAAACCTTCACTATTTTCTTTTAGAAGATCTAAATCTATTCTTGGACGATAATAAAAACCATCAAGATATCCATGAGTTACAAGTTTCATTAAATTTTGATAGCCTGTATAATTTTGTGCTAACAAGACAAGATGGTTATTGCCCCAACCTCCTTCTGGTCGCGGTTTTTTGTCAAATCTACTTCCTACCGCAACATATGTTTCGCATCCAATAATTGGCTTAACACCAGCTTTCTTTGCTGATTTATAATAAGGAATTACACTAAACATATTACCATGTTCTGTTAAAGCTACCGAATCCATTCCAAGGTCATCAATAGTATTAACAAGTGTTTGAACAGTTTGGGCCCCATCTAAAAGGCTATAATCTGAATGATTATGAAGATGAACGAATTCTGAATTCATTTAATATTAAATTGGTTGGTTAGATATTGTAGTTAAAAATACAGAGTGTCTTAGATACTGGCAATGAATTGTATTGAATAATTTATTAAATATTAATTTTTAGTATTCTTTCATTATTATTATAATCTTTTATTAACTCTAATTGATCAAAGCCAGCTTCTTTAAACAAAGAAAATACTTTCTGAGGATGATTGCCTAAGCCAACCTCAAGTATAATTATACCATTGGGTATTAAAGTTCTTCCTACTTTTGCAATCCGAAAGTAAAAATTTAAACCCTCTTCAAAATCTGTTAGTGCAATTCTAGGTTCATAGTTTTTTACTTCAGGCATAATATTTTCAATCTCTTTTTGAGGTATATAGGGTGGATTTGATATAAGGATATCAAATTTCCCATCTGGAATTTCATTTAGAAAATCCATTTCTAGAAAATTAATATTTTTACAATTATTAGACTTAGCATTTATTTCTGCCAACTCTAAAGCATTTTTAGATATATCTAAAGAAAGAATATTAGCTCTAGGTTTTTTATTGCTTACCGCTATAGAAACACAGCCAGATCCCGTACCAATCTCTAATATTTTTGGTTCTGGTATTTTTTTAAGACTATTGAGTGTGATATCAACTAATCGCTCTGTTTCAGGACGGGGAATTAAGGCTTGTGGGGTAGATATAAATTTTAAACCATAAAACTCAACTTTTCCAGTAATATACTGAAGGGGTTCTCTATCTATTCTACGCTTTATCCAACTTTTTAATTTTTTAAGTTTAGACTTATTTATTATATCTTCAAATTTGAGGTATAAATCAATTCTTTTTAACTCTAATAAATCACAAAGAAGCCACTCTATTTCTTGTTTCGGGTTCTCAAAACCTTTTAATTTAAAATACTCTTCACCCCATTTAATAATTTCAATTATACGCCAAGTTTTTTTTATACCATTTGTTGAAACTTTCAATTATTCAACAACAGATGCCAACTGGGCTTGCTGATCAGCAAGTTTTAAATTTTCAATAATATCATATATATCACCATCCATTACTCCTTCAAGATTATAAGCTGTAAAATTAATTCGGTGATCTGTAATTCTTCCCTGAGGAAAATTATATGTTCTAATTTTAGCTGATCTATCGCCTGTCGAAACCATATCACGCCTTGTAGCAGCACGTTCTTTTGCCAATTTT
>JAAZYT010000022.1 GCA_014239505.1 Fidelibacterota bacterium | reverse complement strand
CCTCCATAAGCTATGGGAAAATTAGTTTATGGGGATTTGATAGTAGTATATATATGTTTCTTACAAGAAAATTGAGTGCGGATTTAAATTTATCGTACATTGCGAATAAAGGATACTGGAATCCATTACTCCAGGCTTATGACCCCATAAATGCTCCACGCTACAAAGTGAATGGGAAATTAACCTATATGAATCAACCTGGATTTATGGGAAATATTGGCTTTAGATATATTCCAGAGTTTGAATGGTCGGCAGGCGTACACTACGGTAAAATTGAAAGCTATATGATTATTGACACTATGGTAGGTTATCAGTTTAAAGGGAACTTAAGTCCTTATAGTCTACTGTTAAATATCAATAATATTAATAATGATGAACATCGTGAGATAATAGGTGGGCCAAAACTTGGTCGGAATGTTACACTAAAACTAAATGCTCGCTTTTAAAAAAGGTTAATCAAGAGAAACTACTACTCCCCCCGATCGCTTTTTCTTTTTATTTATTTTTTTTCGTTAAGTTTTAATTCAACAATAGCCGAGCCGGATAGTTTTTTTTTGCCTGAGCTATCTATTACCAACAACTTAAGGGAAAACCTTTTAAGTGAATCTTTTAATTCTATATTTATTATTTTCCCTTTACAAGTAAGACAATCATTAATATTTGTCATTGCTATAAATTTACTTTCAAACTTTTTAATTGATCCTTGCGGAAAAATATTAGTTATCGTTTGACCTAAAAAGGACATAATTAACATCCCATGTGCTATAACATCAGGTAGTCCAGATTTTTTTGCATAATCACTGTCGATATGAATAGGATTATAATCTCCAGATGCACTCGCATATAAAGTCAACATAGATCGTGAAATTGGCTTTATATGAAAATTGGGTATTTCATCACCAATGCGAAAATTATTTATTTCATTTTTTTTCATTATTTCTTAATACTAATGTTGAAACTGATTCTGCAACTAATACATTTTTTTGATTTTTATAATTAGAAATAAATGAAACAAACTCTAACATTCCATCTTTTTTATCGTATATATCTCCTATTTTACTGTCCATTCGCAATTCATCTCCGGCATAAATAGACTCATAATTAGTGTATTCTTGTTTAGCATGAAGAATCCTACCCAATGAAATTCCAAGATCATCTAAATACTGATATGGTTTTTCTTGCTCATATCTAGTAGTAGTTAAAAAAGTTAAAGGTGCTAAAATTGAAGGGTGTCCATCTTTTTTTGCAATATCTTCATCAAAGTAAATGGGATCACTTTGCTGAGTTGCCTTAGCAAAAGCTATTAATCTTTTTTTATTAACCAAAAAAAAGCATTCAGGATATGTTTTACCAATAAGAGAGCGATCAAGCATTATAGTAACCTTTAAAAGGTGTCTCCATTATTTATCATTTCATCAATTAATTTTGGACAAGAAAATCTGTTGCCGTATTTATCAGATAATTCCTGTGAACGATTTTTAAATTCTTTGAATCCATAATTATTTACAAATTGAAGTGTGCCACCAGTAAAAGAAGGGAATCCCCAACCAAAAATACTCCCAATATTAGCATCTACAACTTTAGTTAAAACTCCTTCTTCAAAACACCTAATAGTTTCAATTACCTGAATAAAATAAAATCTATCAATCATTTCTTTTTCATCTAATGGTGTATCTGAAATAGGAAAATGATGATTTAGCTTTGGCCACAAATATTTTTTTTTGTCTTTGGGGTAATCATAAAACCCACTACCACTTGCCCGCCCATTTCGTTTTACTTCTTTAGTCATAAAATCAATAACATTGTCCCAAGAACCCGATTCTATATCTTTTTTCTCTCTATCTAAATCACGCCATTTTTGATCTCTAATATGTGCAATAAGCTCAATACTTATTTCATCACTTACAGCTAATGGTCCAACAGGGAACCCTGCCTTCTTTCCTGCGGCTTCAATTGATTCTGCGGAGTTGCCTTCAAAAAGAAGAGCCATTCCTTCTCCAGTATATCTCTCAAAAACGCGATATGTATAAAATCCTCTACTATCATTTACTACTATGGGAACTTTATTAATTTTAATAACATAATCAAATGCTTTGGCTAATGTTTCAGAATCAGTTTTCTTACCTTTTATTATTTCAACTAATTTCATTTTATGTACTGGAGAAAAGAAATGAATACCAATAAATTTTTGAGGATTTATTGTACTATTAGCTAAGCTGGTGATTGGGATGGATGATGTATTTGAAGCAAAAACCCCATTTGACTCTAAAAACTGCTCTGCATCTTTAGTTACTTTAGCTTTTAGCTCTCTATCTTCGAATACTGCTTCAATAATTAAATCACAATCAACAAGTTGCGAATAATTATCTGTCGCATTTATTCTAGAAAGAACTTCTTTAATCTTTTTTTCAGGAATCAATCCCTTTTCATATGAATCATTTAGTATAGTTTTTATTCTATTTAGACCTTTATCTGCATTCTCTTGAGAAATATCTGTCATTACAACTTTCATACCTGCAAGAGCAGTTACATATGCAATCCCATGCCCCATTAGTCCAGAACCTAATACGCCAACTTTTGTTGTCTTAGTTGGTTTTATTCCAGAAGGCCTACTGACTCCATCGGTGATCTCATTTAACTGAGACTGTAGAGCTTTTATTATATTTTTTTCATCTTTGGATGCCATCTTTATTTACCAAATTTCATTTCATTTTATCCTAGGTTTTATTTTTAAATATTAATGTTCAAATCTATGAATAGAATAATGTTAATAATTATATTTGATTATGGATTATTTAACAAGAATCATTTTTGGGAACATACTTTTCATAATTGGGTCATTAACTTTGTTATGGTCAATTAAACGTCTGATTGAACGTAAAAATTCAAATAAAAATAAAAAGCAGGACCATTAGAATCCTGGGAGCGGGGGAACAACCAGACTTCTTATGTAACGGTCCTGCCAAAAAGTTAGTGAAAGGTAATCCCTTCATTTCTCGTTGGTCAAGTCTTTTTTATTTATGAATAAGGGTTAATTTCTTATATGTTAGATCAATTAATAACTATTGATAAGTTAATATTCTATTTTTTTAATGGCGTAATTGCAAATTCATTTTTTGATATTATTATGCCTATAATTACCAATGAAAATATTTGGGCACTTCCAGTTATTCTTGGGTTAATCTATTTATTATTAAAGGGGGGTCGCCGAGGCCAAATAACCATAATTATTTTGATTATTTCTTGTGGTTTAGCAGACTATTCTTCAGCATCAATCTTAAAACCTTTCTTTGAAAGACTTCGTCCAAGTCATGAAATGCTTGATGGAATAAGAATTTTGATGGGTAAAGGTGGTAAATATGGATTTGTATCATCACATGCTGCAAATATTTTTGCAGCAGCAGTTGTTTTAAGCTATTTTTATCCAAGTAAAAAAAGGGTATACTTTTTTATAGCTTCAATGGTTGCATTTAGTCGCGTATATATTGGAGTCCATTACCCTGGTGATATTATATTTGGCGGAATACTTGGATATGGTCTTGCGTGGTCTGTTTTAAGTCTATGGGTTATAATTAAAATGAGAGAGCTAAAAAGAGGAAATAACTGGTTTATTTATTAATTTGGCAGCGAACCTTCAGGTGGATTAATTGGATAATCACCAAATCCTTCTTGATCAGGAAATGATATTTCTCCATTTTGTTTCTCAAATCTTTTAATATTATCACCTAGTGCTCCTAAGAATGCCTTTGCATGTTGTGGAGCCATTATAACTCTTGAGTGAACTCGAGCTTTGCTTACTCCTGGTAAAATTTTTGTAAAATCCATAACAAATTCTGCTGGTGAATGTGTAACAACAACAAAGTTAGAATACTCACCTTCGCTTACTTCTTGTGAAAGTTCAATATTGATTTGTTGAATGTTTTTATTATCTTTCATAATTATTTCTTTGCATTTTTTGAATTTTTAAAATCTCTTTGGTTGAAATCTTCCCATTCTTCTTCAATTCCTTCAAAATCTTCATAACCTTTGATTTCTTCATCTTCAGCTTTTTGTTTATACATCTCCATCTCTGACTCATATAAACTAAAAATATCTTTCTTTTTCTCAAACTCTGCTGGGTCGACATCTTCTTCATCATCTGGCTCAAGTCGCTCAACATCTTCACTATAGACTTTTTCATCAAAGAAGTCTAGATCTTCTACTAAAGCATTAGCCATTAAGAACTCTAAGAAGTCTAAAAACCTTCGATCTTTTAAATCTGTTTTACAACTTTTACATGTCAAAGACTCTTTTAAGTCAATCTCATCAAGAGTTGCTTCACAAGCTGGGCAAATAATACCTTCTAACATTAATTTTTTCCTCTAAAATAAGTGACGAATATAATCGGAGTGATGCCACTCAGCAATCATTATTCAAATCTTATTATATAATTTTTTTAGTAAATCAATTTCTGATTCTGAAAGTCTTTTGTTACGTCTATTCATACAATGATATGTAGTATTAAAGAATTTGTCAAGTATTACTTTTCTTTTCTCTCCATTTATATACCAGGTAAAAGGATCTATTAATTTTGAAGGAAAACCATATGTTGCAATCATAGAACCTAATCCTATTACTGATCCAGAATTTAATTTTGTTCCAATTGCAGTTTTGGTATAATCTCCAATAAATGTACCAATATGGGTTTTATTAGTTTCAATCTTTTTATTATTTAACTCCACTTCTACAAAACTATAATTATTTTTTAGATTACTATTTTGTGTTCCAGAGCCTAAGTTTACCCATTCTCCAACAAAAGAGTCTCCTAAGTGTCCTTCATGTACTTTATTTGAGTAACCTTGGATAATTACTGTATCAATTTCACCTCCAAGTTTGCACATTGGACCAAAGGCAGAATTCTTAATCTGTGTTAATGGCTTAACTAGAGAACGTTTCCCAATATATAGTGGTCCTTCTAAATATGTTTGTCCGTAAATAGTGGTATCTGCTTCTATAATGATGGGACCATTCTCAGCATTCATTAAAACTGATGGTTGAATTTTAACATTATCACCAATAAAAATATTATCTGAATTAAGAAATTCTACTCCTTCGAAAGTTGAAGGTTGAATACCCTTTTTAAACTCTTCAGATTCATATAATAATGTTTTTGGAATTTGACTTAGTATATCCCATAAGTAAGGACAATAATTAGATTTCAATTCAGATTTTTTTTCAATTTTAGGCGTTGATTTTTTATTTTTTATCCAATCTTCGCTAGAATCTTTAGATAAAAATGCCCCAATTAAATTATTATTTTTATAAAACAATGTTTCCTTATCTGGTAAAACCATAAAGTCATTTTTTCCCCAAATAACATTTCCTACTAGCCACATACCCTCATCAATTTCTTTTGGATTTACCTTTAATTCAGAATGTTTTTCTTTTGTTACAACTTCTAATTCCTCTCTTACAAATAATGAGATAGAATGATTTGGAAACAGTGTTTTTATTCTATCTAGGAATGTTTCAGAGCCTATTCTTATATCAAATGTTGCCCTGTTACTTGATAAAGGACTGAGATCTAAAGTTTTATCATCTTCGTATACGTATATATTCATCACACTCCTAAAATTTGAAAAACTTCTTTAAAACCACTTTCAGCTAATTCTTCTCCATGACGACGTATCATAATATTATAATAATTTTCACCAATATCACTAAAAAAACCAACTTTTAATGGCGCATTAACGGTTTCACATAAAATTGCTGATATAGGGTTAAAACTTTGATTTAAATCTAATATTGCATCAACATTAATTCTTTGACAACTCCATAAAAGTTCTTTCCCAGGTAGACCTAGACGATTTAAATCTTTATCTGAAAAAAGTATAAAGTCTTGAAAATCACCTAAATCTATAAGATTACCAACTATAGCAGGACCAAGGATTCGGATTTGATTTTCACTTTTGGATCCTAAAGCATTTTTCATTGAATTAATAAATCTTTTAGCAAGCTCAGATTCCGTGGTGTGTTCAGGTAATATAATTAGAAATCTCTTAGGGATTTGTCCTTTACTTGATAAAGACATTGAATTAACCCCTAAACTATTCTTTATAGTTAATTTACGCCACCAAAGTGCTAATTTTATTTTCTTTGATAATTCCAATTGCTTTATAATTCGTTTTCTTCTATTAAATAATCAAATTGAAAATAGTATTAAATTGGCTAACTCTTAAAAGGATAAAATTAAGTGAATTTAGGTAAAAAAATGTTATGGGGAGGGCTTGGATGGGCTTTAGGTGGTCCAATTGGTGCAATAATTGGATATTCCTTTGCCAGCATGTCAGGTCAACAAACCACAAATTATAGTAGAGGCTCCCATAATAGAGCTTATCCAAAAACTCAACCTGGAGATTTTATTGTATCATTATTAGTCTTATTTGGTGCAGTAATGAAAGCCGATAATAAAATGTTAAAGTCTGAGTTAGATTTTGTTAAACAATTTCTTTCTAAACAATTCAACAAAACTCAAGTACAAGATTTTATGACCCTCTTTAGAGATATAATCAAACAAGAATATCCAATTCGAGATGTATGTAAACAAATAGTTAATTCTATGGATCACCCTAGTCGTCTAGAGCTTCTTCATATTTTGTTCAGTCTATCTAAGGCAGATGGTGATGTTCATAAAAATGAAATAAAAGTTATCCAAAGTATTGCTGGATATTTAAACATTAACCAAAATGATTATAATTCAATAGAAGCAATGTTCTTTCGAAATACATTATCAGATTATACTATTCTAGAAATAAAACCAAACGCTTCAGAAAGTGAATTAAAAAAAGCATATCGTAAAATGGCCGCAAAATACCACCCTGACAAAGTAAATCATCTTGGAAATGATTTAAAAAAATTATCTGAAGAAAAATTTAAATCTGTAAATGAAGCTTATCAAAATATTAAAAAAGAAAGAGGATTTAACTAGTGACTGAAAAAGCAGGAAAGTTTCCTTTTACAAGAGGAGTTTATCCTAATATGTATAAGGATAAACTTTGGACAATGAGACAATATGCAGGTTTTACCTCTGCTGAAGAATCAAATCGTAGATTTCATTACCTTTTAGATCAAGGAGTATCTGGGCTATCTGTTGCTTTTGATCTTCCTACTCAAATTGGGTATGATTCAGACCATCCAATGAGTGAAGGAGAGGTTGGTAAAGTAGGTGTGCCAATTTCTACTATTCACGATATGGATTTACTTTTCAAAAATATACCTGTTGAAAAAATATCAACATCAATGACCATAAATTCAACAGCTGCTACTTTACTTGCTCTATATATTATTTCTGCAGAAAAAAAAGGTATTTCATCAAAAAAATTAAAGGGAACAATTCAAAACGATATTCTAAAAGAATATATTGCTAGAGGTACATATATTTATCCTCCTGATGCATCAATGAGATTAGTAACAGATATTTTTGCTTTCTGTTCCACACATGTTCCTAAATGGAATACTATTTCTATTTCAGGATATCATATTAGAGAAGCTGGTTCCACAGCATCTCAAGAGATTGCATTTACTTTGGCAAATGGTATCCAATATGTAAAAGCTGCAATTGATAAAGGATTAAAAGTAGATGAATTTGGTAGTCGCCTTTCTTTTTTCTTTAATGCTCATAATGACTTTTTGAATGAAATTGCTAAATTTCGCGCAATTCGTCGTTTATGGGCAAAAATTATGAAAGAAAGGTTTAATGCAAAAAATGATAAAGCTATGCATTGTCGCTTTCATACCCAAACTGGGGGCTCTACGCTTGCTGCTCAGCAAATAGATAACAATATTGTTCGAACAACTATTCAAGCTTTGTCAGCTGTATTAGGCGGTACTCAATCATTACATACGAATGCATTTGATGAAGCCTTAGCTTTACCTACAAACCAATCTGCAAAACTTGCTCTAAGAACACAACAGGTTATAGCATATGAATCTGGAATTAGAAATTTTATCGACCCTTTTGCAGGTAGTGAGGTAGTTGAGAACCTTACTACTCAACTTGAAGAAGAAGCAATGAATATTATTGAAGAGATTGATGAAATGGGTGGTTCAATAACAGCTATAGAAACTGGTTGGATTCAGAGTGAAATAACAAAAAGTGCATATGAATACCAGAAGTCAGTGGAAAATAAAAAAATAAAGATCGTTGGAGTAAACAAACTGACTGATGAGAATGAAAATGAGACAAATCAAAATACACAACAGATAAATGAATCTTTAATTAAAAATCAAATTGATAGAGTTAAACATATAAAAGTTGAAAGAGATAATAGTTCTGTAAAATCAAAATTAGATAGACTTTTAAAAGTTGCAAAGTCAGATGAAAACGTTATGCCCGCAATTGTGGAGGCTGTAAGAGCTGAATGCACTTTAGGTGAAATTGCAGATGTTTTTAGAACCTGTTTTGGTGAGTTTAAATAATTATTAACCTTTTTTAACTTATTATTTTTTAATTTAACTAAAATTATTTTGTTTTATTAATAAGTCGTATTTATACTTTGGTGTATTTCTTTTAAAGATTTTTTAAGGATGGTTTTATGAAAAAATTATATTTATTACTTTTCAGTGTATTTTTTGCTTCATGTGGTAAACAAACAGCTCCACCTATGGATATCCAGAATACTGAAAAAACAACTATGGAAAATCAAGTTGAACGTGTTGATATGCCAGAAGCTACTTTTGCAGCAACACCTGTAGAAAATGATGAAATCAAAAGTGGCCCATCTCCAACTCCCGAACCAGAAACCAATGCTGATGTTAAAGATGAGTTAAAGATTGAACCAATTCTCTACGAAGACTTTGCATGGGAAAAGAATCTGGTTGAGCCAGGAGATTATTTAATAAAAATTGCAAAAAGAGAATATGGTGATTTTAGATTATGGCGTCATATTTATGCATGGAACAAAGATGAGATTGGTGAAAATCCAAATATGATTTATCCCTACAATTTTTTGAATCTTCAACGAGAACGCTTAAAAGCAAAAACTGCTGAACCTACATACACCAGTTACACTGTTCAGAATGGTGATAATCTATGGAATATTGCTGGAAGTCAATATGGCGATGCTAAATCTTGGATTATTCTTTTAAGAGACAATGAAGAATCAATAAAAGCAAATGCAGGAATTTTAAATCCTGGAATGAACCTAAAATTAAGGACTAAATTAGATCCTAACGCTTAAACCTTAGTGCTTTTTACCAACCTGGTTCAAGCGAATCTAAAGACCAGGATTTTAGGTAAACACATTGAATACTATACCCGATTAGAATCAACAAATTCTGAAGCTTGGGAACTTATAAATGATGGCTGTGAAAATGGCACTGTAATCGTTACCGATAATCAATATTCGGGAAAAGGAAGAGGCAATAGAAATTGGTATGCCGCCCCTAATAAAAGTCTATCTTTTTCAATTGTATTATCCCCTAATATAAATTCAAAATTTTCAAACTGGATTCCATTAATTAGTTGCATAGCTATACAAAAAGCAATTGCTGCTTTTTCAACAACAGTTGAATTCAAATATCCAAATGACATAATGTTTGGTAAAAAAAAACTAGGCGGAATCCTTTGTGAATCCAAAGTATCTGAAAAAAAAATTAATCAAGCTGTAATAGGCATTGGAATCAACGTAAATGAAGAGATTGAAGACTTTGATATAGCAATTAAAAATACAGCTACATCATTACATATTAATTCAAAAAGACTCTATCAAAAAGAAAGAGTTTTAGCAGAAATATTGAATCAACTTGAAATTATAATAGATCAATTCCCAAGTAATATTGATTTAATTAAATCAAATTGGGAAGATTCATGTAATCATATGAATCAAAAAATTACTTTTCATTATAACAATAAAGTCATTAAAGGAATTTTTAAATCATTAAGTAATTCAGGGAATGCTATTTTAGAAATAAAGGGAGAAGAAAAAGAGTATTTTACTGGTGAAATTATTTAATTCTACTTTTCACAACTAATAAAATTAATCGTTATCTTCACATTTACTATCTTTATGATGTTCGAATTCTAAAGTTGAATGAACTATATTGAAGTTGTTCTTAAGTAAAAATTTTATTTTATCTTTAATATCTTCAACCTCACTTAATTTATTTGCAGTTACAACAACATGAGCTTCCATAGCTATTCTATTTTCATCTAGATGCCAAACATGAATATGGTGAGTATCTTGTATTCCACTAATTTTTTTTATTGAATTTTTGATATCATCTGAAACAATATAATCTGGTGAACCTTCCATTAAGAGATGAATAGTGCTAGGTAATAATTTTATAGCCTGAAATAATATTAATCCAGCAACCAAAAATGTCAGAACTGTGTCAACCCAATAAATTTTGTAAAGAAAAATTAAAATTCCTGCAATAATCACAGCTATAGAAGAAAGTGCATCTGACAAATTATGTAAAAAAGCTGCTTTCATATTCAAATTATTTTTCGACTTATTAAAAGTAATAAGTGCTGTAATAATATCTATTATAAGAGCAACTGTTGCTACTAAAACAATTATAGATCCTGTAATAACCTGAGGTTCTATAAGCCTCCAAAAAGCTTCATATATTAGAAATAAACTAATTGTTATTAATAACGTAGTATTAATTAGGGCCGCAATAATTTCGGCTCTTTGATAACCAAAAGTTTTAGAATCATCCGCTGGTTTATGACTTATTTTTCTGGCAAATACGGCGATACTAAGAGATGCTGCATCACTCAAGTTATGAATAGCATCAGAAAGAAGAGAAAGACTACCAGATAAGAGTCCACCAATAAATTGAAATAAGGTTAACGAGACATTAATAAAAATCGCAAAAATTAAATCTCTATCATTTGTAGCTTTATGATGGTGATGTTTTTCACTCATAATATTTAGTATTAAGAATCGTAAGCAGAAATTCCAGTAATATTTTCACCTATAATTAAACTATGCATCTCATGGGTACCTTCATAAGTATAAACTGATTCTATATTTGCCATATGCCTGATAGGTGAATAATCACCTACTATACCATTAGCACCTAATATTTCTCTTGAGAGTCTTGCAATATTTCTAGCCATTGTACAATTATTTCTTTTAGCCATCGAAACTTGTTGAAATGTCATCTTACCTTCATCTTTGAGTCTTCCTAGACGATATACTAATAATTGACTTTCAGTAATTAATGTTACCATATCTGCAAGTTTAGCTTGTGTTAGTTGATATCCCGCAATTGGTTTAGAAAATTGTTTTCTTTCTTTTGAGTAATCAAGAGCTGTATTGTAACAATCGACAGCAGCGCCAACCATACCCCACGCAATTCCATAACGCGCTTGAGTTAAGCAACTCAAAGGTCCTTTTAAACCTTCAATATTAGGAAGCCTTGAAGTATCATTAACTCTCACATTTTCCATTGATAATTCAGATGTAACTGAAGATCTTAAACTTAATTTTCCATGAATATCACTTGAGGTGAATCCATCCATCCCTTTTTCGAGTAAAAATCCCCTTACAATGCCTTCTTCATCTCTTGCCCAAACCAATGCAACATCAGCTAAAGAACCATTAGTAATCCACATTTTATTTCCATTAATTATCCAATCATCTCCATCGCGCTTACAACGTGTAGTCATTCCACCTGGATTTGATCCAAAGTTTGGCTCCGTTAAACCAAAACAGCCAATTAAATTACCTGCGCCTAATCCTGGTAACCATTTCGCTTTCTGATGATCAGAACCATATGCATGTATTGGATACATCACTAGAGACCCTTGAACACTTGCAAAAGATCTTAATCCGGAGTCTCCTCTTTCAAGCTCATGTAATATAAGTCCATATGCAACATTACTTACACCTGCACCACCTGACTCTTCAGGAAGTGATGAACCCATAAAGCCTAACTCACCAAGCTTAGGAATCAATTCCATTGGGAAGGTGCCATTCTCATAATTTTTGCTAATTACAGGCATAAATTCTGCTTTTACAAAATCAAATGCAGTTTGTTGGATTAATAACTCTTCATCTGTTAGTAAATCTGTTAAATCATAGAAGTCGGGACCAAATTTTTTCATAATATTCCTTTAAGGTATAGAAAATTACACTATTTGTTATTTATTAAGAAACTATCTTCCTTTGTTCTTTAATACTCATAGATATAAGATAAGGATCATTCTTTTGTTTTTTTGTAAAAGTTTTTTTTGAATCAATATCTAACCAAGAATTTTGAATTAAAATTTGTGCAATGGGACCACCTAATGTATTCCCAGGACCAAGCAAAACAAGTTTATCTGGGGAGAATTCTTTAATTGCAACATTAATTGTCGAATTAAAGTCATAAGTTTGGGTCACTTGATTATTTAGTGTATAAGAATATAGTTCTGAAATTTTGGTTGAGTAAGGAGACCAAATATGACCTCTACCATCAATGATATGAATATTTGGTTTAATAAATAAAGATTCGGGTAATAAATTAAATGCCATTTCAGGAACAGATGACATAATTGAAGAATGATAAGCAGAATGGTAAGGTAGCTGAAATGGGTATTTATCATTAATAGGAAGTTTTTTAAGCAATTTTTTTAATGCATCTTGTTTTCCTGCAATTACTATATAACCACCAAGTTTAATAGATACATGCGCACCTACTTTTTCAATTTCTTTAAGTATCATTTCATTTATTGATTCATCAATCTGCCAATTTTGATTTACAATTGGATAGATTATTTGTCCTCCATTGTTATCTTTGGTCAATGAACTCATTGTATTAATTATTTTGAATGCATTTTTAAAAGCTAATACACCACTCAAAGCTAGGGTTGTATACCAGCCCATAGAATTACCAGTAATTGCAACTATTTCATATTTACTTTTATTTATTGAAAGAAAATCAACATAACTACAAGCATAAATTAATGGCGATGCATTTATTCCAATCATATGAGTCTTAGATTTAAAAGTATTGGAATCCAAATCGTTAAGTGTGGGAAGATTTAACGCTTTTCTTTGATTATTCATCCAGGAAATCTCTTGAACAGCAATATTTTTATTCAAATTTAGGTACCCTGATGATTCTCTTGTGTAAGAGCCTCTACCCGGACAAATAACAACTATACGTTCTTTAGGCATTGACCAAATTCAATGCGTTCTGCACTATTGAATCCTTACTTGGAAGAGTTGCCGTCGCAGCATTTCCAATTGAAATGAAACTATCTTCAGCTGCATGTAAATCAATATTTAAAGAGGTTTTTGATTTAAGAATTAAGTTTGTAAGGATTCCCTCACCATGGCATCCACTTCTTCGGCATTCATCTACGATAAGAATTTTTTTACATGGGCTTATTTCTTTGAGTAGCGTTTCATAATTAATATCTGAAATCCACATTAAATCTATAATCTTAATTTTTTTTCCAAGTTTTTTTTCAATATCTTTTTGAGCTTGAAGAGAAAGATATAATCCGTTACCATAGGTTAAGATTGTTAACAATCTTCCATTCCCATAAGATTTGAATTCTCCAATCGGAGATTCATCATTTAATTTAGGATATATAAATTCCCATTTACCGTCTTTTGCTTTATAAAGGTCTTTTGTCATGTATAACGCTATTGGTTCAATAAATACAATTATTCGGCCATTTTTATATGCTTCTTTTACTGCAGTTCTCAACATTCGAACTGCATCAGCGCCATTAGATGGAATGGCTAAAACTAAACCTGGAATATCTCTAAATATTGTTAAAGAATTATCATTGTGAAAGTGCCCACCAAACCCTTTTTGATATCCCAAACCTGGGACACGTAATACCATTGGGTTTACAAATTGACCATTTGAAAAGAAAGGAAGTGTAGAAGCCTCTCCCCTAATTTGATCTTCAGCATTATGGAAGTAAGCTAAAAATTGAATTTCAGGAATCGGTATAAATCCATTATGAGCAGTTCCAATTCCAAAGCCTAAAATAGATGTTTCATCTAAGGGACTATCAAAAATTCTACGAGAACCAAAACCTTTTAATAAATCAGCAGTAACGTGGTAAACACCACCTTTTTTTGCAACGTCTTGTCCAAAAACTATAGTATTTGAGTAGCGCATTAATATATCAAATAATCCATAATTAATAAGTTTTGCCATGTGTTGTGGAATATCTAAGCGGTTAAATTCCTTACCTAATTTATTTTTTCGAGTATTCTTATCTGGTTTTTTTGGTAGTTCTTTTTGATCCATATTTAATGAAATCGATGACATTACCTCATCTGAACTCATAAGTGTTGGACGAAATGTTGCAGTATTAAAAATATGATTTACTCGGTTTCGAGATAATTCATAAAGAGCTAAAATTTCTTCAGTTGTCAAACAATTATTTTCAATTAGAATTCTTGATGTGTGAAGCAATGGATCATTATTCTCTGAATCTTCTAAATCTTTTATTGATTGATATCCTAATTCAACATCTGAACCAGCATGACCCATTAAACGAACAGTTTTCATATGTAGAAAAACTGGTTTACGTTTAAATCTACAAGCTTGTTCTGCAATGAGAGTTTTATTAAAAAGATCAATAACATTAAGTCCATCTGTCTTAATGTATTCCATGCAATTT
>JAAZYT010000032.1 GCA_014239505.1 Fidelibacterota bacterium | reverse complement strand
ATCAAAAGTGTACTTTTTGGCTGATGAAAGTTTGTAATGAGGCCATCGACCATTTTAAAATCATATGGTGGATAAATAAATTTATCTGTCCAACCTCTTTTTGGTGAAACTTGGAATCCAGAAACAGCTACAGTTTCTAAAGACCGGACACTTGAAGTGCCTACTGCAATTACTTTTCGACGTTTTTTCTTTGTTTCATTAATAGCGATGGCTGTTTTTGGATCTACTTCAAAATATTCAGAATCCATTTGATGGCGGTTTAAGTCTTCTACCTGAACTGGTCGGAAGGTACCAAGGCCTATATGCAATGTAGTATGTGCGGTTTTCGCTCCTTTTTCATGAATTCTATTAATTAGATTTTCAGTAAAATGAAGCCCTGCAGTCGGGGCTGCAACAGCACCTCTTTTTTCAGCAAAAATAGTTTGATATCTAATTTTATCTTTTGCCTCAGATTCTCTTTTGATATAGGGAGGAAGGGGTGAAATGCCAACTTTATCTATAACATCATATATATTCTGACCTTCATATTCAAATCTCACTACACGTCCACCAGAAATAGTATTATCTATAACATCACAATACACATCTTTAGTAAACATAAGCTTGTTTCCAATTCGCACCTTTCTTGCAGGACGAACCATAACTTCCCAAAGGTCATTTTCTAACTCTCGCAGTAAGAAAACTTCAACTTTTGCATCTGTTCGATCCTTGCTAGCATAAAGTCTTGCAGGGAACACTTTCGTATTATTTGTTATAACTAGGTCATTTTTTCGTAAATATTCAGGTAAATTAGAAAATATTTTATGTTCAATTTCACCTGTCTCTTTATGTATGACCATAAGCTTAGATAAATCACGTCTTTTTGCTGGATATTGTGCAATATATTTTTCGGGAAGCGGATAATCAAAATCCGCTAGTTTCCATTTTTTTTTCTTTTCAATCATTAAATAACCTTTGTTGTTTTTCTGTAATTGTTTTACCCAGCAATTTGTAGGCCAGCTTCTGAGCAATTCGACCACGATTAGTTCGCTGAATAAATCCTTCTTTAATTAAATAGGGTTCATAAACATCTTCAATAGTTGCAGAATCTTCACTTACAGCAACTGAAAGTGAGTTAACACCTACGGGGCCACCATTGAATTTATCTATTATTACTGTTAGAATAGTTCGATCCATATCATCAAGTCCAAATTCATCAATACCTAATGATTTTAAAGATGCTTTAGCAACGGCCTGATCAATTTTACCTTTTGCCTTAACTTGTGCATAATCACGCGTTCTTCTCAAAATTCTATTTGCAATTCTTGGAGTACCTCGAGATCGCCTTGCAAGCTCCATCGCGCCTGGATCATCTATTTCAACTTCTAATATTTTTGCTGACCGCACTAGTATATGAAAAAGGTCTTTTGGGTCATAATAATCTACACGAAGAACAACTCCAAATCTATCTCTTAAAGGAGAGGTTAGGTTCCCAAGTCTCGTTGTTGCACCAACTAGTGTAAATGGCTCTATATTTAGCTGTACGGTTCTAGCGCTGGGACCTTTATCAATCATAATTTCTATACGATAATCTTCCATTGCTGAGTAAAGATACTCCTCTACAACTGAATTTAATCTATGAATTTCGTCAATAAAAAAAACATCTTTCCCTTGAAGATTTGTCAATAGGCCCGCCAGGTCTCCTGCTCTATCAAGCACTGGGCCAGAGGTTTGTTTAACGCTAACTCCTAATTCTTTTGCAATGATATTTGAAAGTGTCGTTTTCCCTAACCCTGGGGGGCCAAATAGGAGCACATGGTCTAATGCTTCATTCCGATTATTCGCTGCTTCAATATATAACTTCAGGCTATCAACCACCTCTTTTTGTCCAATAAATTCATCCATTTCATTTGGACGTAATGATTTTTCAATAACTAAATCATCATCAAAAGGCTGAGGGTCGTTTATATGAATTTCAGTCATGCTATTAGCTTTAAATAATATAAATAGATCATTATTCGGGTTGGAAGGTACAAAAATGAAGAGGGGTCGTCAAATTTTAGTCTATTTATTTTGGGATAGATATGCGAAGCTTCTCTAATCTTTTTTCTCGTTCTAAAGAAAATTTTATAATACCGTTCCAAACACTTTCTGAGTCTAATTTTGATTCAGCTATAATTTCATCTAGCGCCCCACCAGTTCTCCATTTATTATCAAAGTCAGGGCTCATACTGTATTCTTCAACCGTTCTATTAGCTATCCATTTATGCATTAACTTTATAGCTCCATTTGTTATAACCATCGCATCCATCCATTCATTTTCAGATATGACAGACTCTCGATATTCTTTGTTTTGAATTTTAAATAGCTCCCACGAAATTGCTGCAACTATTTTAACATTTGGACCTTCCTTTATTATTTTTGGTAGAATAGATACTAAAGAATTGGTTGAACTCGTTCCACGAACAATAACTACTCCTTCTTGCGGTTTACTTTTGTCATAATCTTTGATAATATATGCACCTTTTGCCGCTTCTTTATAAGAGGCCATTCCTAAAGCTTTTCGGTCTGGAATAATAACAGGTGGGCGTGTTAAATGTAGCGCAACTATTGGCACATCTGTTGACATTGCTGCCGCAAGTGCTGGGGCAACTTCATTATGCTCCCATGGATGTAAATTAATAACGTGTCCATCAGGGAATAATTGAGTGACACCCGGTGCAAATATTCCAAAGTGCGTGCGACTATCTTCAGCAGTTTCAGGACCTGAATGCCCAGCAACCCATATTAACTTACCTACTTTTAAGTTTGAATCTTGAGCAATTTGGCTAAATAAACGAATTGGCCCATATTTTAAATAGGAGAAAGAACCATATGTGCTCATTGCGCCATAGAAGCCATTAAATTCTTCATAAGGATCCTCATTAAAATTTACAGTAGCTAACCCAGCTAACATTCCAGAATTTGCAAACTCTGTAATTCCTTGTGGCATAAGAGGGCTATCTGGATTCTTATTTTTATCAAATAAACCCATATCACCTTCTCCGTCATACATCTTTGCAAAACCAGAGATGTTTGTTGAATCAGCAAGATCTGCACTCATTGCTATTACCAAGGGTCTACCATATTCTTTAATTGAAATTGTATTTATATAGCTTGCGTATTTAGAAAACCCAACTCTGTTCGGTGCTTTTTCTCCAGGAGAAACAAACAAATTGCTTGGTAAACTGTTAACATCAAATATTTTTTTATCTTTTAATGGATTTTTAACTGTTATCTTACAATTATCAATTTTAGCTGGGACTGAATCTCCTAAAGAAAGAAGTGTGTCTGCTAGGTAGTCAACAAGCCCCTGGTTCGAGCTCATCAGTGAAAAAACTGAATTAAAATATGATTTCGCTTGCTCTACTTGACCTTCTCTTGATTTTTCCTCATGTTCCCCAAAATTGTGAAAATCAATATTGTACTTTTCAGAAAAGTCTTGTTTTGTCTTCCAAAATAATTCCGAGTTTCGTTTATGTGCGGCTCCATGACTAGCATAATCAATTTTATGATAACCCCGTCCTTTTGTAGTTTTGGAATAAATAACCTTAGGAATATTAGGGTCAGACTTTTCTATAAGTAGTCTATAATAAGCTTCTGTTAATTCACCCCAGTTTTCTCCATTCATAGTTCCTTCGACGTGCCATCCATGTGAACCAAACCAATCCAATGGAGTTCCATAGACAATTGAGCTAAACGGTCTAGCATCTATGCCAAAATCATTCCAGTCCATAAAATAAACTAGATTTCCAAGACCAAGACCCCAAGCTGAATTAATAGTCTCATGAGAGGCGCCGGTTGTGAAACCACCCTCTCCTTCAAAAGCAAAGACTTTTACCTCAGATGCATTAGCTAATTTTAAAGCTAAAGCTTCGCCTGCTGCTGGCGGAGATCCATGGCCACTTGGCCCTGTATTAAATTTAAAAAATAGAGTTTTTCCTTCCATTTCTGCATGACCAGGTAATCCACCATGGTTGCGAAGAGTAAGAAGGTCTTCCCAGTTTAATTGAAACTCTTGCCCTTTAAAATGAAGATATTTTGAGTCGTTAGTTTGATGATACTTAATTCTTAACGCCTCATTTAAAACAGCTAAAGTAGCATAAACAACAGGGTTAGCGTGCCCAGCTACAAGAACATAGCGATCTGAAAATCTTTTACCCGCATCTCGAATATCCCATCGCATAGCACCAGATAATAATGTAGTAACCATTCCATGAACTTTAGATCTAGATCCACCAGGGTGTCCAGATTGACGTAGATTTAACATAATATCTATTGATTGATCAATAATATCTTTTACTATTTCCCAGTAGGGATAATATTGTTCTAAATTTTTTGGCGATTGCATTATTTACCTAACTTAGTATTAATTGACGTCTTTAAAAAAGATCCAGTATAAGAGCCTTTGTAATTTAATAAATTTTCTGGCGTTCCTGAAAAAAGTAACTTTCCACCTTCTTCTCCTCCTTCTGGGCCTAGGTCTATTACCCAGTCAGCGCTTTTAATCACATCTAAATTATGCTCAATGACAACTACAGTATGTCCTCTATCTACTAATCTTTGCAGAACGCCTAAAAGTAACTTTACATCTTCAAAATGCAGTCCAGTTGTTGGCTCGTCTAAAATATAAAATGTGCTATCTTTAGAAACACGCGATAATTCAGTCGCTAGCTTAATTCGTTGAGCTTCTCCTCCAGAAAGAGTAGTGGCTTGTTGACCTAAGCGAATGTACCCTAATCCAACATCATTCAAAGTAGTTAGTTTTTTCATTACTTGGGGTATATTTCTAAAAAACAAACTTGCTTCTTCCACTGACATATTTAGTATATCTGCAATATTTTTCCCTTTATATTTAATTTCTAACGTATCTCTATTATAACGATTCCCTTTACATACTTCGCATGTAACATAAACATCAGGTAAAAAGTTCATTTCGATTTTTATAATACCATCGCCTTCACAGGATTCACATCTACCACCTTTTACATTAAACGAAAACCTACCTGGTTTATAACCACGTATTTTTGAGTCTGGCAATTGAGAAAATAAATCTCTAATAAAAGTAAAGACACCCGTATAGGTTGCTGGGTTAGATCTGGGTGTACGACCAATTGGTTTTTGATCAATTTCAATAACTTTATCTAAATATTCTAAACCTTCAACAGAATCAAAAGACAAAGGATAGGCTCTGGCATTATTTAATTCTTTAGATAAAATTGGAAATATTGTTTCATTTACGAGAGTGCTTTTGCCTGAGCCGCTAACTCCGGTAACTACAATCATTTTACCTAAAGGAAACATAACATCAATTTTCTTTAAATTATTGCCAGAAGCTCCAGAAATAGATAATAATTTACCATTGCCTTCTCTTCTTTCTTCTGGAATCGAGATAAATCGAATGCCAGATAAATATTGACCTGTGATAGAGTCTTTAGCCTTTAGAATTTTATTTGGCGGCCCAGAAAAAATAATTTCTCCTCCATGTTCACCAGCGCCCGGACCAATATCAATTAATTGATCAGCAGATTCCATTGTTTCTTGGTCATGCTCAACAACAATTATTGAGTTACCAAGATCCCTTAATTTTTTTAAAGAATTTAATAACCGACTATTATCTCTAGGATGAAGACCAATGGAGGGTTCATCAAGGATATAAAGAACTCCAACTAATTGGCTTCCAATTTGAGTTGCGAGTCGAATTCTTTGAGCTTCACCTCCAGAGAGAGTAGTTGCAGATCGGTCTAATGTTAAATAATCAAGGCCAACATCAACAAGAAAGGTCAACCGTTCTTGAACTTCTTTTAAAATTTGTTCTGCAATTGTAGCTTCATTCACACCCAATCTTAAATTGCTAAAAAATGTTTTTATATTTTTTATTGAATAAGATGATATCTCACCAAGACTTTTACTATCAAGGGTTACTGCTCTTGACTCTGGTTTTAATCTAGACCCATCACATTTGGGACAAGCCCTCATCCTCATAAATTGCTCTATCCAGTCTCTAATGTGATTGGATTTAGTTTGCTTATATCGTCTCATCAAATTTGGGATAGCACCTTCCCATCCACCCGTATATGTTCCACTCCATCTTTCTGATGAATATTCCATTTTTACTTTTGTGCTTCCAGTTCCTTTTAGAAGAATAGTCCTAATATCAGTATCTAGCTTATACCAAGGTGTAGTGAATTTAAAATTATAATATTTTGATAAACTTTTAAGTATACTTCCATACCAATTCCCTCTTGGTTGCTCCCCCAATGGTGCAATTGCACCTTGAATTAAGGATTTAGATTTATCAGGCACAACTAAATCTGGATCAATATCCATATGTGAGCCAAGCCCATCACAATGTGGACAAGCCCCATACGGTGAATTAAAAGAAAACATCCTTGGAGATATTTCCTCCATTGACACTTCACAGTGAGGGCAGGCAAAATGTTCACTGAATAAATGATCATTTTTTGGTAATTCATGTATAATAGTTAAGCCGGAACCAATTTTTAATGACAACTCAACAGACTCTGTTAACCTTTCTAAGTAATCCCCCTCCAAGACAAGGCGATCAATTACAACTTCGATTGAATGTTTTTTGTTTTTTTCAAGATTTAGCTTTTGATCAAGGGGGTGAATTAATCCATCAACTCTTACTCTAAGAAACCCTTCTTTTCTTACCTCTTCAAAAACTCCTTTATGTTGCCCTTTGCGCCCTCGCACCACAGGTGCTAAAATATAAATTTTAGACCCTATCTCAAATTTTGAAATAGTATCAACAATTTGCTGAACGGTTTGCCTTTGAATAGGCTTATCACATTTCCAGCAATGTGGTTTACCAACATGTGCATATAATAACCTTAAATAATCATGTATTTCTGTAACAGTGCCTACTGTTGACCTAGGGTTTCTGGCTGCTGCTTTTTGTTCAATAGATATTGCAGGTGAAAGGCCTTCAATATAATCCATATCAGGTTTTTCCATTAGACCTAGAAATTGCCTTGCATATGATGAGAGCGATTCGACATATCTTCGTTGACCTTCAGCATATAAAGTATCAAAAGCGAGCGATGATTTCCCAGACCCTGAGAGCCCTGTTATAACAACTAACTTGTTTCTAATAATGTCAACATCAACATTTTTCAGATTGTGTTGGCGAGCGCCTTTTATAATTATTTTATCTAAATTTTTTTTCATTATTATATTTTATTATTAAGAATTTGGGCAGACCAAGAATTTACAACTTAATTAATAATGGTTCAAAAACCCATTTACAGAATCTTTAAGAAATTTTTTATAGTATTAAGTCTAACAAATACATAACATTAGATATGAATTCTATTATCAATCATATACTAATTTCTATGCCGCATATGAATGATGACCTTTTTGGGAACTCTGTTATTTTCATGTGCGAGCATGATAAGAAAGGGGCGATGGGGTTAATTATTAATAAATGCTTTCATAAAAATGATTTAAAAGAACTAAAGGATAACATGAATAAAGAATCATCTGAAATTTTAAATTCAGTTTCCGATGTGTATTTGGGGGGACCTGTTTTAGTTGATAGAGGAATTTTACTTCATAGTGAAAAAATATATTCAGAAAAATCAATTAAAATTTCAGATGATTTTTTTATATCCAGTGATAAAGAAATATTATTAGATATGGCGAAAAATAAGAAATCAAAAAAAAGCCGCCTTTTTTTAGGTCATTCTGGTTGGAGCTCTGGTCAGCTAGAAAGTGAAATTCAAAATGGTGACTGGCTTGTTCAAGAAACCTCTCCCGATTTTATTTTTAATATTCCAGTTAAACAGATGTGGGGTCTCTCAATTCAGTCTTTTGGACTTGATCCATTAGGTGCTACATCATTCAGCGGACAAGCTTAGGTAGTTAAAATATGAAAAAGTACTTACCTGCATTAGCAGTTATTTCCGCAGCTATACTATGGAGCTTTGATGGAGTTCTAAGACAAAACCTTTACGCACTACCATCCTTTCTTATCGTTGCGTTAGAACATTTAATTGGAGCTATAATCTTTTTTCCTCTTTTATTAAAAGGGTGGAAAGAAGTTTCTGCTCTCCAACAGCGTGGCTGGATCTCTGTCTTGTGGATAAGTGTTTGCGGTGGAATATTAGGTACTTTTTTTTATACAAAGGCGCTTAGCTATGTAAATTATATTGATCTTTCCGTTGTAGTTCTTTTGCAAAAATTCCAACCTATCTTTGCTATAGCTTTGGCTGCAATAGTTCTAAAAGAGAAGATAGCAATCCGCTTTCTAGTTTTAGCAGTCGCCGCTATTGTAGGGGGCTACTTTGTTACTTTTGGCAATCAACCATTAAATGAATGGAGTGATAAAACAATGATTGCCGCTCTTTTATCTTTACTCGCTGCTTTTAGCTGGGGAAGCTCAACAGTACTCGGAAAACATGCATTGAACAGACTATCCTTCGAAACAGTTACTTCATTACGATTAACTGTTACTGGCGCAATAATGCTTTTTATACTTATTTCCACGGGTCAAGCAGAAACAATTTCTCAGGTTAATATAGAAAATTGGAAATATATATTTATTATTGTTTTAAGCACTGGCTCTCTAGCCCTTTTTATTTATTATTATGGACTAAATCATTTACCAGCTTCTCATGTAACTCTCTATGAACTGTTTTGGCCCTTATCTGCGGTAACGATGGATTGGTATATCTATGGTAGAGTTATGTCACTTGTTCAATGGTTGGGGGCGGCATTACTTCTTGGCGCGATTCTTTTGCTTTCGTATAAAAATAAAATAGAATCAAATCAATAAATGTTTCTCTTGGAATTTTGACGATACAAACTGCAATTTTGTTTAGTTAAAATGAAGAAAAGTATTACAAAAGGACTTATATTTTTATTTATAACACTTATTATTAGTGCTTGCAAAGAAGATCCTCAGCAGCATTTAGAGTTAGGAGAATGGTATGCACAAAAAGGACTTGTTGAAGAGGCAATCTTAGAATTTAAAGAAGTAACTAGACTGTATCCAGAAGTTCATCAAAATTTAGGTCGAAATGATTTTCAAGCACTTAGCAAAGCACACTATAACCTATCATTAATGTATACAAAAAAAGGTTGGTGGGATTATGCTTTAAAAGAAGCAGAAACTTGTTTTCAAATGCAACCAACTAAAAGTCATTATGAATTGGTTAACCTGATTAAAAAAAGAGCTAGTTTAGAAAAAACTGGGTCATAGTTTTTAAGATTAAATAGTCCCAGAGCGGTGTTCACCACCATCACAATATATTATAGAGCAGTTAATAAAGTCAGCTTCTGGCTTTAACAACATAGAAATTGTTCCAGCTACATCTTCAGGCATTGTTGTTCTCCGCATCGGGTTCCTTGATTTTGTACTTTCAACCCATTCTTCCCATCGATCAGTAATTTTTGTCAGCGCTCTAGTTGGAGTTATTCCTGCCTGAACAGCATTTGCAGTTATTCCATGCTCTCCCAACTCCCAGCCAATTTGGCGGATTATTGCTTCCATTGCAACTTTAGCTACACTTACGGGACCATAGCCTTCCATCGCTAAATAATTTCCCTCACTTGTTAAACCCATCACACGAGAACCTTTACCAAGCAATTTTTCACCAAATAATTTTTGCGTCCAATAAAGTAATGAATTTCCCATAACATGTATTGTCATATCCATTTGACGCTGTGTTACTGGCTTTTCTCCAAAAAAGTTTGTAGTTGTTCCAAAGGCAATAGAATGAAGTAACAATTTTAATGGCTTACCATTTGTAATCTTTAGAATCTCTGGTAAATACTTATCAATCGTTTCTTCGGAAGCAGCATTTGTATTGAAATAATGACATCGCCCACTTGTTAAGTCATTTACTTCTTCAATTGTTTCTTGTGCTAATTTTTTTGCTTCACCTCTATCAAAGTGAAAAGCAATAATTCCGTATCCATCTTTTGCTAGTTTTTTTGCTGTTGCAGCTCCGTGTCCAGTAGAACCACCTAATAATAATACCCAATCAGACATTTTATTTCTCCAAATTTAAAGATCTAATTTAGGCAGATAATTACATCAAAAAAATGAGATAGAAATGATTCGTAAATTAATTACCTAAATCAGTTAAATTAGAGGACACTTAAGGATCTAATTATGCCGCGCAAAGAAAATTATACAAAAGAAGACCTAATTAATAGTGGGTTAGGAAAATTATTTGGAGTAGATAAGGGAAAGCTCCCCGCCCCTCCAATGTTAATGATGGATCGTATTCTGCACATATCTGATGAAGGTGGAAAATATGGTAAGGGAGAAATAAAAGCTGAGCTTGACATTGATAAGTCACTTTGGTTTTTCGACTGTCATTTTAAAGGTGACCCCGTTATGCCTGGTTGTTTAGGCTTGGATGGCTTTTGGCAATTGATTGGATTTTTTCTTACTTGGATTGGCGGAGAAGGAAAAGGTCGTGCTCTAGGTGTTAAAGAATTAAAGTTTAAAGGGCAAGTAAGACCATTTCATAAAAAAATCACTTATCAGATTGATATAAAAAAGTACATTACTCGCCCAACTCATATGGTTTGGGGTGATGCCGTACTCAAAGTAAAAGATAAAGCTATTTATTTTGCCAAAGATCTTCAAGTTGGTTTATTTGAAACATTAACATGGGACTATGGTAAAGATCCAGCGACAGATCCTTTTTAGCCCTTTTAAAAATATAATTTATTAAAACTAGGATTTATTATGGCGCTACGCTGTGGTATTGTAGGTTTACCAAATGTTGGTAAATCTACAATCTTTAATGCTCTTACTGAATCTTCCGTCCCTGCAGAGAATTACCCATTTTGCACAATTGAACCTCATATAGGAATTGTCGCCTTACCAGATACGAGACTGGGGAAACTTGAAAATATTTTTAATCCTGAAAAAGTAACTCCAGCTTCTGTAGAGTTTACTGATATTGCAGGACTAGTAAAGGGCGCAAGCAAGGGGGAAGGCCTTGGGAATCAATTTTTAAGCCAAATCAGACAAGTATCAGCTATAGTTCATGTTGTAAGGTGTTTTGAAGATGAGAATATTACACATGTGGAGGGCGATATAGACCCCGTCCGAGATGCTGAACTAATTGAGACTGAACTTTTGCTGGCAGATCTTGAAACCTTAGAAAAGAGTATATACAGATTAAATAAACTGGCCAAAAAAGAAAAGCGTTCCCAAAAAGAATTGGATATAGTTTTGAGATTAAAAGCTCATTGTGATTCAGGAAAAATGGCAAGAACTTTTGATGCAGGGGAAGAAGAGTTAGAAATTATAAAGAGTCTTTTCCTACTTACTCAAAAACCTATTCTATATGTTGCTAATGTTGATGAGAATGAAATTATTCAAAGTACCAGAGATTCAAACACACAAGCCCTTTTTGATTTTGCTAAAAAAGAAGGTAGTCATGCCATACGGTTATGTGGAAAAATAGAACAAGAAATAGCTTTATTAGATAAAGATGAAAAAATTATGTTTATGGATGAGTATAATTTAGAGGAACCAGGCCTTGATAAATTAATTCATGCAAGTTTTAAGTTACTAGGCCTAGAAACTTATTTTACTGGTGGGCCAAGTGAAGTAAGAGCGTGGACAATAAAAAAAGGTGCAACAGCGCCGGAAGCTGCAGGTGAAATCCACACCGATTTTCAACGGGGTTTTATTAAAGCTGAGGTAATTAAATATGATGACCTCATTGAGCATGGATCAGAAAAGAAAGTTAAAGACGCAGGCTTGTCTCAATTAGAAGGTAAAGATTATATTGTTCGTGATGGTGATTGTATTTATTTCCATTTTAATGTTTAGGTTATAATATGTGGTTCTTCATGACTTTCTCCTATATAATGATTGTCCTTTCAGGCATTGGGCTTACTTTGATTGGATTAAACCATTATTTTGATATTTGGGCTCAAAATCATATAACGCTCGATTTAATAGTCAGCATTATTTTTATCGCTGCGCAAACATTAATTATGTTCTTTTTTGTAGGAACAGGTGTTAATGTTAGAGAATACCTTGAACTTCACTCTGAGCTTGGAGATAGTCTTTATAAGCAAATGTTTGCTATAAAAAGAAAGCTTTATCCTCCAACAATGATGGTAACTATTTTATTTATGGCAATGGTTATTATGGATGGTGTTTATTTTATAGGAAAAGCTTCTGAGTGGTGGTTTCACATACTTTATCTACTAACACTATATTACTTTTTTAAAGCAACGATTGTTCAGCACAATTCATTTAAAGAGAGCACTGAAATTGTTCTAAGTATGACTGGTACTTCTAGAGAAGAAAAATAAAGAGTTCTTAACTAATCTTCCATTTTCCAAAAAGCAATGCCACCCGCTTGTTTCCCTATTTCAGCAATAGTAACAGACTTTAATTCTTTTAAGTCAAAAATTTCTACTGATCCAGGCTCTTTACCTATTCCCTCAACTGAAACAAAAGCATAGCGACTATCCGGAGAGATAACTACACCATGCGTAACTTTACGTGTGTTATTAAATTTTGCTATTTCTTTACCAGTTTTGAGATTCCAAACTCCTGTTTTAGCCGCTCCTTTATAAGTAACAACAAGATATTTTCCATCTTGGCTTACTTCACAATTATAAGGAGCTTTGTCAGTTTTAAAAGTTCGTACTACTTCCCATTTTTTAACATCAATCTCAACTACATT
>JAAZYT010000053.1 GCA_014239505.1 Fidelibacterota bacterium | reverse complement strand
TATAAAGCTTTCAACTTGTTTCTAAAATAAGTCTGACTAAACTTCCTATATAAGTATGGGACAACTAAAATCTAAAACTGTCTATTTATGTTCTGCCTGTGGAGATGATCACCCTAAATGGAATGGTCAATGTCCTTCATGTAATGAATGGGGAACCTTAAGTGAGTTTAAAGTCTCAAAAAAACGCAAAGAAAATTCAAATGGTTTAACGCAAAAAACAAAAAATCTAGATGAAGTTTTAAAAGATGGTGAAATCAAAAGAATATCACTAGGAATAACGGAAATAGATAGAGTTCTTGGAGGAGGGTTACTTCCAGGTTCTTTAATTCTCTTGGGTGGAAATCCAGGGATAGGTAAATCAACTTTAGCTATACAAGTTTTACCAGCCTTTAATAATCCAGTTTTATATGTATCTGCGGAAGAAAGTGAAGATCAAGTAGCAATTCGCGCCAATAGGCTAAAGGTTAATTCTAAACAATTACATCTTTCTTCAGAAAATAGAATTGAAGGAATTTTAGATCAAGTTTCATTAGTTCAACCCGAATTATTAGTAATTGATTCTATCCAAACTGTATTTAGTGATGAATTAGATTCACTACCTGGTTCAATTTCTCAAATTCGAGAATGTGGACAACAGTTACTTCAATTATCAAAGCAAAAAGGAATTGCCGTAATAATTATTGGTCACGTGACTAAAGAAGGTGTAATTGCAGGTCCAAAAATGCTTGAACATATGGTTGATACTGTACTGTACTTAGAGGGTGATGATCGTCATGATCATCGAATTTTGCGTTCAGCCAAAAATCGATTTGGAGCTACAAATGAGGTTGGCATTTTTCATATGAATGAGAATGGTTTGGTCGAAGTTGAGAATCCTTCAGAGCTATTTTTAGCAGAGCGGCAAAATGATATAACTGGATCCACAATTTTTCCATCTTTAGAAGGAACGCGCCCTATTTTAGTTGAAGTACAAGCTTTGGTCTCAAATGCAAATTTTGGAACGCCACAAAGAAATGTGAATGGGTTTGATTTTAAGAGACTAGCCATGTTATTAGCGGTTCTAGAGAAAAGAATTGGGACACATATGGGTACGAAAGATGTCTTTATTAATCTTGTTGGGGGTTTAAAAATTGATGATCCAGCTGCAGATTTAGCTGTTATAAGCGCAGTGGCATCAAGTAGTAGAGATAAACTTATTAAAGAATCTGTTGTACTTATTGGTGAAGTAGGGCTTGGAGGTGAAGTACGTTCAGTTAGTAGATTAAAAGAACGGATTAATGAAGCAAAATCTTTAGGTTTCAAATCAGTGATTGCCCCTGCGGCCAATTTGAAACGAATGAAGGATAGAATTAAAGGTGTAGATATAACTGGTGTAACAAATGTTGGTGAAGTATTTCACCATTTATTTTAATGCAGTTTGACATTCTTTATAATAATAAGCACACAGCAGCTCGAAGCGCGATTTTAAAAACTAATCATAGTAATATTCACACTCCTGTTTTTATGCCAATTGGTACTCAGGGCGCTGTTAAAACAATCGATCCAGAAGTACTCACTAAGCTAAATGCAAATATAATTTTAGGTAATACATATCATTTATATATAAGGCCTGGTCATACATTAATTAAAAATGCAGGGAGTCTTCATTCATTTATAAACTGGAATAAATCAATTTTAACTGATAGTGGCGGTTTTCAGGTCTATTCTTTATCAAAATTAAATAAGATTTCAGATCAAGGTGTTGAATTCAAATCTCATTTAGATGGGAGTAAACATTTTTTCACACCTGAAATTTCAATGGATATTCAAAGACACTTAGGTTCAGATATAATAATGGCATTTGATGAATGCCCTCCAGGTCAAGCAGAAGAGAAGGTAGTAAGATCTGCAGTTGATCGAACCACAAAATGGATTAAGCAGTGTAGTGACTTTATAAAACAAAATAGGCCTTTTTATGATTGGGAACAGACTCTTTTCCCTATTATTCAAGGTGGAGCTTTTCCTTCATTACGAAAAAAAAGTACTGAAGAATTATTGCCTTTTTCACAATGTGGGATTGCAATAGGAGGTTTAGCCGTTGGTGAAGAAAAAACTTCAATGTTTGAAACAATTGATTTGATGAATACTTTACTCCCCAAAGATCAACCTAGATACCTTATGGGCGTTGGTAGACCAACTGATATAGTTAGATCAGTACAGTTAGGTATTGATATGTTTGATTGTGTTTTACCAACAAGAAATGCTCGCAATGGGCAATTATTCACTAGTCAAGGGATTGTGAACATTGGTAACAAAGCTCATAAAGAAGCATTTGATCAATTAGACCCAAATTGTAAATGTTATACCTGTGAAAATTTTTCTAAATCTTACCTTCGGCATCTTTTTAACATTAAAGAAGTATTAGGATTAAGATTAGCAACTATTCATAATTTATCTTATTACATGAATCTTATGGAAGATATTCGAAATAATATTAAAAGACAAACTTTCTCTGAGTGGTCAATGAAGTACTTAAAAAAAATGAATGATTTCAAAGGTATGTAAAGTGTATAAGTATTTTATTTTTATACTATTAAGTATTTGTTATGGACAACAAATTAGTTTTATCCGATTTTATGCAAACAACCATGATTATTTATCAGATAATCGTTTATTGGCTACAGCAAGGTTTAATAAACCATATATTCAAGTTTTTTACAATGATAATAAAGTTCCGATTATTCGAGAATTTATTGATTCTGAAGGTAATCTAGTAAATAAAGAAATATTTGAGTATGAAAATGAAAAAATATTAATTCGACGTTATTTTTTAGATCATGAACTAAAGCCAGATAGTCTAATTCAATATGGAGTTGATGAACCATGGTCTTTAGAATTTCAAAAAGTTATAAAGGATAAAAATAAATATTATTTTGAAGGGCAAGAGTCAAAATTTATACTAAACTCTTCTAATCAAATTAAAAAAATAGTTTTTAGTAATGTACAAGGACTTGATTATGGTGAAATTAAATTTATTTATGATCACTTAGGATTTTTGAAGGGCGAGTCATGGATTACTTTACCATCTAAAATTACAATTAGACGTTTTCTATATGATGTTGATATGCTCACTGGGAGAAAAGAAATTTGGGAGTATGGTGAAAATGGACAAGAGATAAGTCACGTTGCGTTAACTCAACCTCCAGCAAGTACACTTTACAAAACACCTCCTCCTCGTTTTGGTAATCGATTGGATGAAATATCTATAATACTAGAAGATATTAGTTCTCTTGATATTGATATTCCTTTTGATGTATTTATTCCAAAAACTGATTTTGATCTAATGATTTTAACTAATACTGATAGTCTAATGATTGATTTAATAAATATTAATTCCAATCAGGTGATATTTAAAATTATTGGAGATACTAATTCGCTTACAATGCCAGTTTTCAGAGTAAAATCTATTACATCAAAGTATGGTGAGCGTATTTACCCCTAAACTTGCATATCGCTAATTAGATAAGGTAAATTGTTTTACTCATAACCACATACCAGAGACTTTAATGAAGCTAATTAACTTTTCAATTATTATTTCAATATTAAGTACTTTTGGAATAGCACAAACATATCCTCCTCCAACAACTTTAGTGTCAATCCCCTCTGCAGGTACCCTTGTTCGTGGAAGTTATGCTATGCAAATGCGTGTTCAAAAAAATGGAGGACTTACTTCCTCTTTAAGCGTAGGAATAACAGACCGATTTCAATTTGGCTTATCTTTTGGTTCGGCAAATTTAATTGGTGATGATAGTTTAGAATGGTATCCTCGCCCAGAAGCAAATTTGAAATACAGACTTATAGATGAAACTACATCAATGCCTGGATTATCTTTAGGGTTAGATACTCAAGGTCAGGGGCAGTTCAATGAAGCAGATACTCTCATGCGTTATGATGTAAAAGCAATGGGTATTTATGCAGCTGCAAGTAAGAATTGGGTTACGCCATTAGGTAATTTAGGTTTACACATGGGAACTAATTATAATTTTGCTGAAGTTAATGATGGAGATAAAGACATAAACTATTTCTTTGGATTTGATATGGAGTTCAATCCTGAACTTTCAATATTATTAGAATATAATGCAGCTCTCAATGAAAATGATATGACTGCTAAAACGATGTCAATTTCAAAAGGTGGATATCTAAATGCTGCAATTCGTTGGACCTTTGTTGAGCGATTACATATTGAAATGGATTTTAACAACCTTCTTTTTGATGATGAGAAGGTTGATTATTTTAACAGAGAACTTAAAATCACTTATATTGAATATTTTTAGTAAATCTAGTTTGCTAAAAAGACATTTATTTATATAACATTTTAATTGTGCTTTTCAATGTGATATATGTCTGATTTAAAAGAAGATAAAATTTCCTCAACTCAAATATTTTCTGGAAAATTAATTGATCTCTATTTAGACAATGTAAGATTGCCAAATGGTAAACAAAGTACAAGAGAATGGTTAGATCATCCAGGAGCAGTCTGCTTAGTCCCAATTTTAAATAATGGAGATATTCTTTTAATTCGTCAATTTAGATATGGCCCTAGAGAAGAGTTTATTGAAATTCCTGCAGGAAAACTTGATAAAAATGAAGAGCCATTAAAATGTGGTCTTCGCGAATTAGAAGAAGAGACTGGTTATAAATCAAATAAATTAACTTTTTTGACAAATATTCATCCTGCTATTGGTTTTTCAAATGAAAAAATGTGGATGTATTTAGCAGAAGAATTAGAATTGTCAGAAAAGAAATTAGATGATGATGAATTTTTAGAGTTATTACCAACTCCACTTAACGTAGCGTTGGAGTGGGTATTTTCTGGAAAAATTACGGATGTTAAGACTATAATTGGAATCATGTGGATGAAGGAATTAAAGTTTAATCATTAGATTCCTATGAATTTTTCAGAGGCGATAAAGAATAAAGCATTAGAATTAGGTTTTCAAAAAGTTGGAATTGCAAAAGCAGAAGCATTCTCTAATCATAAAGAAAACTTGGAAAAATGGATTGCTTCGGGTAGACATGCTTCGATGGACTGGATTGTCAATCGAAAAGAAGAGCGTGGAAATATTCATAATTATTTTCCCGAAGCTAAATCAGTTATATCAGTTGGTATGAATTATTATACTGGTTTAAATCAATCTAATCTTAATTCAAAATTAAAATTTAGTAATTATGCATGGGGCGAAGACTATCATGCAGTACTCAAATCAAAATTATATCAATTTTTAGATTGGATTAAGAAGAATCAACCTAAAATAAAAGGAATTGCATGTGTAGACACTTCTCCCGTAATGGAAAAAGTATTTGCCCAAAAAGCAGGTTTAGGTTGGCAAGGAAAACATACAAGTTTAATTACACGAGATTATGGTAGTTGGCTTTTCTTGGGAGAGTTAATAGTTGATATCCCTTTAGATTATGATTCGCCTTTTATAGAAGATCTTTGTGGTTCTTGCACAGCTTGTATAGATGAATGCCCAACTAATGCTTTAGATGAATATAAAATTGATTCAAATAAATGTATTTCTTATAGATCAATTGAGCACCGAGGACCATTTAAAGTAAATGAAAGCGAATTGCAAGATTGGATCTACGGCTGCGATATTTGTCAAGAAGTATGTCCTTGGAATCAAAAGTTTAGCGTAGATACTTCTGAAAAAGAATTTTATCCGCGCAAAGAGATAATTGAGTGGGAAGATGATGATTGGGCGTCACTAGATGAAGAAGGTTTTAGAAAATTATTTAAACAATCAGCAGTTAAGAGAACTAAATATTCTGGTTTAAATAGAAATATTAAAGAAAATTTAGAAAAGGAGATTTAATAATGAAAAAAGTAGGTTTATTGTTATCAGGTTGTGGTTTTAACGATGGTTCTGAAATCCATGAGTCAGTTATTTCTATGCTTGCATTAGATCGAGCTGGAGTTGAGACAGTAATAATGGCACCAAACATTGATCAAATGCATGTAGTAAATCATTATACTGGACAGGAAATGGATGAATTTAGGAATGTTCTTGTTGAATCATCTCGAATTGCACGTGGCAATATTAAAGATATGGCTGAAGTGACAGGAAATGACCTTGATGCTTTAATTATCCCAGGAGGTTTTGGCGTTGCAAAAAATCTAAGTGATTATGCAATGGCTGGGCCTGATTGCTCTGTAAATCCTGATGTTTATCGATTAGTTTCAGAGATATATTTACTGAAAAAACCAATTGGAGCTATTTGTATTGCTCCAGTAATGATGGCAAAAATATTTGGAGAACAAGATGAGTCTGCTGAAATGACCATTGGTTCAGATGAGTTAACAAGCAAAGATATAAATACTATGGGAAGTAAGCATATCAAATGTTTAGTCTCTGAAATGATTATCGATGAGGATAAGAAATTGGTTACTACGCCAGCCTATATGGAAGCACAGTCTATTAAAGAAGCAGCAGAAGGGATTGAGAAATTAGTGAAACAAGTTTTATTAATGATAGAATGAAAAAAATTGCAGAAATAAATGATATTCCCAAAAACGGAAGTAAACTCGTCATGGTGGATGACACCCCTATTGCGTTATTCAATTTTAACGGGAAGATCCATGCATGGGATAATCGGTGTCCCCATCGAGGGGCCTCTCTGGCAGATGGTATTATTTCAGAAAATATAATTCAATGCAAATTGCATCTATGGGAATTTGATGTTAAGAAAGCCTGCGCTGTAGCCAATTACAATTTAAAAGTGGAGACTTTTACAGTAGAAATAAAAGATGGGTCAGTTTTTATTGACGTTTGACGTAGATTTATCCTACAACCAACACTGATATCTAAATAATTGAACTATAAGCCTGTTTCTTTCACAGTCTTTTTCACCGCTTCCAGCGTATTATTCAATGCAGCTTTTTCATCATCTTTGAGTTTAAACTCGAGAATGCGTTCTACACCACCGGCGCCAATAACAGAAGGGACACCTATAAAGTAACCATCAATACCGAACTCACCCTCACAAAGTGAAGCACATGGAATAACGCGTTTTTTATCCCGAAGGTAGGATTCTGCCATTTCAATCGCCGACTGGGCCGGTGCATAAAAGGCAGAACCATTGCCGAATAATTTCACAATCTCACCACCGGCAAAGCGGGTGCGCTCCAAAATTTCTTCTAAACGATCAGCGGGAATCAATTCTTCAACAGGAACACCGCCAACGGTGGCGTAGCGTGTAACAGGCACCATTGTGTCACCATGACCACCAAGCACCATACAGGTCACATCCTGTACGGAACAGCCGGTTTCCATGGCGATAAAGGTGCGGAAGCGGGCACTATCCAATGCGCCGGCCATACCAACAACTTTATTTTTACTAAATCCTGAAATTTTATAGAATGCATTCACCATGGCATCTAATGGGTTTGATATAACAATAACAAAAGCATTAGGTGCCTGTTGTTTGATATTCTTTGCAACATCTTTCATAATACCTAAATTAATTTCAAGAAGGTCTTCTCGATTCATTCCAGGTTTTCGAGGGATTCCTGCTGTTATAATAAATACATCTGAATCTTTTACATCATCCCAATTAGAAGTACCTGTAATAGTTGAATCATATCCATCATGAGGTCGTAACTGCATGATGTCTAAGGCTTTTCCTTTAACCATTCCTTCTGATTGAGGAATGTCAAATATTACAACATCACCAAGTTCTTTTTGTGTTGCTAATAAGGCCAGATTTCCACCTATTTGACCTCCGCCAATTAATGATATTTTTGATCGAGGCATCATGAATCCTTTTCTTTATTAATGCTTAATATGAAATTAAGTATTCTTTTGTGTTATCATATAAATAAAAAACCCCAATCTAATAAATTAGATCAGGGTTTAATTTTCATAAGAAAAATCTTTATTAGCTATTTACTACGCTAACAATTTTACGAGTTCTTCCTTTTCGAGCAAACTTAACAATACCATCTGAGGTAGCAAATAGAGTGTCGTCATTTCCTCTTTTAACATTTACACCTGGATGAATCTTTGTTCCGCGTTGTTTTAAGATAATTCCACCGGAAAGTATTGATTGGCCATCAGAAACTTTTACTCCAAGTCGTTGAGCATTCGAATCTCGACCATTTTTTGAGCTTCCTACACCTTTCTTATGTGCCATTATGATTTTTCCTTCTTTTTAGCTGATTCTACTTTTTTCTTAGGCTCAGTTTTTTTCTTAGGCGTAGATGCAGAAATAGCATCAATTTGAACTAAAGAATAACTTTGCCTATGACCATTTTTTCTACGGTAGCCTTTACGGCGTTTTTTCTTGAAAATAACAACTTTACGATCACGACCATGGTTTATTACTGTCCCTGAAACTGAGATCCCTTTTATTAACGGATTACCAACTCTCACTTTTTTACCATCATCAGTTAGAAGAACCTGGTCAAAATTTACTTTTTTACCAGCCTCAGTATTTAAACTGGGAACCTTCACTTGATCACCCTTAGTGACTCGAAATTGTTTTCCTGATATATTAACTATTGCAAACATTTTATTTCTCCAAAAAAGCCGAGGAATCTAACTATTTTCATGCTAGTGTTCAACACCTACATGCTCTATTTCTTCTTGACCATTTTTTGTATTTAAAAATCTAAATTCATCTCGTGCTATATCTGAATTACCATCTATTGAAATATAAGTAAAGTTTTGCCACATTAATCCACGTAAGGCTTTTTTATTATCTTTCATAAAATTGGCAATTTCAGGATGAAGCTCTAATTTAAGTTTTAAACTTCGATGTTTAGTTTTGTATCGTCTTAACCAATGATCAATTCTTGTAATTAAAGTTTCTTTTGACATTATTCGTCCTGCACCGTGACAGGTTGGGCATTCTTCACTCATTGAATCTAAAAGACTAAGTCTAATTCTTTGACGTGTCATTTCAAGTAGTCCAAATTCTGATATTGGAGAAACAGCTACTTTAGCACGGTCTTTTTTTAACTCTTTTCGAAGCTCATAGTATACTTTCCGACGGTTTGATTCTTCTTTCATATCAATGAAATCAATAACAACTAATCCAGAAAGATCCCTCAATCTTAGTTGCCTAGCAACTTCTCTACATGTCTCTAAATTAATTTTTAGCGAATTTTCTTCATGATTCCTTTTACCTACAAAACGACCACTATTTACGTCAACTACAACCATTGCTTCAGTTTTTTCAATAATTAAGTATGCACCACTTTTCATCCATACTTTAGGTCTTAAGAGTTTATCTAGTTCATTCTCAACACCCATACTTTCAAATAAAGGTTGTTTTAATTTATAATGTTCAAGTCTGTTTGCCATATTTGGAGATACTTCTTCCATATAGCTTTGAAGTTTTCTGTACATTTTTTTAGAATCAATAACAATTTTACTGATATCTGGTGTAAATAAATCTCTAATGACACTGGATGCCGTTTCAAGATCTTCATAAATTAAAGAGGTACCTTTTGCTCGTTTACTTTTAGTCTCAAGCTTTTTCCAATTATCTAATAACATTGAAAAGTCATTTTTTAAGGACTCTTCGCTTTTACCTTCAGCAACAGTCCGAACTATAACACCCATCTCTTTCTCTTTAAGAGAAGAAACAATTTTCTTTAAACGTCTTCGCTCGTATTTATCCCATATCTTTTTTGATATTCCGATATATTTAGCATTTGGGACTAAAACAAGAAGTCTGCCAGGCAATGCAATTTCAGTTGTAACGCGAGGACCTTTACCTGCGAAAGCTTCTTTAATTACCTGAACATAAATATCTTGTCCAGATTTTAAGTCAACATTTATGTTATCTTGATATTTTTTACGATTACGATATTGACCATTTTTACCTTTTGATGAATTTTGGTCGCTATCATCCACATCTGCAAGGTAAGCAGGGTTCTCTATTTCAGAAAAAGGGAGAAACGCATTGATATCATAGCCAATATCTACAAAGGCTGCTTGCATTCCAGGGAGAACGTTTTCGACTTGTCCTTTGTAAATGTTCCCAACCATGCGGGCTTTATCTTGCTTCTCGATATACACTTCTACAAGCGAACTATCTTCAGTAATAGCGATTCGAGACTCTCCCATACTCTCACTGATATAAATCTCTTTATTCATATTAGTCACTCCCAAGATTTACCAATTATGGGTTATTATTTAATCGAATTGAAGATAAAGGGAAGGAGGCATTCGGCCCTTCAGCCGAGGTAAAACGCTACAAAAAATATTAGTTATTTTCTGAAGGTTGAAAAATTTTTTAATAAATGTGCAAAGGTCTAAATCAGACCAGAAAAACTTTTTGGATTTGCACCTTCAATTCATCTTTATCCGATACTAAATCTACACAAAGTCACTTCGTCTACCAAGAAGTATCAATATTTGAAATTTATTGAACTAAAATAGATTTTATTCTTACTTTTAAGGGTCGTGATTTACTCCGTATTGCTGCGACACAAAATAAAAGTGCTAAAAAGGATTAAAACCCCAAGTAAAGTACATGGGGTTTTTGTTTTTTGGGTCAAAAATGAAAAATAAAATAATAAATTTATTTAAAGATAGAATATTAGTTTTGGATGGAGCCATGGGAACTATGGTTCAATCTTATAATCTTGAAGAAAATGATTTTCGAGGAGAAAGATTTAAAGATCACACCAAAGATTTGAAAGGCAATAATGATATTTTATGTCTAACAAAACCTGATATTGTAGCTGATATTCATAAGGCTTATTTTGATGTTGGTTGTGATATTGTTGAAACCAATACATTTAATGCTAATAAAATATCTCAATTAGATTATGGGATGGAAGCTCAATCTTATGAACTAAATTTTGAAGCTGCGCAAATTGCTTGTGATGTTGCAAAATCTTATTCTGATAAACCACGCTTTGTTGCTGGTGCTATTGGCCCTACAAATAGAACAGGATCTCTAAGTCCAGATGTAAATAACCCGGGTTTTAGGAATATTTCTTTTGATGAATTAAAAGAAGCTTATTACGAGCAAGCTAAAGGTTTATTTGATGGTGGTGCAGATTTATTTTTAATAGAAACAGTTTTTGATACGCTCAATTGTAAAGCTGCATTATATGCTGTTAAAACTCTACTTGAAGAAAAAGATTCAAAATTACCAATTTTAGTTTCTGGAACTATTACGGATGCAAGTGGAAGAACATTATCTGGACAAACGGTTGAAGCCTTTTGGCATTCTATTAGACATGCAGATTTATTAGGAGTTGGACTTAACTGTGCTTTAGGTGCTGAACAAATTAGACCTTGGTTAAACGAACTTTCAAATGCATCAGATATAAATGTTTTTGTTTATCCAAATGCTGGATTACCTAACGAATTTGGAGAATATGATCAATCTCCAGTTGAAATGGCTAATATTGTTAAAGAATTTGCTAATAGTGGATTAGTAAACTTAGTTGGTGGCTGCTGTGGTACAACACCTAATCATATTCGAGCAATAGTTGAATCTGTTGAGGGAATAAAACCACGTTCAATACCTAAGATAAAGCCCTTAACAAAATTAAGTGGATTAGAGCCAGTTACCATTAGACCTGAAAGCAACTTTATTAACATAGGAGAGCGTACAAATGTTACTGGATCTGCAAAATTTCGTCGATTAATTAAAGAAAACAATTTTGAAGAAGCGCTTTCAGTTGCAAAAGACCAAATTGAGAATGGCGCACAAATCATTGATGTAAATATGGATGAAGGTCTTCTTGATTCTGAAGAAGCAATGGAAAATTTTCTAAGATTAATTGCCTCTGAACCTGATATCTCAAAAGTTCCAATTATGATAGATTCCTCAAAATGGACTGTTTTAGAAATAGGACTAAAGAATCTTCAGGGTAAAGGTATAGTCAATTCAATATCAATGAAAGAAGGCAAAGAAGAATTTATTAGACAGGCGAAAGAAATTCGTAAATATGGAGCTGCAGTAATTGTAATGGCTTTTGATGAAAAAGGCCAGGCTGATTCTTATGAAAGAAAAGTAGAAATTTGTACAGAAGCTTATAAGATTCTAGTTGATGAAGTGCAATTTCCTCCAGAAGATATTATTTTTGATCCAAATATTTTTGCTGTTGCTACTGGCATAGAAGAACATAATGAATATATTAAAGCATATATTGATGCAACAAAAACAATAAAAGAGAATCTTCCTCATGTTCATATTAGTGGAGGTATCTCAAATCTTTCTTTCTCATTTAGAGGTAATAATGGTATTAGAGAAGCAATGCATTCAGCATTTCTTTATCATGCAATACAGGCAGGAATGGATATGGGTATCGTTAATGCTGGTCAATTAACTCTTTATGATGATATTTCACTTAATTTAAAAGAACGCGTGGAAGATGTGCTTTTTAATCGAAGAAGCGATGCCACTGAACGATTAGTTGAAATAGCTGAAGAGTATCGTGGTGTGAAACGTTCCGTTATTAAAGACTTATCATGGAGAGAAGAGCTAGTTGACGAACGCTTAAAGCATGCACTTGTTGAAGGAATCACAGATTTTATAGATGAAGATACTGAAGAAGCTCGACAAAATTATGAAAGACCAATTCATGTTATTGAAGGTCCTCTCATGAATGGTATGAATGTAGTAGGTGACCTATTTGGCTCTGGAAAAATGTTTTTACCTCAAGTTGTTAAATCAGCACGAGTTATGAAAAAAGCCGTCGCACATTTAATACCTTTTATAGAAGAGGAAAAAGATGCAATGGGCTTAACTGGAAAATCAAATGGAAAAATTATCATGGCTACTGTTAAAGGAGATGTTCATGATATTGGGAAAAATATAGTTGGAGTTGTCTTAGGCTGCAATGGATATGAGATCATTGATTTAGGGGTTATGGTCCCTGTTGATAAAATACTATCTACAGCAAAAGATTGTGATGCTGATGTTATTGGCCTTTCTGGTTTAATTACTCCGAGCTTAGATGAAATGGTTACTATTGCTAAAGAAATGGAACGAACTAAGTTTAAAATTCCTTTATTAATTGGTGGAGCTACAACAAGTAGAAAGCATACTGCTGTTAAAATAGAAGAGAATTATTCTGGTCCAACCATACATGTTATTGATGCTTCACGAGCAGTAGGTGTTGTGAGCAAACTTATGAATACAGATGAAAAAGAAAAATATGTTGAAGAAATTCGTGCTGATTTCAAAGAGATTAGAAGAGTTCGTGCTCAAAAAATAGTAAAACCTAATCTTAGCATTCAATTAGCACGTCAAAGAAAATATGCTATTGAATGGGATAAGTTTAAAAGGCCTGTTCCCAATTTTGAAGGAGTAAAAGTTTTAAAAGATTATTCACTAGATAAACTTGTTAAATATATTGATTGGTCGCCGTTTTTTCATGCATGGGAATTTAAAGGGGTTTATCCATCAATACTTACAGATGAAAAATATGGAGTTGAAGCTCAAAAACTTTTTCATGATGGTAAATTTTTATTAAACCGCATAATAAAAGAAAAATTACTTATAGCTAATGGAGTATTTGGTATTCACAAGGCTTATGCAAAAGATGAAAAAGTATTTACTGAAGACTATGAGTTTAACTTTCCTCGTCAAATAGTCGATAAAGGTGAAAGTAATTATAATTATAGCCTTGCTGACTTTATCAGTCCAAATAAGGATTATATTGGTTCATTTGCAGTGACAACAGGTCATGGATTAGAAAAAATTGTTAAAGAATTTGAAGATTCAAACGATGATTATAATTCTATTATGGCAAAAGTTCTTGCAGATCGTTTAGCCGAAGCTTTTGCAGAACATCTTCATGAAAGGATACGAAAAGAATTTTGGGGATATG
>JAAZYT010000190.1 GCA_014239505.1 Fidelibacterota bacterium | reverse complement strand
TTTTTGATACTCCTTCAATCAGCTCCACATTAACTCCATCTGAAATGCCCAATTTAACATCTTTTCTAATAAATTTTTGATCAGAAGTTTCAATTTCTACATACGGATTTTTTGTTTTAGAATCGTACTGTAATAACGATTCACTAATTGCAGTAATATCAACCTTTCTTTGAGTTACTATTGAAGCATTCGCACTATATCCAGCCCTTATAACATATTCATCATCTAGATAAACTTCTCCTTCAATTTTAAACTGAATAGCCCCGGCTACTTCTGTTCCTTTAGGAGCAATTAATCTTAATTTAGCATTGTATTCTTTATCTTCTATAGCTCCCAAAGTTATTATTAATGGCATATCTACACTCAACTTACCAACTTCTCCTTCATCAACCTGGCCTTCAAAAATCATCTTATTTAAATCGGCAATAGTAGCAATGGTTGTTCCTGCATTAAAAGTATTAGCCTGAATAACTTGATCCCCTTCTTTGACAGGAATTTCTAAAATAGTTCCTGAAACGGTGGCTCTAACATTCGTATTTGTTATAGTTGAACCTCCAGAAGAACCTAATTTAATTATCTGTAAATCACTTTTAGCATTTGACAGATTTTGCATGTCTTGATTATATCTTAGAGTGACTGAATTAAAATCTTGTTCAGAAATAATTTCTTTAGCAAAAAGAGCTTTATTTCTTTCAAATTCTATCTTAGAATTACTTAAAACAATTATTGCACTTTTCACTCTCCCTTCAGCACTATTTAAGGTTTGTTCGTTTGGAACTACTTTAATTCTAGCTATTAAATCTCCTGCTGAAACTTCATCTCCCTCTTCAACTAGTATTTTCTGTATTATTCCTGCAATTTGAGGTACAACATTAACTTCATCTTCAGGTAAGACTTTTCCTGTAGCTACAATTTTATCTTCTATTGTAGCTGTAATTAGAGTCTGCGTATCATACACAATTGATGATTTACTATTTGATTTAATAAAAAAAGCACTTGCATATAATATTCCCAAAACAAGTGAGGTAATTCCAATGTATTTTAAATATTTCATATCTATTAATTAAATTATTATTCTTCTCTTAAAGCGTCGATTGGTTTTATGCTAACAGCTCTTTGGGCTGGTATAATTCCTATTAATGTTCCAAGTATAACCATAAGTGCTAGCGCCCCTAAAATATAATAAATAGGAACAGTAGGATTGGTATAAGGAAAGTCTGTCATGTCTATAGTGTATGCATTAATTCCAGACAATACAAATGCTCCCAATATTATTCCAATTATACCTGCTAGAATAGTTAAAAAAACCGATTCTAATATGATTTGAGTTCTTACTTCTAATGGAGTGGCTCCTAAAGCCCTTCTAATTCCAATTTCTTTGGTTCTTTCTTTTACAGAAATAAGTAAAATATTACCTATTCCAATCACACCTGCTAAAATGGTAGCAATGCCAACCACTAAAGATAAAAAGGTAAGCCCATATGCGAAATCCATGGTTTTTTTAAAAACTTCCCCTAGATTAAACCCGCCTATTGCACGCTCATCATTTGGATCAACTTTATGTATTTGTTTTAAAGTGGTTCTTATCTCTTTCTCTACTTTAACGCCATCTATGTCTTCATCAGCAGCAATCATAAAAAATGCCACATCGTCTCCAGTATTAAATATTTTTCTAAAGGTTGTAAAAGGAATATAAATATCTCCGTCGTCTCCAAAACCACCACCTTGAACAAATTTATGAACTCCAACTATTCTAAAATTCATTTTATTTATACTAATAAATTCCCCAATAGGATCTTCATCTTTTTCAAATAATTCTAATTGTGTTCTTTCTCCAATAACACATACTTTCCTTTCATATTTAATATCAGATTCATTTATAAATCTTCCCTCATCATATATTTTAGAAGTAGCTATTTTAATATACTCTGGATATTCTCCATATATAGCATAGGTTCCTGATTTGGTGCCTCTTACTATATTTCCTCCAGCTGATCCAAAAACACCAGCCACAATTCTTGGTGCAATAAACTTAATTCCCTTCACTTTCTTTTTTAAAACATCTGCATCTTGAATTTTTAAAGTAATATTTCTATTTGATTTATATCCTGCATAAGGCAGGCTTGTTGATTGAGCCCAAATAAAAATACTATTTGAGGCAATGGATTGAAAAGCTCTTTCAAAGCCATTATCAAGACCTTTAGAGGATCCCGATAAAGTTATGAATATAAAAATTCCCCAAAGAACACCTATCATAGTGATAATGGTTCTAATTTTATTTTTTTGGATAGATCCAAAAATTTCTTGCCAGGTATCTTTATCAAATAATCTTTTCATCTTAACTATCTCTTAAAGCCTCAATTGGTTTAATTCTGGCTGCCCTTTGTGCCGGAAGATATCCTGCAAAAGCACCAAAAACTATTAATATTACAGTAGCCAATATTCCCGTTGAAAGATCTATAAAAGGATCCGTTATGAAATACTGTTCTTCTAATTTATCGCCAATAAAATTTAAAAATGCTATTCCTATAAAAAGTCCAATATATCCAGAAATTGTTGTAATAAAAATCGCTTCTTGAAGAATCATTCCAATAATTGATTTTGGAGTTGCTCCAATTGCTTTTCTAATTCCTAATTCCTTTGTTCTTTCTTTAACTACAAAGACCATAATGTTGGATATCCCAATTATTCCAGCCAATAAAGTTCCTATTCCTACAAATGATATTATGTATTGTAAAACCGAAGCAAATTGATCATTTTCTTTCAACTCAGATGCTGCACTCCTGATAAAAATTCCACGGGAATCTCTAGGATCAATGAATTTCCTTTGTTTTATATATTTCCTTAATTGATTTTCGAAAGCTACAGCTCCGCCGTATCCTATTTCAGGTTTATAAGAAATAATTATTTGACCTACCTTATCAGTACTTTTTTGAATCAATTGAATAGTAGTGTATGGAGCATAAATGATTCTTTCTTCATTATCTCCACCATCATCTTGAAAAACACCAACAACTTTCCATGATCTTCCTCCTCCAGAAATAAATTTTCCAATACCATCTTCACCTTTAAACAAATCTTGTTCAACTAATCTGCCTATAACAACATTTCTTTCTTTATTATCTATATCTAATCCATTAATGTACCTTCCTTTCATCATTATAGTCATCTCATTTTTTTGATGAGAAGGACCAACCCCTCTAATTGAATAATTGTTGGACTCTAGCTTGTATCCAACATTCCCACTAAATGAAATTCTAGGAGTGATTCCTTCAATATAAAATTCAAATCTAGAAGATATTTCTTTTAAATCATCATTATCAAACTCAATCAATCTATTAGCCTCATAACCCATATATGGTTTAGAAGTCCTTCCTGACCTTAACCACATAGTGTTTTTTGCATCATCCTCAAAAAAATTTTCGAAAGTATTTCTAAGACCATTTCCAAAACCAAATAATACTACAAAAATTAGTATACCTAAAGCCACAGTGAATCCAGATAGAAAGGTTCTTAGTTTATTCTTTCTAATTGTTTCAAAAATTTCTAACCAACGATCTCTACTAAACATTAAATAGCTTTTATCATTTTATTTTTTTTGTCTTCCATTATAATTCCATCTTTTAAACGAACTATTCTCGTACACATTTTTGCAATATCTTCTTCATGAGTAACAATTAAAATTGTTTTACCATTTTGATTTATCTCTTGAATAAGTGTCATTACTTCTTTTGATGTATTTGAATCCAATGCTCCTGTAAGCTCATCTGCCAATAATACTTTTGGTTGTGTAACCATTGCTCTTGCAATAGCAACTCTTTGTTTTTGCCCTCCTGAAAGTTCACTTGGAAGGTGAGTTGCCCATTCTTTTAAACCAACTTGATCCAAATATTCTAAAGCTGTAGCCTCTCTTTCTTTTCTGTTTACACCCTGATAATATAAAGGAAGGGTTACATTTTCTAAAGCAGTTTTATAATTAATCAAATTAAAAGATTGAAATACAAAGCCAAGAAATTTGTTTCTGTAATTTGCTGCTTTGGTTTCATCTAAATTTTTAATTGGAACCCCATCTAAATCATAAGTTCCCTTATCTAAAAGATCTAACATTCCTAAAATATTCAATAACGTTGATTTTCCCGATCCTGATGAACCCATAATAGCAACTAACTCTCCCTCTTTAACATTAAAATTTATTCCCTTTAAAACATGTAAAGAATTAGACCCCATTTTATAGGACTTATGTAAATCTTTTATCTGAATCATGATCTTCTAATTATTATGTTTTTCATTATATTATATAAATAAATGCGCGCGCAAATTTACTCATTTATTTTTTCTTATTATACAATTCTAATTGTTTAAAAAAACATTCAAAATCTTTTCTACCCTTCTTCGTTATTGAATAATCTGTTTTAGGATAACTTTTTTGAAAATATTTTTTGATTTTAATAAGTTTTGCTTCATTCAATTTTTTAAGCTGAATACTGAGATTCCCCTTTGAAGCATCTGTAATTTCAATAAGAGCATTAAAATTA
>JAAZYT010000024.1 GCA_014239505.1 Fidelibacterota bacterium | reverse complement strand
TGCACCTACCAAAGAATCACGACCAAGATGAGATTCTTTAAGAATAACCCCTCCATTACCTTCTCCACCAAGTTTAGAGTTTAAAGCTAACATCTTTTGTACAACATTTATCTCTCCTACGGCAGAACGCTCAACAATACAATCATGCTTTTCAGCTAATTTATCTAATGCCATTGAACTAGAGAGGTTAGTTACAAAAATTTCTTCTTCTTTTTTATTGTTTATATATCCTTCAACGGCTAGGACTAAAGTATATTCTTCACCAATTGGCTTTCCTGTTTCATCTACAACCGCTAACCTATCTGCATCTGGATCTACAGCAAATCCTACATCGGCATTGTTCTCTACAACTAATTTCCCCAAATCATTTAAATTCTCGGGTAAAGGTTCTGTCCCTCTATTAAACTCACCATTTCCTTCACAATAAATTTTTATTACTTCACAACCTAAATACTCAAGTAATAGTGGTAAGGCTTCAGATCCGGCACCATTTACAGCATCTATAGCTACTTTAAAATGACGGTCTCTAATAGTTTTTTGATTAATACATGATAGTTCAATCGTATGTATAGTATGTTTTAAAATTGAATTTTGATCTGGGAACACCATCCCTGGCGTTTCCGCATCATCCAATGATTTATCTTTATCAAATAATTCAAAAAGTTTTTCACAATCATTTGGATAAAAGAAAGTTCCGTCTCCACGAACAAATTTAATTCCATTCCACTCAATAGGATTATGGCTTGCTGTAATTATAATCCCACCAGCAGCTTCAGATCGTTCAACCATAAATTGAACTGTTGGAGTTGGGGCAACTCCACAAATAATTACATCACGACCTAAGCGTACTAATTCATTTACAAAATTATCTAGTAGGTTTTCTCCAGAAGGTCTACTATCTCTACCTATAAATACTAAACCAGGTTTAATATGAATATGAAATGCTCTAGCATAGGTTTGTATTACTTTTGTGGTAAGATGAGTATCTATTAACCCACGAACACCTGATATACTTCTTATAATCATTACTTTGGCCTTAAAACAATAAAAAAGGTTCGATAAAATACCGAACCTTTTTCATTTTTTCATTTTTTCTGAAAATAATTAATTTTCATACCTTGCAAAACGTAAACGTCGGCGGACTGCTTTTTTCTTTGCAGCTCGCTGCTCATCGCTCGGTTTGATATAGAATGATTTTCGTTTAACCTCACGAAGAACTCCAGCGCGTTCCCACTTCTTTTTAAAGCGACGTAATGCACGTTCTAGTTGTTCTCCATTTTTTACGGAAACTTCAACCATGATCTATTTCACCTCCCTTCGATCAGCCTAAATATGTTCTTAGAGACTTACTACGTGAACGATGACGAAGACGTCTAATTGCCTTCTCTTTAATCTGGCGAACACGTTCACGAGTTAAACTAAACTCTTCACCAATTTCATTTAATGTAAGCGCATAATCACGATCTATGCCAAAATACATTTTTATTACTTGACGCTCTCTATCTTTCAAAGTATCCAATGATTGTCTAATTTCATCTTTTAAAGATTCTGCCATCAATGGTTCATCTGGATCTATTTGTCCATCATCTTCAATAACGTCAATCAAGGAATTTTTATCTCCGTCTCTAAAAGGAGCATTTAAGGAATGATGACGTCTAGAAATCCGCATTGCGTCAATGACTTCATCACTAGTCATTTCTAGATTTCGCCCAATTTCCTCTTCATTTGGGGAGCGTTCTACTTCAGCTTCAAGTTTTTCTGCCGTTTTAGTTATTTTTGAAATTGTTCCAACTCTATTCAATGGCAGACGAACAATTCTAGAATGCTCAGCAAGCGCTTGTAAAATAGACTGCCTAATCCACCATACAGCATACGATATAAATTTAAATCCTCGAGTTTCATCAAAACGACCAGCGGCTTTCATTAAACCCATATTACCTTCATTAATTAAATCTGTTAAAGGTAAGCCTTGTCCTTGGTAATCTTTCGCTACTGATACTACAAATCTTAAATTAGCCTCAACTAACTCTTTCATGGCAAGACGATTGCCTTTTTTGATAGCCTGAGCTAGCTCAACTTCTCTTGATGGGTGAAGCGGTTCGTATTTACCAATCTCTTCTAAGTATTGACTTAGACTCCGATTAGATTCATTTATTGGTCTGCCTGCTTTAGCCATAGATTAAAACCTTGATTTTATTGAGGAAAAAGTCAAGCAATTTACATCCATTAATACATACTACCCAAATGGTAGATATTAATGTAAAAGTTTTGCAAACTCTTCAATAGAAAGTGTCTCTGGTCGACGAGTAAAATCTATTTCTTCTTGAATCGAAATAGGTATATCAAAATCATTTAATGAGTTTCTAAGCATTTTTCTTCGTTTAGAAAAGGCTGCCTTGACAATTTTATTAAATTTTACATATTTATTATCTGCAACGACCGGGGAATCTTTTTTTGTAAAGCGTATTATAGCTGATTCCACTTTAGGTCTAGGAATGAAGACCTCAGGAGAAATTTTGAAGCACATTTCCATGTTAAGGTAGGCTCCAACCACAACTGAAATTCTACTATATTCTTTAGTCCCTACTTGTGCTGTTAACCTTTGAGCAACTTCTTTTTGCATCATAATAAATGCATCGTCCCAATAGTCAAGTTGCTCAATTAGCCAAAAGATTATTGGAGAGGTAATATTGTAAGGAATATTTCCAATAATACGAACAGGGTTATTGATAGGTAAGTCTTCAATTTCTTGAAGTAAAATATCACCATGAATTATTTTCAGACCATTTAGGTCAGAACGGATAGATAGATGCTTAATTAATAAAGGATCTATTTCAACCACAACCATTTGTTCAACTTTTGGAAATATTAATTCAGTAAGTGAACCATCGCCGGGCCCAATTTCCAGAATATTATCATTTTCCTGTGGCTCAACTGTTCTTACAATCCGATCAAGTAAGTTTGAATCCGTCAGAAAGTTTTGCCCCCATTTTTTCCTAAAAATATGTGATTTACTTTTCAAGTTTTTTAGAACTTTAATTTATGGTAACTGAAAAAGCTCTGATGCATTTTCATGCGTATATTTTGCAATATCTTCAAAAGATACATTTTTTATTTCTGCTAATTTTTCTGCTACAATTCGCACTCTACTTGGTTCATTTGTTTTTCCACGATGTGGCTCAGGACTAAGGTATGGAGAATCAGTCTCAACTAAAATTCTATCCATTGGTATCGTTTTAATAACATCAGATAAATGGCTATTTTTAAATGTTATATTTCCAGAAAAAGAAATATAATAGCCCATTTCGAGAAGTGAATTTGCTGTTTCTATCGTACTCGAAAAACAATGGGCAACGCCAATAACTTCAGGATAATCACTCAAAATTTCAATTATGTCAGAATCTGCATCCCTATTATGAAAAATTATTGGACGATTCAAATCTTGCGCTACTTCTATTTGTTGTCTGAATACTTTTTTTTGAATTTCTGGGTCAGAAATATTTCTAAAATAATCCAAACCTATCTCTCCAATTGCAATCATACTCTCAAATTCCATTAATTCATATATTTCTTCAATATATCCTTCTTCAATATCTTTTGAATCATGAGGATGAACACCTACGGAAGAAAAAATGTTTTGATTATCTTCACTAATTGAAAGAGATTCTTTTGAATCTTTAATATTTGTACCGACACAAATGAAACGTGTGACATTCATCTCATTTGCTCGAGAAAGAACATTCTCTAAGTCATTTTTTAGATTATCATAGAATAAGTGACAATGTGTATCTGTAAGCATGATTTATTATTTATTAATGTTAAATTATGTTATGAAGATAATCAAGTTTGAGCAATTATTTTAATTAAGAACATTAAATTATTAAGATCTATTAAATCACAATGAGTTTTTTTATTCAATCATTATTTATCGTAATCCCTATTTTTATAATCTTAATAGTCCTTGAAATAATTGTTGCAAAAAAAATGAAAATTAAGATAAATAACCCTGTTGATATTATCTCTAGCTTAAGTTCAGGTATTACAAATATTGCAAAAGATGGCTTAAAATTTGGTGTTTTAATTATAAGCTATTCTTGGCTAGTAAAACATATTACTATTTTAAAAATAGAACCAATTTGGTTAGCAATAATAATAGCGTTTATAGTTCAAGACTTTTCAGGCTACTGGCTACACAGAATGAATCATCGTATAAATATTTTTTGGAACCGACATATTATTCATCATAGTAGTGAAGAATTCAATTTATCATGCGCATTACGTCAAGAGATATCTACAATAGTACGATTTGGTGCTATCTTTATGCTTCCTGCTGCATTATTAGGTATTTCCCCAACTATCTTTGCTGTATTGGGTCCCATTCATTTGTTTATGCAATTCTGGTATCATACTCGTTTAATTAATAAGATGGGTTTGTTAGAAAAAATTTTTGTAACACCTTCACATCACAGGGTACATCATGCAATCAACACAAAATATATGGATAAAAACTATGGACAGATTTTAATTATTTGGGATAAGTTTTTTGGAACATTTCAACCTGAGTTAAAAGAAGAAAAGCCAGTTTATGGTATAATTCGCCCAGCTAATACCTGGAATCCAATTATTATAAACTATAAACATTTTTGGCAATTATTAAAAGATGCTTACTATACAAAAAGATGGAAAGACAAATTACGTATTTGGTTTATGCCAACTGGATGGAGACCAAAAGATGTTGAAGACCTGTTCCCAATAAAATCTACACGAGATTCAAAATCTCAAATAAAATATCAAACAAATAATTCTCGCAAACTTATTTTATGGTCTTTTTTCCAATTATTTATATCAGGATCTTTAATGCTATTAATGTTTAGTATTGCATCTAAAATATCAAATATTACTCTATTCTGCTTGGCATTTTTTCTAATTTTAAATGTCTTTTCATATACTTCCATGCTTGATGGGAGAAAGAAAATTTCAATAATTACTGATTTAATTAAACTTGCATTTATTCTTTATATCATTTTAACACAAAATTTTAATAGTGATATATTTTTAGAACCTTATATAATAATATTTGCTACCTATGCAGTTATTTCAACTTTAGCAACAATATACTTTACTAAATCAGAACCACAATTAAATATAAGTTGATAAAAGAAGCATGCATTGAATCATATGATGAAGCGCTCATAGCTGAAAAAGCAGGCGCTCATAGAATTGAACTGTGTTCAAATATAAATCTAGATGGTATTACACCAAAAAAAGAACTGATCAAAAAAATAATCACTTCAATTAAAATTCCTGTAAGAGTTATGATTAGACCAAGAGATGGTGATTTTAATTATTCAGAGGACGAGTTAAAATTGATGGAAAAGGATATAAATATTTGTAAAAAGCTAGGTGTTGAAGGAGTTGTTTTTGGAGTGTTAAATAAAGATTTAACAATTGATATTAATTCAACCAAAAGATTGGTAGAAGCTTCATCCTCTTTAAAAGTTACTTTCCATAAAGCAATTGATATAACTAAAGATTCTTTAACTGCATTAAAAACATTATGTGAAATACCTGGTATAACTAGCATTCTTAGCTCTGGGAGAGAAAAAACTGCAAAAGAAGGTGCTAAATTATTAAAGCAAATGATTCAACTAGCTAATAATGATTTAATAATTATCCCTGCAGGAAAAATTACATTCAATAATCTCTTTCATATTCATCAATTAATCGATGCGAAAGAATATCATGGAAGAAGTATTGTAAGTCAGTTTAATTAATAGATGGTCATTCCAGTATTAACCTTCTCAGAATCCAAAGTAATAAGGGTTAGATCCTTTCCTTTTTTTGCAGCTAATAACATACCATAAGATTCAATTCCAAAAATTTTTGCAGGTTTCAAATTTGTTACTACAATAATTATTTTATTAATTAATTCTTCTGAAGAATAATGCTCTGCAATCCCTGAAATAATTTGTCTTTTTTCATTATTTATCTCAACTTGGATTTTTAATAATTTATCAGCGCCCTCTACTTTTTCAGCCGAGACTATCTTTGCTGTTTTTAGTTCAATATTTTTAAATTGGTCATATGTAATTACATTATCTGGTTGGATATTTTTTTTCTGTAAAACATTTTCATTTTTTATCTTCTTTATATCAATTCTTGGGAAAAGGACATCATGATTTTTAATAGTTTTATTAGGTGTTAATTCTCCCCACTTTAGACTGCTCTGTTCTGCACAAAAAGTTTTTAAAATTATTAAAGTTCTATTTGGCATTATTGGTGATAATAATAAACTACTTACCCTTAATGCTTCAGCTGATGTAAAGAGCACTTTTCCAGCTAGATCTAAATCACTTTTTACTAATTTCCATGGTGCCATAATCTCTAAGTATTTATTTACACTTCTAATAAATTGTAATATTATTTCAATAGCTTCATTTACTTTCATCTTTTCAATTTTAGTTGAAACATTTTTTATTAACTCAATACCATTATTTTTAATTGAAAGACCTTCTTTTGAATTGTCTTCACATTTTGGAATTTTACCATCAAAAAACTTCGTTAATAAATTCGTAACTCTACTCAATAAATTGCCAAAATCATTAGCCAAATCACTATTATATCGTTTAATAAATGATTCCATGGTAAAACTTGCATCATTTCCTAAAACCATCTCTCGCATTAAATAATAACGAACAGGGTCAACACCATATTCTTTAATTAACCCAAGTGGATCAACAACATTTCCAACAGATTTGCTCATCTTAGATTCACCGCTCAACCACCACCCATGAGCAAATATACCATTTGGTAAAGGAAGGCCTGCTGACATTAACATCGTAGGCCAATAAACTGCATGTGTAGTTAAAATATCTTTACCTATTAAGTGATAATCTGCTGGCCAATATTTATTGAATTTTTCTTCATTTGAATAGCCAGCTGCAGTAACATAATTAATAAGTGCATCAAACCAAACATACGTAACGTAGTTTGAATCAAATGGAAGTTCGATCCCCCAACTAAGACGTGCTTTAGGTCTTGAAATACATAAATCATCTAAAGGCTTTTTTAAAAAACCCAAAACTTCATTTTTTCTATGTTCAGGTTGAATAAAATTAGAGTTTTGATTTATGTGATCAATTAGAGCTTCTTGATACTTTGACATTTTAAAAAAGTAGTTTTTTTCTTTTAATTTTTTTATGTCTTTAAATTCTCCTGAATCAGCTTCTTTTTCAGTAATAAATCTTTCTTCTGAAACAGAATATAAGCCTTCATATTCGTCTTCATAAATATCACCTTTATCAAATACTTTTTGGAGCAAATCTTGCACAACCAAAATATGTCGCGATTCAGTGGTCCTTATAAAATCATCATATTGAATATTTAATTTTTCCCATAGGTCTAAGAACCTAGGTGCCATATCATCGCAATGAACTTTCGGGTCAACACCTCGTTTATCAGCAGCTTGCTGAACTTTTTGTCCGTGCTCATCAAGTCCAGTAAGAAATAATACATCATCATTTGTTTTTCGATGAAAGCGGGTAACAACATCTGCTAAGATTGTAGTATATGCATGCCCAATATGAGGCTTGTCGTTTACGTAATAGATGGGAGTAGTAAGATAAAATTTCTTCATAGAATACTTAATGGCTCTTTTCCTTTTAATAGTCTTTGCATAGAAATTAACAAGTTAATCAAAGTTAAAGGTGTGTAATAGTTTCTTATTAATGATTCTATTGTCTGTTCTAATATTTTATTTATTCCAGCTAAATCAGCATTAGGAAAAGCTGAATTAAATGCTGTCAATGATTCTACTAATAATACAAATTTAGAAGAATCAGTATTACCTAAACGATTTGAATATGCAAAATTAAACCAAAGTTGTAACATATAAATTTTGAACTTGAACTCCTCTGGTTTGCGATTTGCCATCATGGAAAAATTTTCAATAAATTTTCTCCAACCATTTTGATTAAGCGTAGTAATTAATTTTATAAGCTCTTCTAATTCAGAAAAAGTTTGTTGCAATGTGGATTGTTTTGATAACTCAAGTGCCAGATTGATATTCCCATCAGAGAGAGATGCTATTTCAATAGCATTTTTATTTTCAACTCCATTGTTTTCTAAAATATTCAGGACTGTTTGGGGGCTAAGACGAGGAAAGTTTATTATTTGACATCTACTTAAAATTGTTGGCAAAAGCATTGAACGCTTATCAGTAACTAATATTAGAGTTGTATTTTTTGGTGGTTCCTCTAAAATTTTTAATAGAGCATTCGCAGATTCGCCAGCACCATCTGAAAGCAAATGTGCATCAAATATTAAAATAACTTTTCTACCAGAAGTTTGAGATTTTAAATAGACATTACGCCTTAAATCTCTAATTGAACTTATAGTAATACGACGAGCATTAGGAATATTTATCTTATAAAAAGGATCTTTCCCTTTATTAATAATTGAACTCGTTAACAACTCTAAGTCTTCTTGATTTAAACCATCTAACGGCCCACTTCCTTTGTTAGACTTAGCACTGCTTGGAAGAGGAACAATAATTTTAATATTAGGATGTTGAAGACTTTTGAACTTAAAGCATGATGAACATTTATTACATGGAGTTTTATCAAATTTTTCACAATTTAAAAGTTTTCCAAACTCTATTGCAGCATACTCTTTTCCAGATCCCATAGGGCCTGAAAAACAATATGAAGAACCAACACGATCATTAGTTTTAATACGATATAAGCGTTCCCAAATATTTTTTTGTAGATCAGAAAATATCATTTTTTCTTTAACCACTTTTCAGGATCTAGCTTTTTACCTTGTCCCCAAATTTCAAAGTGTAATTGTGCTCCATTAATAGAACTAGAATCTCCCATATAAGCAATCACATCTCCTCCTCTTACTTGACTATCTTCATTAGTCTCTACTTTTGTAACATGACTATAAACTGTATAAAAACCATTTCCATGATCAATAATGATCGTAGTTCCAAAACCTCGTATAAAAGTAATTGTTGTAACAACGCCCCCTAAAACAGTTCTAATTTCAGAACCTGGCTTACCTTTTATATCAATTCCTGGGTTTTCAGTCGTTGTTTTTAATTTAGGATTCCATTGTCGACCAAATTTTGTTATTACTCTACCCTTTGCAGGCCATTCCAGTTGCCCTTTTAACTTTGGAAACTCCTTAGACTGAAGTGCTTGTTGCTGCTGCCTGATTCTTGCTTCCCTTTCAAACCTATTAATATCATCTCGTATTTTAGTAATTATATTTTCTAGCTGTTTAACTCCAGCTTGCTTTTCAGTAAGAAAAATTTTTAAATCTTTTTGACTTTGTCTAATTTTCACTAACGCTCTTTGTTCTTTACGCTTTTTATTTTGAACTAATGTTAATGTTTGAGAACGATCTCTTTTTAATCGGCGTTTTTTGCGAAGCGCTGCTTCTAGATTTATTTTTTGTTTTCCAATTTCAACTAATAAGGATTTGATTGTGTCATGTGTCTTTTGATCAATTTCCGCAATAATCTTTAAGTATTTTGACCGATAAATTGCCTGACGCCATGATGTAGAACTAAAGATTTTTTCTAAATTTGTTAATTGTCCTTTTTTGTAAATCTTATTAATTCGTCTTGCATATCTAGTTCGTAAAGTATCTAATTCAATCTCACTTTTAAAAATTTGACTTTCCGTGCGAGAGATATCAGCTACTAATAATTTTTCTTCCTTTTTAATTTCTTTTACTAATCTTTGTAGTAAAGAAATTTCTTCAGAAAGATTGGAAACTTTCCTTGCTGAAGACTTTTCTTTTCTATCTTCTGATTGAATTCTTTTTTTTGTTGCTTCAATCTCATTTCTAAGTGCCTGAATAGCAGTACTTTGAGCTTTGAGTTCTTTTTCAAAATCTTGTTGAGATCTTTGACTCCAAAGAAACCCAACTAATAATAGAATTGAAAGTGGTTTAAAAGTATTAAACATAATGACTGAAACTACTTATTGATTAAAGATAGAACAATTTCATTGTCAAATTGTCTTTACTTGAACATTAGACCTTTATATATCTATAATCTATCTTCTAAAATAAGGAGAATGATTTGAAAAGCGCTAAGTGGGAGAATATTTTCAAAGGTTGGAACCACTCTGAAAGTAAAACTGTTGTGACTCTTAAACAGGTTCCCGTTTTTAAAGATTTTTCTAATAAAGAATTTCTTGAACTAGAAAAATTGATTCATCATCGTCAATATAAGATTAATGACTTTATTTTTAAAAATCGTGCACCAGGTGAAGGAATGTATATTATTATGCAAGGTTCAGTTAAAATTACAATTGGCACTCGTAATGAAAATGAAAATATTTTGGCTGAACTTGAAGAAGGAGACTTTTTTGGAGAACTAGCGCTATTTGATGATGAACCACGTTCAGCAAATGCAATTGCAACTACAGATTCTCAACTTTTAGGTTTTTTTACTCAAGATCTTATGAGTCTCCAAGAACGTAACCCTATTCTTGGACAAAAAATTTTATTTAACCTTGGAGGCGTACTTGGAGAACGTTTAAGAGGAACAAATAGTTTACTCATTAATTCGCAATCTAGTTATAAAGAATAATTAATGGAGAAAGTACAAACTAATTATTTACAACTTATTTACCGATTAGCAATTGGACTAATTACTTTATGGTTTATATCTATCATTTGGCCGTTTATATCAAATGTAATATTGATGCTAGTATTCGCATTCCTATTTACTACTGTATTGCTTTCAAGTGTTGATGCATTAGAGAGGAAAATAGGGAACCGTGGTTTTTCTGTTTTAACTGTTGTCTTGCTATTAATTGGAGGATTTGGAATATTCATTGGTAGCTTTATTTCTCAGATTTCTCTACAAGCATCAGAATTTTCAAATAGAATAGATAAAGATACTTTAACGCAAGAATTTAAGACAATTGGAGTGAATCTCTCTGATTCTATGCCAGCGTTTTTACAAAATATTATTTCCTCAAATGATGATATGGCAGGAAAGCTAAGTGATTTGATAAATACAATTATAGGATCACTAGCTTCAATGGCAGGAGCAGTTGGCAATTTTATGTTTATTGCAGCTATGGTTTTTATTTTTACTATCATTTTACTTGCAGAATATCATGTTTTCAGGAAGTCTCTTGTTAATGTTATACCAAATAAATATTTTGAACTTGGATTAAAATTAATTTATAATATCGAAAAGTCAGTTTCTAGCTACCTTCGAGGTCAGTTCTTATCTGCAGCTAGTGTTGCAGCTATGTCAATTGCAGGACTTTTGTTGCTAAACTTTTTTGGTGCTAACCTAACGCTTACTTTTTTTATTGGAATTATTGCCGGACTGGCAAATCTAATACCTTTAGTTGGACCATTTGTAGGTATGGTCCCAGCTATCTTAATTGCTTTTATGAATAATTTGGGTAACGAAGTTGCACTTACTCATACCTTATTTGGTGTTGTGCCATCTCCATTTTTTATTCTTGATATAATCTTAATGTTCTTGATTGTTCAACAAATTGAAGGCAATCTAATTACTCCTGCATTAGTTGGGAAAAGTGTTGGATTACATCCAATGATAGTAATGATAGCATTATTAATTGGAGGAACAATATTAGGGCCATTAGGAATGCTCTTTGCGGTACCTGCTACTGGAGTTATGAAAGTTGTACTTTTAGAAATAGCTTTTGTTCGAAAGAATGCACACCTTTTGTAGCATTCTTATTTTTCTTCAATTCTAAATAATTTATAATCAGTAAAAGTTAAATAAAGTTCTTTTCTATTGTTAAATCTATATATCCATAGCTGATTTTTTTCATCTTTACCATTCTTTACTAGTTCTGAGGGGCTTCCCATAATATCCTCTACTTCTGAAATCATCATTCCTAATTTTATAGGGTTTATTGAGTCGCTAGCTTCTTTTTCATTTAGTAAAATTTTATCTATTTTTTTACGAGTGTCATATTCTTCTTTAACTAATAATTTCCTCTTAAGTTCATCAAGCACTTTTTTATTTGTTTTATTTAATCCTCCCGTAAGTAATTCTGTTTCTTCAAGAGCATATACGACAAATTTTAGTGAGTTAATATCTTTTATAGAGTCTGCTAGACTTAAAAGGTCTACTGCTATTCTATGTTTAAATGTTGCTACTTCAAAAGTGAGCCTTGAATCAATTTTAAGTGCCTGATCAAAATAAAATAAAGACCTATTGTAAAGACCTGCTTTATAAAGTTGCTCACCTTGGTTCATTAAATGATTTATTTTAAAGCGCTTAATATGATGACTAACGCCAGGGTACCAGCCAGAAACATTAGTTACATGAGCTATAGCACTATCGCCATATCCTTGACTCATCAAAGTTTCTGCATTTTCAATTTCTTTAAATGCAATTTCACGTATTCTTTCATCTATAACATCTTTTAATAATGTATCAGCTATAGTTTTAGCTTGAATATATCTCTGGACAGCTCTTTCAATGAGCCCTCTTTGGTCAAAGTTCATCCCTTCACGCATTAATTGGTAAGGAATTTTTCTTTCACTTTCAATAATTAACTTTTTTGCACTATTTATATTTACATGATTTGGGTACTCATCAACAAACTCTTCTAATGTACTTTTAGCTAATATATAATCTTTACTATAATAATGTGATTTTCCAATATCACCCTTTGTTCTCTGACCTCCAAAAAAAACTGCTGCTGTAAAATAAATTCCAGCTGTCTGTATTTTAAAATTATTTATAGGTGTTATATCATTGGGGTCTTTGATGTTTTTAATAGATGTATTAGTGTATTTTAAATCCAAGCCAACAGAAAATCGATTTGTTAAACCATTATCTATAATATACCTTGCGCCAATAGTAAAAGATTGCGAAGGTCCACTGCCTGATGGCTTTGACTCTTTCTCATAAAATTGTGAGAAAGCAATTCCATAAGTATATCTGTAAGTTGTATACCAACTTTCAAACCACTGTAAAATTAAAGATTGACTCCATCCAATTTCATATAGTTTTGCATTAAATTTTGATTCTTTCCATGATTCTTTCGATGCATTCCAGTCAGAGGGAATAACAGAGGGCGCTAATAAAGATGAATATCTAAGGTTTAAACCCGTGTGCATATCTAGCCAACTATTTCCAAACCAATAATAAGCTAAATTAGTTTTCATAATATCTAAATCTAATTGATGACCAAACCTAGCACGTAGTGTTCCTCCATTAAATTCAGTTATATCTGACTCATAATCCATCCAACTACTTTTTAAACTTCCTAATCCTAAAAAACCCCCGCCAGCATTATATCCAAAACCATAACGCAATTCCATTGGAATAAAATTTACAGGCTTATGAAATTCTCGTCTTTTAAAAACTCTATCAAAAAAATAACCTTTTTCATATTTTTTACTATCCTCATCATCTAAAGAAAATATCTTAAAAATTAAAGATTTAGATGAATCTTGATTTGCTATTATAGAATTTGCCATTATAGGCGAAAATAATATAACGATTATTAAAATGAATTTTTGAAACATAACTCCTCAAAATAGGTGAAATTAACTACTTGTAGCAAGACGTCGATAAATTAAAGATTCTATTCCTAATTAACTCTTTTGCGGTAATTTCTTTTAAGATAATTAAGTTTGAAAATAATAAGTCATATGTCAGTTTATTTTAAAAATATTAAAACCATAATAATTATATTTACAATCACTAAATTGATTTTTGCACAAGACTTTTCTATTGCTAGAGTACATTATGATGGAGGTGGTGACTGGTATGGAGACCCAAGTAGTATTCCTAATCTATTAAACTTTATTAACGAAAATACATCTATAGCTGTTAATTTAGAGGAAGTAAAAATAAAACTTACAGATTCTGATTTATATTACTATCCTTTTCTTTACTTAACTGGTCATGGTAACATTCGATTTTCAGAAGATGAAGTAGGTATTTTAAGAGAATACCTAAAAAAAGGTGGATTCCTTCATGCAGATGATAATTATGGAATGGATAAATCTTTTCGACGTGAAATGAAGCGTGTGTTTCCAGAAAAAGAATGGGTAGAACTTTCTTATAATCATGAAATTTTCCACACTTTTTATGAATTCCCAAATGGATTACCAAAAATACATGAACATGATGGTAAACCTGCACAAGGCTTAGGATTATTTGAGGGAGAAAGATTAATTGTTTTTTATACTTATGAAACAGACTTAGGTGATGGATGGGAAGATATTGAAGTTCATAAAGACCCTCAATATCTTCATGAAGCTGCTTTAAAAATGGGTGTAAATATTATATGGTTCGCATTGACTCAATAATATGAATACAATAAGAGAATATTTACTTAAAATTCGTTTTGAAGCTGTTAAATCAGATTTGAAAATTATACTTTGGCGCATTTACTCAAGTTTAATAATTTTATTCATATTAGCTATAACAATTGA
>JAAZYT010000096.1 GCA_014239505.1 Fidelibacterota bacterium | reverse complement strand
TAGAGCCATCCCTCTATCTTTAAAAGATCCGGTAGGGTTTAGCGTTTCATCCTTTACATAAACATTATTACTAATTGGAATTAATGGTGTATGACCTTCTCCCAATGAAATTATTGTTTGAATGTCAGGAAGAACGCTTTTATATCGCCAAAGGGATAATTCATTTTCTATTATATCAATTGACTTAACCTTATTTTCCCAATTGTAATGAACAACTAAGGGTTTACCACAGTCACAAAGCCAAATAGGCACTTTTGGGAAATCGTAAATATTATCGCAAACACTACAAGAAAAGTTCATTCAATATTCCTTCAAAAAAATTTATAATTTTTAATCAATTATTGATTGATAAATAAGTGTACGAAGCTTACTATGATCATCTATATTCATTGCTGGAAGCAATTGTGTAAAATACACTACAACCATATCCTCCTTTGGGTCAACCCAATAAGTTGAATGATACGCGCCACCCCATGAAAATTCACCTATTGATCCCAACATACCTCTTCCACCTAGTTGCTCTAATATAGAAAAACCAAGACCGAACCTTACTCCATCAACACCAAAAGAAATATCTGCAATATGGTTAGTTGTCATTAACTCTACGGATTTTCTACTAAGAATTCTTTTTTTGCCAAATTGGCCTTCATTAAGCATCATTTGAAGAAAAATAGCATAGTCTTCAGCCGTTGAGAGAAGGCCAGCCCCACCTGAGAAACTCATTCTAGGACCGTTTATATAATGCCCTTGCCCAACCATGCTCGCTCCTACTCTTTTCCCTGGTTCAGCCGCAAGCTTTATTCCATTTTTAGTTGAAGAATAAACTTTAGCTAACCTTTCCTTCTTTTCAAATGGTAAGAAAAAGTAAGTATCATTCATTTTCAGAGGATCAAAAATTTCATTTTTAAGAAACTGATCTAAAGGTTGGTTAGAGACTACTTCAATTAGAGCACCCAAAATATCAATACTTAAACCATAAACAAATTTTTCACCAGGCTGTGCATCCATTGGAAGCTTTGCCAATCGTTTTATAGTTGCCTGTATTGATTCATCTCTATGGGAAAAATACCAACCCATAATTTCTTCTTTTAACCAAACATCTTTTGCAGGACCAAACCCCCAACCTATACCAGCTGTATGAGTTAATAAATCACGTATAGTAATTTTTCTTTTTGCCTTAACTACCTTATAGGAACCATTACCATCATCCTCTGCTACTTTAGTATTATTGTACTCTGGAATGTATTTCCCAACTGGATCTTGAATCAGCAACAAACCTTTTTCCTGCAAAATCATTATTCCTACACTGATTATTGCTTTTGTTTGAGATGCAATTCTAAAAATATCATCCTTTTCCATGGGATCCATTAACTCCTTATCTCTATAGCCGAATGAATAGAAATAAGCAGCTTTACCTTTACGTAAAACGAGAGCTACTCCACCTGGCAATTTTTCATCAGAAACATAATTATCTAATTTGTTTGTAAGTCTTTCGAGGCGTTTTGAAGATAGGCCAACAGACTCTGGCCTAACTTCTCTGAACGTTTGGGAAAAAATTGTAGAGAGAGTAAGCCCTAATATTATAACCCATGATTTCAAATTAGTCACTTTCATTTCTTTTCCTATTTTTTATATATAATAATAATTGTGTTTTTCATTTGCGCTTACTTCTTTGTTAGTGCAAACTTAGCTTCCATCATTTCTCAAGAAAAATACCACCTAGAGGTAATAATTATGAAACAGTTTAATAAATTTTTAATGATTTCCTTTTTTTTGATACCTTTTCAGCTATTTGCTGATGAACTATCTGAAGACATACTTCCTATGCGCGACCGTGCTAAGGTGCGTGATGCTTTATTAAAAGATAGATTTAGAACCGTATTGCCAGAAGTTATGCGTCGCAACAATATGGATATGTGGTTAATTATTGCACGAGAATACAATGAAGATCCAGTTATTAGAACTATGCTACCTGCAACATGGCTTAATGCACGGCGAAGAACAGTATTGGTTGTATTTGATCCTGGTAAAAATAAACCATTAGAGACATATGCTGTAGCTCGTTATGATGTTGGAGAGATTTTTAAAAAAGCTTGGGATCCTGAGGCTCAACCTGATCAATACAAAGCACTTGCAGATCTTATTAAACAGAAAAATCCAAAAAAAATTGGAATAAATAAAAGTGAGTTTTTTGCACAAGCTGATGGTATTAGCTCAACAGAATATGATCTGCTAAACAAAGCACTTCCACGAAAATATCAAAAAAGAATTGTAAGTGCCACAAATGTAGCTGTTGGTTGGCTTGAAACTCGTAGCGCAAAAGAGATGGAAATCTATCCAAAAATTTGTCGCATTGCTCATGACATAATTAAGGAAGGTTTTTCATCAAATGTTATTACGCCAGGCGTTACCACAACTGACGATATTGTCTGGTGGTACCGCGAAAGAATTCGTGAATTAAATTTTGTCACATGGTTTCATCCTTCAGTTAGCATACAACGTGGAGATAAACAAAACTTTAATTTTCTGAAATCTTTTTCTAACGCTAAACCAGATAATACAGTTCTCCCAGGAGACCTACTGCACGTTGATTTTGGAATAACTTACCTAAGTTTAAATACTGACACACAACAACATTCTTATGTACTAATGCCCGGTGAGAATACTGTACCAAATGAATTAACTAAAGCATTAGCAACGGGGAATAGACTTCAAGATATTTTAACGAACCAATTCAAGACCGGTCGCACAGGGAATGAAATGCTTTTATCTGCTTTAGAACAAGCAAAGTCAGAAGGGATTAATCCTCAAATTTATACACATCCAATTGGCTACTATGGACATGGTTCAGGGCCCACTATTGGAATGTGGGATAAGCAAGAAGGTGTTCCTGTGAATGGGGATTATCCTTTATACCCAAACACAGCTTATTCTATTGAATTAAATGCAAAAGTATTTATTAAATCTTGGGGTAAAGAAGTGGCTATTCAACTTGAAGAAGATGCTTTTTTTGATGGAGAAAACTGTGAATATATCGATCCAAGACAGACTGAAATGATCGTTATAGATTGGGAGACCGATAAATAAAAATTATATACCTTCGAAAATACCTGTTTCTTTATTTTTCTTAACTTTATCATAGTTAAAACAGCGACCATTCATTGCTATATAAATACCCTTTGGCAAGCTTTGCACAAAACCCAGAGCACTACCAAGGTTAAATAAACCGTCAGAACTACCAAATTTATATGGAATCATTGCACCCGTAAGAACGATAGTCTTTTCAATCTTTGCTTCTGCAAGCATTTTTCCCGTTTCTGTCATCGTATCTGTCCCATGAGTAATTATAATTTTCTCTTCTTTAGCATGCTTACAGTTTTCAACAACTAAGTTTCTATCTTCGGCTGTCATTTCTAAACTGTCAACCATCATTAAAGTTCTAATGTTTACATCAATTTTAGCTCGGCCTAAATCAAGCATCTCTCGCATATGAGTATCTTTAAAAAATAATTTTCCATTAATTTCATCATATTCCTTATCAAAGGTTCCACCTGTAATAAATATTCTTACTGCCATTTATATTAGTTCCATTATGTTTTCTGGTGGTCGTCCAATTACTGCTTT
>JAAZYT010000091.1 GCA_014239505.1 Fidelibacterota bacterium | reverse complement strand
ATTTCAAATCCTCCAGATACATTAGCAAACCATTCACAATCTACTGTAGTAAAAGATGCTATTTTTAATTCAAAAACTTCTTTAAGTCAGAAAAATATAGGAAATGCAATTAGAATAGATATTAACCTTGGAGTTGCGAGCACAGCTGATGCAAATGTTACAATTAAAGCAGGAGATAGTTTAAAAGTAAATGCGTTAATTCAATTAAAAATTTCTGGTGTTGATTCTGCTATCGTAAAAGTATCGGAGAGTACATTGCCGGTTGATTTACCAAAGATAACATTTCCTTCAGATATTGAGATATATGGAGGAAAGCTAAAGATTCCAAGTGGTTTTGAGACTAATGAAATCAACATAAAAAGTATAAATAGTACTTATCCTTTTGATGTTGACTTTAATATGAATTTTCAAAATTTTATACCACCAACTCTCAAAGATTCAATTAAAATCAATAGGGTTCTCAAAAAAGGAGAAGTGTTCACAAAAATTTATGATTTAGATGATTACACATTTTATAATCCTGCTGGAAGTCAAAATCCGCTCTCAGAGTTAACTATCGATTTATTAGCAAAATTACCTTCTCAGGTTGCTAAGCTTCCTTTAGATGGGTCAAATATTGGTGGGATAAATATAGATTTGGAATTGAAAAAACTCCATTTTGAGAAACTTGAAGCTAACATCATTCAAGAATTTCCTCCTTCATCATTTAGTGTTGCTGGTATGCCGGTAGGATTTATTGGAATGGAGTTTGTTGATACAAAATTAGAAATTGAAATGCTAAATGGTATTCGTCTTCCTGTAGTTTTAGACTTTGATATGGTATCTGTTAATCAATTGGGTGATACAATGAAAGTGAACGCACTTTCAACTTTAGCAATACCCACTGGATCTAGTGATACGACTAAGACCATAACTCGTTTATCAAGAGATGGCACTACAACGCTTAAATATAAATCTCCATCTTCCGTAACCTATAATGATAGCTCTACGGTTTCTCCAAAAACTGGTGAATCGACAATCAATAATTTGATGTCATCAAACCCAGCTACTTTTGAAGTTAACTCTCGAGTAAGAATTGATGGTCGTGGGACATTGGAATCAGGGATGCATATTGGAGGAAAATATAGAATGTTAGCTCCTTTTGAGGTAATAATGGCGCCAATGACATTTATTTCTGTAACAAATACTCCAATGCAAGAGATGGATCATTCCAATAGAAATAAAATTCGTTCTACAATGCAATCTGCAAGTATGGAAATGTCAGTAGAAAATAGAATTCCTTCAGGTGGAGAATTATCAATGCTAATGTCAAATATTGGTTTTTTCCCACTTGATACAACAGTTTCTGCACTTTCAGCTTTTAAAGATTCAATGGTTCTTAAGCTAAATTGGGAAAGTTCAGATAGCCTTTATATTGTATCTAAATGTGAAAGCTTAAATCCAGAAAATGGAAATCTATTTATATTTGATGTAATGGATGATTTCACTGATTGTATTGATGGAATGGCTTATATAGTTAAAAGTACCGGATTAGGAATTGATACAGTTGTCTCTTATGTAGATACGCTACTTAAAATACCATTACCTAATCCAATAAGCTTTTATACTTCTACAAGTTCTACTTATCATTTAGGCCAGGTAAAAGAACCAGGCTTTATAGCTTATTCTAGCCCAATAAGCACTTCACGAATTCGATTAATGACGAATCCAGGTCAACCATTTATGGCTCCAAGATTTTCATTGTTTGGTTCAGATTCTAAGAAAGTATATTTAACAACAGCTGATTATATTGATATTAATTCTAGTATTACACTGAAATTAAGTAGTACTGGTATGACTTCAGCAGCACCTAATGAAATTACTGTAAAATATCCTAATGGTGGAGAAAATTTAAACAAAGATACTCCTTTTACAATTAAATGGAAGACTTTTGGTACTGTATCTAATCTTACTATTGCATATTATGCAGGTACTAATCCAAATGTTGAATCAGATGAAGGTTGGACGAACATTGCTGAAGAAATCAATAACAATGATTCTTTTGCTTGGACTCCAAGTGTCACAGATGGGATTAATTCAATGAAAGAATCATTGCGAGATAGTATTCGTATTCGTGTTAAGTCTTCTGATGGAAAAACTGTTGATATGTCAGGCTGGTATTTTACTATTAATCACAGTGCTGGAAAAATTGCCTCAAATAGTAATAAGCTAATAATAATTGATAGGTCATTAAAACCTTGAAAAAAATAGCATGTTTATATTTTATCCTTTTATTAGGGGCATTTGGTCAAAAAAGGGATCCACGTTCAGTTGCAATGGCTGGTGCAACTACAACAACAGCTGATGGCATATATGCAGTTGGATTTAATCCCGGTCTTATAGCATTTCAAAAAGAAAAACCATTTATGCTTCAATTAGGTGGTTTGGACTTTGGGTTAAGTAATAATTATTTATCGATGGCTGCGATGAATACTTTAAGTGGCGATACTTTAGATAAAGATGAGAAATCAACGATTATAAATCGATTAGATAGTCGAGGAGGACTTACTTTTGATCTTAATGGTCAAGTAGCTACCCCAGGTATTAATTATGCTTCTGGTAATATGGTTTTAACTTCTAATATTTTATACAT
>JAAZYT010000027.1 GCA_014239505.1 Fidelibacterota bacterium | reverse complement strand
TTCAATGGCTGTTAAAAAAGGTAGAAATATTCAGAAAGAACTAAAGATAGGTATTTGCGGAGAGCATGGAGGTGACCCCTCTAGTGTTGAGTTCTGCTACAAGGAAGGACTAGATTATGTTAGTTGTTCTCCATATAGAGTACCCATAGCACGTTTTGCAGCAGCTCAATCAGTACTAAAATAAAATGTTGATTTAAGGAATTATTCCCAATACTTTTTTGGTAAGAAATGAATTATAAAAAGACCAATTTCAATAATAATAACGTCAATTTATTTGACGTGGGGTCTTCTGTGTAATTTAACGGAATCAACAACTTTTAAAAAACCCCCAAAACTAAAAAAGTTCTGGGGGTTTTTTTTATTTAAAAGGAGATAAATAATGTGTGGAATTTTTGCTTATAAAGGCAAGTTGTCTAATGAGGAAGATTTAAAATCTCATATAGAAAAAATTAGCTATCGTGGACCAGATAACTCAAAAATAATTAAGTTTGATAATACTTTACTTTTTGGCTTTCATAGATTAGCAATAGTTGGGACAAATAAGTTTGGGGACCAACCCTTATTTCATCCAAAGGATCAGAGTTTTGCCCTGATTTGTAATGGTGAGATCTATAATTATAAGCTTTTAGCTAAAAAACATGGATTTAATTTAAAAACTGGTTCGGATTGCGAAATTATATTACATATGTATAAAAAATTTGGCATTCAACAAACAATTAAGTCTTTAGATGGTGTTTTTATGTTTTTACTGTATGATAAAAAACAAAAAAAGCTATTTGCTGGTAGAGATCCTTTTGGCGTTAGGCCAGGATTTATAGGGTATAAAAATAATAATATTCTTTTTTCATCTGAAGCAAAAGCAATTAGCAATTTATGTAAAACTGTTAAACCTTTTCCTCCAGGCCATTGGTGGGAAGATGACAAACCTACAACGTTTAATAAATATTATAAAAATAAAAGAGAATCACTTGGAGATATTAAAGAAGGTGATATCATTGAAGGAATTAGAACAAGGCTAATAGAATCTGTAAAAAAGAGGATGATGTCTGAACGTGAGATTGGTTCACTTTTATCTGGTGGGCTTGACTCGAGTCTTATATCATCACTTGTAAATAAATATAATTCAGGTGAAAGATTGAAAACTTTTTCAATTGGGATGCCGGGGAGCGTAGATTTAAAGTATGCTAAAGAAGTAGCTACATTTATCGGCTCAAACCATCATCAAATTGTAATACCTGAAAGTATTTTCTTGCAAGCCATTGAAACTGTTATATATAATATTGAATCTTATGATACAACAACAGTTCGAGCGAGCATTGGTAATTATCTTGTCTCAAAGTATATACGTGAAAATTCAGATTGTAAAGTTATTTTTAATGGAGATGGAAGCGATGAGGTCTGTGGTGGGTATCTTTATATGAAAAATGCTCCTTCACCATCAGTTTTTCAAGAAGAATGCGAAAGGCTTGTTAAAGAAATTTATAAATTTGATGTATTAAGATCAGATAGATCGATTAGTTCTAATGGCCTAGAAGCGCGGACGCCATTTCTTGACAAGAAATTTGTCAGTTATTATTTATCAATAAATCCAAAAGAAAAAACCTTCAATGATAATAATCGGATAGAAAAATATCTTCTAAGAAAGGCTTTTTCTAAAATGAGTATTTTACCAGAGTCAATATTATGGAGAAAGAAATGCGCCTTCTCAGATGGGGTTAGTTCACAAAAAAAATCATGGCACCTTGTGCTTAAAAATTATATAGATGAAAAAATTTCTGATTTAGAATTTAATACAGAGTCACTCAAAATAAATCATTGTAGACCAATTCTTAAAGAAAGTTATTATTATAGGAAAATTTTTGAATCATTTTTTCCTAACCACGAAAAGCTAATTCCATATTATTGGATGCCTAAATGGGTAAAAACAGATGACCCGTCTGCAAGAGAACTCTCTGGATATATTGAATAAAAAAACCCCACTGAAAAGCGAGGTTTTATTATAAACGATTGCGAACTAGGTAGAGAAATTTTTTAATTATTCTATAGTCTCTCCTCCGCCTAGTAGATCTTCTAGTTTAAATGCACCATCACGTTCCATTTGTTTTGCAGCAGAGACAATTGCTTTACGCGCATCGTCAACTTCGCGCTTTGCAGCAGCTCCTTCTACAGGGGTAAACATTGCCTGTTTCTTTTTTGGCAGTACACCTATTACTTTGTCGTTGATTGATTTATCCATTCCTTTTAAGGCCATGGCAATAGCATCTAAATCAACCGCATTCATAAGATCTCGCAGTAAGTTGTCCGGGAAAATTTCAAATATAGATTCAAATGTAATTCGATATTTTTTAACAGCTTCAGCTAAGTCAGGATTCTCTTGTTCTAAATTGCTCATAAACATTTGTTCATCTTCAGCTTCCATTTCTCCTAAAAGATCAGCTAAATCTTTCCCACCACCACGTGAGAAAGCTACAGTCTTAGGTAGTTGCCTAGCTTTCTTTTGAAGCTTATTAGCTATTTGAACAACCGCTTCAAGAGGGACATCGTCTAAATTACCAATATTTAAAAGAACTTGGCCTTTTTCTTCCTCACTAATACGATTTAAAACTAACATTCGTTTATCACTAGATAGTTGGGCCAGTGTAATAGCAATCACCCTTGGTGTTTCTGTAATTAGAAGAGCAATAAGCTGTTCATTCGTCAAGTCATCAAGAAAAGCAAAAGGCTTTTTAGGCTCATCGCTTTCTTCTTCTTCCTGGAATTTTTCACTTACAAAAGAAAAGTAAAATTCTTCCATGACTTGCTTTTTTACAGTAAAAGCAACACTATTCACCCCTCGCATAGCAGCTCTTATTTTTCGCAGCTCTGTTTTATCAAGTTCTTTTATGAGATTTAACGCTAAACTTTCACCAAGAATAGAGAATAGTATAGCCACTTTTTGTAGACCAGAGAGTCTATTATAATCTGAGATCATACGTGCCTCTTATTTTTTCTTCTTTTTCTTCTTTTTCTTATCACCATCATCTTCAGCTTCTGGAGTGGCTGGTGCTATTTCAGGCTCAGGTGGAGCCTCTTCTACTATCCAGTCTTTAACAATTTTTGTTGCAGCTTGAGGCTGACCAACACTCATAGAGACAACTGCTTGTTTCATATCATTCACTTCGCTTTGGAGGACAGCAATATCTTCAGGTAGAGGCTCAGGAGGTGCTACAGGTTGTTGCGGTGCTTGTTGAACTTGAGGTGCTGTAACATTCACTTTTTCCTCAGTAGGTTTTTTTTTAGGTCTTCTTGGAGGATACATCATCCAAGGTGGAGGTATTTGTTGTTTAGGTTTATTCATTAAAACCATTACAAGCACAACAATAAGAATAATTACTATGGCTCCAAGTATTACAAGGAAAATCATCATTCCATTGTTTCCACTATTTCGAGGTTGACTGTCAAGTTCAGACTGAACCTTATTAAGCATGGCAAGCTTTTCAGATATTTGACTATCTAAAGATGCCTTTTCTTCAATCTTTTCTTGAACAGATGATTGAGCTTGTGTTGCCGCAGAATCAGAAAGATCTGTACCTAAGAAAGACTTGAGGTTCTGTATTTCCTCGTTCAGAGCTTGTAATCTTACAGAGTCCTGTCTAAGCATTGCCTGGCGTTCCTGGTCATATGATTGGTCACGAGAAGCAGTTTCAAATTCTGCTAATTTAGATTGGAAATAAAGCCTATCTTCTTGTCTTCTTTCAGCTTCTGAATCTTTATAATTTTCTAACTCTTGTTTCCAATCTACCTCACCTAATCTTTCACGTTGACTTTCAAGAGATTCTAGCTTTTCAGCTATGTTTTTAAGTAGGACCTGCTCAGCTGATTTTTCATCTCTTCGCTCTTTAAAGCTTGCTGTCATGATACTTAACACATCGCCTCTTGGTCGGTCAAAACGAGAGGCAACCATAACTACTTGACGAATATTTTCTATTAATTCTGGAGCTGCTCCTTCTTGTATGATAATACTTATTTCCATATTTCTTACACTCGCCATAGCTGGGCGCATTTCTGTTTGAGTTCTTGAAACCACATTGTCTTCAACGGGTGAACTCAAGGGTGCTGATTCAGTAGGCGCGTTCGTATCTTCAGCTGGCGATTCAGCTGTAAAATCAAATCCAGGAATTGGCAAGCCGACACTACCTCTTGAAGGAGAGTCAGTTGCATTTAACATGTCTTCAGCGGCTTTTAGTGATTCAACATCACCATTTGGTGAATACGTAGTTTGGTTTTCAAAAGCACTGCTGATCTCCAAATCAACACTAACATCAATTACATATTTGCGATTATCAATTACTTTTTCAAGTGCATCAGAAATACGCTTTCTTAAATTGTTTTCAATCATTAGCTTCTGAGCTAAGTATCCAGTGGACTGCCCAAGTCCCATACTGAGTATGAGGCCCAAGACAAAACCATATTTTATTAACTTATTAATCCGCTTAATCATATAAACTCCCTTAATCATCTAAATTATTGCTTATCATCTGGCTTGGATTCTGAACGCCCAACAGGGCCACCACGTGGGGCTAAAAAAGTAATTTCTACTCTTCGGTTGCGCGACTTTTGCTGAGGGGTGGAGTTATATTTTTGTACTAACTCCATTGAAATAACCTCAGTATTTTTTTTATCTCTAGGAACAAACTCTCCATATCCAACGGCTTCTAGCCGAGTCGGGGAAACGCTTAAGCCTATCATTTGCCTAACAACAGCTGAGGCTCTTGCGCTAGAAAGCTCCCAATTGCTTGGGTATTTTACTTGTAAAGCTTTAGGCAATTGGTCGCTATCTGTATGTCCTTCAATTGCTATCTGGAAATAAGATTCTTCAACAGTTGGTAAAATCTTTTTTAAAATATCTAAAAATTCCGGTTTC
>JAAZYT010000106.1 GCA_014239505.1 Fidelibacterota bacterium | reverse complement strand
TGGTAAAGTATAAAAACTTAGCTATATTTGATAGTAATCCTAAAAATAATAAAAAATGGGAAAAAGCTCAAGAAAAGGCGAGAAAAGCAATATCAAGAGACCAACAAAATCAAATCACAGGAACGTTCCCTAAAATGCGAAAAATTTTAGATCAAAAAATGATGAGAGAGATCACATTTAAAAAATAGAAACCGAGGTAAAAAATGATTAAACGAATTTTGGGAATTTTTATTCCCTTACTCACTTGTGCTGCATTAGTTGGACAGGCTAATACAGATGTATATAGGGTCATATATTTAAAGCCCAAATCAGGTGCCATGGATGAATTATTGACAGGAATGAAAGAACATAATAAAAAGCATCATAATAAAGGTATTATGAAAGTTAGAACCTATAGGGTGGTATCTGGTGAAAAATCTGGTTGGTTAGTAAGAACATATGGTCCCATGACTTGGTCTCAAGTTGATAAATTCACAGCTGATTCAAATTCTAAAGCGCATAGAGCTGATGGCTCAAAAAAGATTTCGCCCTATGTAGATAAAAGAATAGGCCCTTCATATTGGTCGCCTCAAGAAGGTTTGAGTCATAATCGAAGCAGTTCTAGTAAACCTTCAAAAATGACAAGGGTCCAATTCACTCATTTAAAACCTGGTATGAACAGTGAATTCTATGATTTAAGACAACGTTATAATGAAGTTCTCAAAGAAACGAATAGTGAAGCTTCATTTACTATGGGTCATTTAATCCATGGTGGTGAAAGACACGCTATCTATGCTTCATTCAGTGGACTGGATAGTTGGGCGGACATGACTCCTCCAAGCGGTCCAAGTTTTTCTTCAAGATACAACAAAGTACATGGTAATGGAGCCTGGGGTCTGTTTTTGAAACAAGTTTCAAAAACTACCAAAAAAACTCATGATGAAATGCGTGTTTATTTAGAAGATCAAAGTACTAGGTAAATTATTATATTATTAAATAATATGTTGTAGGAGATTTTTAGTCTCCTCTGACTTAATTATATTAATCAAGGAGTAGTTATTATGAAAAAAAGAACCTTGGGAATTATTATTCCCTTACTTACATGTTTCACTCTTTTTGCTCAAGAGTATATTATGTTTGAAGGAATATATCTTGAATTAAAAGAGGGTGGAGAAATAACAAAATTAGAGTCAGGTGTTAAAAAGCATAATGCGAAATACCATGATGGTAAAAATGGCCCTAAAGCATATTTATTTAATGTGTTAACTGGCCCTTACTCTGGACAATATGCTTGGATAATGGGACCAATAACATTATCACATATGGATGCATCTATTTCTGCAGATCATACAAAAGATTGGGAAGTAAACGTAGAAAGGTATGCGCGTTCACATAACTATCAATACTCAACTAGAGATGAAGATCTAACTTATAACCCAGATAATGAAGTTGTTGGAACAAGTATCTTACAGAGAGTATTTGACGTAAAAAATAAATCTAAAGATATGGAAGCAGTGGTAGGTGCAATAAAATCAATTAAAGAGACACTGGTTAAACTGGATGCAGATATAGCAAGAAGAGTATATCGAAATCAATTTAGGTCTGCTGATAGGAAAGATATTTCTTTAGTTTATCCATTTGAAAGCTGGACACGATTTGAGAATAGCAATGGATTGCCTCCAAATTTTGCAACTGCTTATGATAAAATAAATGGTAAAGGTAGTTGGCAAAAGAATGTTGTTAAAGTTTTAGATAATCATACTGATGGTTGGTATGATGAAATTAGAGTAATGATTAAATAAGGAAAAAAAATGATAAAACGAATCGTGGGAATAATTATTCCCTTAATAACATGTGCTACTCTTATTGGTCAAGATTATGTCATGTTTCAAACTTCAACTCTTAAGCTTAGAGAAGGAAAAGTTGGATCATTAACGGATGGTGTAAAAAAACATAATGCCAAATACCATAATGGTAAAGATAGCCCTAAAGCATATCTTTGGTATATAAATACTGGTCCTAATTCTGGTAATTTTAGTTGGGCACTTGGACCCACTACATTTTCGAATATGGATTTATCGCTTCCTGCTGATCATGTTAAAGATTGGCAGAAAAATGTAAGCCCTTATGCAGATGAAGTAAATGTGATTTATATGGTTAGAGATGAAGAACTAACTTATAATCCTGAGAATGAAACTGTTGGAGAGAACATTCTTTCTAAAAGTTACTCAGTAAGACAAGGTCCAGGGAATTTAGCTGCAGTTGAAGAAGCTTTTGGTTCTATTACAAAGGTATTAAGAAAAACAAATGCAAAAATTGCTAGGCGAATTTATCGAAACAAATTTGCAAATGAAGGTCAAATGGACTTTCAGCTTGTATATCCATTTAAAAGTTGGAAAAGATTTGATAAAGATGGAGCTCTAGGACTGCCTGAAGGATTTAGAGATGATTACGAGAAAATGTATGGCAAAGGAAGTTTTCAGAAAAAAATAATTAAAGTTCTAGCAGATCATACATATAATAGAACTCAAGAAGTATTAACAATGGTAAAGTAAATTATATTGTTCGTAGAACAGTAGATTAATTTATAATAAATAGATTAGCCCTGCATTTATGTGGGGCTTTTTTGTTTAGATTAACATTATTATTTTATCTTTAATAAAGAGATTATTTTATTTGAAATTATCAACATGTATTAAACGCGCAATCCTTGGTTGTTGCCCTAATTGTGGCAAAAAAACTTTAAGAAAGAATAAATTTCAGATAAACGATATTTGTTCTGATTGTGGAATAAGGTTTATAGAAAAACCTGGAGATGACTGGGCTTTTTTACTATTACTAGATAGAGCAGTTTTTATTTTTCCAATCATAGCTATATACTATTTATCAATTGATACAATAACAGTATTTACTGCTGTAATTATCGGTGTATTTTTTATGATTAGTTTTATAATTTTTACACCACAAAGGTTAGGTGTTTCAAAAGCAATAGAATATTGGATTAGAATAGGGAGAAAAAATGGATAATTCATCTGATGCATTAAAAAGTAAATTTCTTTTAGATCCAGAAATAACATTTTTAAATCATGGTTCGTATGGTTCATGCCCTAAACCAGTTTTTGAAGTTTATCAAAAATATCAAACTGATCTTGAATCTCATCCTATTAAGTTTATGCAAGAAGATGTTTATAAACTATTAGAGATATCTCGTGAATCATTAAGTCACTATGTTAATTGTGATAAGGATGATTTAATCTTTGTAACGAATCCTACGCAAGCTGTTGGAACTGTAATTCACAATATTTTGATTAACTCTAATGATGAAGTATTATCCACAAATTTAGAATATGGATCTTGTGATAGAATGTGGACGTATGATGCTGATCAGAAAGGTTATAAATATATTCAAGCTGAGATTAACCTACCAATTGAGGATAAAGAAACTTTTTTAAATCAATTTTGGTCTTATGCAAGTGATCAAACTAAATATGTTTTCATTAGTCAAATAACAAGCACTACTGGTATGATTTTACCAATTCCAGAAATTGTAGCTGAAGCTAAAAAAAGAGGAATAAAGACAATTATAGATGGCGCACATGTTCCTGCTCATATACCATTAGACATTAAAGAATTAGATCCTGATTATTATACTGGAGCTTTGCATAAATGGTTGTGCTGCCCTAAAGGAAGTTCTTTTCTTTATGTTAAAAAAGAAAAACAGGATGGCATTCAACCAATGCTTAAGAGTTGGGGATGGGGAGAAGAATATGAAAAATTTAAAAGTTCAGTTCAATTACATAGTCCTAGTCGTTTTATAAATGTATTTCAATGGCAAGGAACCAATGACATGAGTACTTTCTTCACCGTACCCGAAGCTATTCAATTTCAAGAAGAACATGATTGGGATTCAGTTCGATCACGTTCTATTAATATGGTAATAGAAGCAAGGAACCGTATTAATGAAATTACTAAACTACCTAAAATATGCCCTGATAATTGGCTAGGACAGATGGCAACTATTCTTTTTCCAATAGATGACACTGTTGCTTTTAAAAAAACCTTATATAATGATTATCAGATTGAAATGCCAGTTATGCGTCATATTGAGCACACTGCATTTCGTATTTCTATTCAAGGGTATAATACACAAGCAGATATTGATCATTTGATCAACGCATTAGAAGAACTTATTTAGTCTCCTTATAAAAACAACCTTTTCCTAAAATTGCGAGTGTTGGTGCTAATATTAAATTTATTAGTGATAATAATTGCCAATACCAGTAATCACTATAAGCAACACCCAATGTTGTTGTTAAAAAAATGGTAGTTGCATGCCAAGGAATTAAACTCTCTAACATGGTACCATAATCTTCAATTGAGCGTGATAAAACTTTTCTTGGAATGTTATATTTATCATAACGTCTTCTAAAAGCATCACCAATGATAAAGCTAGTGGCAGACTGGTTTGAAGTGATCGAATTTGTAAAGCCGGTTGTAAAGAGAGATGAAATAATTAAGCCAGCTTTTGTTTTTACTAAACGAAATACTCGATCAACAATAGAAGGCATTGAATCAATTAAATCAATAGTGCCAATAAAAACAAAAACCATTATTGAAAATATAATAGCTTCATTCAATTCATAGAGACCCCCTCGTGAAAATAATGTATTTATATTTTCTGGTGATGAATTTATCCAATAGGCCATATCTGTACTAAATCCTTTATGAATTGATGACATTATGTTTGCGGATGAATAAGGTTGAAAAATTAGGGCAATAAATGCTGCTGACATAGATGAAGTAAGAAGAGTGGGGAGCGTTGCCATTTTTCTAATCGAACCGATAAGAACAATTGTAGGTGGAATTAAAAGCCAAATATTGAAATTGAACATCGAAGATATAAAATTTAATGTAGTATTGACTTCTGGTGAATTTATCGCATTACCAACTGGTGGGTAAATAAAACCAAGGAAAAAATAAATACAAGCTGCAAGCAAAGCTGATGGGAAGGTTGTTACCATCATTGATCGGATATGGTCATAGAGATCAACTTCTGTTGCCATTGCAGCAAGGTTAGTTGTATCTGATAAAGGAGATAGCTTATCACCAAAAAATGCCCCTCCAACAATAGCTCCTGCTGTAATACCTAGGTTAGCATCAATGACGGATGAAACACCAATAATAACAACTCCTATTGTACCAATTGATCCCCATGATGTACCAGTAAGCATAGAGAAGATTATCGGAATCACAAATGCTAAAATATATATATAGCTTGGATTGATCAAATTGATTCCATAGTATATTAACATTGGGATAGTTCCACTTACCATCCATGTCCCAATAATGACACCAATAGAGAAGAGGATGAGAATGGCTGGAAAACCACGCGATATTTTAAGTACAATAGATTTTTGAATATGTTCCCATTTAAAACCGATAATCAGCATTTGACCAATAGCAAAAACTGCTGCCAACATAAATACTACTTCAAGTGGAAAGACTGGTTGTCCAAAAATTTTTGGACGTAAAATCATTCCATAAACGATTAATAACCCTAAAAATAAAACGGGTAATATCTTTACTATAAAAGATGAATTAGGTTTTGAACTCATTTTTTTAGATATTTTTTATAATCTTTTTCAGTCAAGGATTTGTATCTATCTAACATTCCTTTTTCACGCATTAGTTTTTCTATACCTTTAATATCCATTGGAACAAAATCAGAAATTACCTCCGCACCTGTTTCAGTAATAACGATTAGATCTTCCAAACGAATGTAGATATTTTCTTCTGGAACACGTAAGGCGGGTTCAATGGTGAAAACCATTCCTGGCATTAACATTTTTGAGTGATCTCCCACATCATGTGTAGCCATTCCAACTCCATGCCCAAGACTAGCAAAGTCCCTTTTTGAAGAGCGAACATATGATTTAACAAAATTTTCTGCAGCTTTGAGGTGATGAGGTTGATCAAATTTAGAATTTGATAATATAGTCTCCATTTTTTTGGCAGCATCTTTTCTAACTTGAACTGGTTCTACGTAAGGCCTAATATTATCTAATATTGCCCTATAACATGATACATAGAAACTATAGAGTTGTGATTGTTCTTTACTAAATTTACCATTCACTGGAATCATTCGAGTTATGTCACTCATGTAATATTTAAAGTCTGGTGAATAGTCCATTAGTAATAGATCGCCATCTTTTAATTTATCTTTTTTCTCATGGTAGTGGGGCATGTAGGCATTAGGTCCATTAGCAATAAGTGAGTAATAAGCATCTCCTTGGGCGCCATTAATATGGTAAATATATTTTGCCATTCCATCTAGTTCATATTCAAAGAGTCCTGGTTTTGTAGATCGCATAGCTTCCATCAGAGCAAGGCAAGATAGAACTGTTGCCTTTTTAAGAATATTAATCTCAGCTTGGCTCTTAATGAGTCTTAATCCATCAAGTATTGGAGTAATATCCTTAATCTCTGATCCATGCATCTGATTTGATATATTTTTATTAAAATTTTTGTATCTAGGTTCAGTATGGTCCCAAGGGTCATTTTGTATATCGCCTTCATAGCGTAATAATAAATCACGACTTTCTGCATGCCGCTCGGGTGGCGTTTGATAGAGATACACAATTGGTTTTGATCGCATTCGCATTCGCCAAAGATGCTCACCCATCATTTCAGTAGGGTAAACATTATCAACACCATTCATTTTTTTTACTTCATCAACGTCTTCACTAGACATCAGTGGACCTTCACTTCGTTCACGCCTAGGGTTTTTATGTGGTAGGTACAATGAAGTTTCACCAGAACCTCCTTTGATCAACACATAAGCATGTGCCGTCTCTATGCCTGTAAGATAGTAAAATTCATTGTATTGACGAAATTTTACATATCCTGTTTCCGAAGGGGCTCCTTGAAAAATTGCAATTGCGTTGGTTTCAAGTTCCTTTGCGAGCTTCATTCGTCTAGATTTAAATTCATCAGCCGTAAAAGTGACTTCTGCATTTATTATATTGATAATGAAGAGCAGCAGTAATAATATTTTATTTTTCATATTTTCCTCAAAAAAAAACTGCCTCAATATATTAACTGAGGCAGTTTTTATGTTACAATTTATTAATTAAACCAATTATTTAAATGGTTCAGTTACAATATCAGGTCCCGCATTTCTTTTAGATTCTTTAACAATGCGTTCAACTTCTCTCATAAGATTTTTATTCTCATAAACCACACCATCCTTGATTGTATGAATGATTCCTTGTGTACGGTACATTTCTTCTGTTTCTTTATCCATATTTATTGCACCAAAAGGGTAGAGATATCGAAAATTTTCTGCCGGGCTACCATCTACTACTAGAATATCTGCTATATACCCTTTTTGAATCATACCAAGTTTTGGCTCTAATATAGTCTGGGCGCTATTATAGGTTGCACTTTGAAGGACTTCTAATGGATGCATTCCGGACTCAAGAACAAGTTGAAGTTCACGAATATTTCCAAAACCTCCTGTGGACCATTGATAATTATCATCAGTACCATAAGCAACACGACCACCACGTTTATTAAACTCAAAAATTAAATCGCCCCAAAGATCATACATGTAATGCCAACGATATTCATCGAGAGATGACCAATTATATTGGAATGATGCATGCATATGTGGACTAGGCAAGTGCATTTCCCAAAGTGCTTGATGTGTATATTTTTCATGCCATGGCAAACCGTGCGCACGAATAATATCTCTGTTTGCTTCATAAGTAGCTCTATTTGGTTGCATTGTTACACCATAATGAACCAATGAGTCTGCTATATCATTGAGCAACCTATGACGTGTCTCAGGATTTTCTCCAGCTTCTATCCATACTTGTGCTGCTTCCCTAAAACGAATGTTTTCATTAGACATATTATAATCAACCGGATAATTCATTACTCCTCGATTTAAAGCTGATTCTGCATATCCATAATGGTGCACTATCATACTTACACCTAATCGAGCTGCATCCAAGGCATTTACTTGTGATGTAGATGATGGTTGAATATGAACCGCAGTAAGACCACCAGCTTTCTCAATTGCTTTTGCTGCAGCTCCAAAAATTGTTGGATTCCAACAAAGATTATTTATATAAACCTGCCTAACGCCATTTTTAATCATTTTTTTTGCTACTTTATCTGCATTAGCTGGGTCCATTATAAATTCTTCATCAAAGTCAGTTTTACTTCCCCAACCATAAAGTGGGAAAAGTCTTGGTGAGATGACTTCATTATCACGTTCAGCTTGTAATATTTTTTGAACTCGACCTTCCTCTGCGGGTCCAATAGATGTTACACCTGTAGCTAATTGAAGATAAAAAATATAGTCTAATGGAAGTGACTCATTTCTTAAATGTAAATGTAGGTTTAACATCCCAGGCATAACAAATAAGTTGTCACCGTCAATGACACGGTCACCTTTCATTTTGTCAGGTTTTTTTGGATCGTGACGTTGTATTTTAGCAATTACGTTTCCAGTTACTAGAATATCAAATGGACCATTGGCAGGACCACCATGTCCTGGAATAACCATTGCATTTCTTATAACTAGTTTTTGATATGGTCCTTCAGCAAGATCTCCAAAATCAACCATTTTAGTTGGGTTTGGTTTATGCTCTACCTTCTCTAATTGAGCAGGTAAAAATGTAAAGATGACCATTATAAAAGCGACTAATCGATGTAATTTCATGATTTCCTCCTTCAAATTACATTAAGAGGATATGCATTGATGGGTCGTAAGCGCAAGAAATAGTTGAAATTAAAAATAATCTAATATTGTAAAAATTAAAGCAGTCGTCCATACAGCTGTTGAAATTAAAGCAAAAAGACTTCGACCAATTTTTGTCTTTGGGAGTGTTTTTGCATATTGATTTGTTTTAAACGAAATTAATATATCAATCATAGGTATACTGCTAATTATTAAGAATAATAGACTAGTCTTCATAAAGCTAATTTAAGTTTGATCTCTTATGAGATTTAACAGCATTTTTCTTAGAAATATTATTAATATCTTAATTAATAATTCAATTAATCTCGACTAGTTAAAGAAAGAATAAAAGATGAAACCACAATGGAAAGGCATTTATCCTGCCTTAACAACAAAATTTACTGAAAATTATAAGATTGATATTCCTTCATGCATTAAAAATGTTGAAGCACAAATAAATGCGGGTATTCATGGTTGTGTTATTGCTGGAAGTTTGGGTGAAGCAAGTACGCTGACTCAAAATGAAAAAATAGTAATATTAAAAGAAATATTAAATCATGTAAATGGAAGAATCCCTGTTTTAATGAACATTGCAGAACAGTCAACTGCAGAAGCAGTGCAAGCTGCGCAAAATGCACAAGAGACAGGCGCAGATGGTTTAATGATGTTACCTCCAATGAGATATGTTTCAGATGATAGAGAAACGATTGAGTTTTATAAAGCTGTAGCAAGCTCCTGTGATTTACCAATTATGACCTATAATAATCCCTATGATTATAAGATTGAGATTACAATACCAATGTTTGAAGAATTATTAAAGATAGAGAATATTGAAGCTACTAAAGAGTCTACTAGAGACGTGACCAATGTCACTCGAATGCGAAATGCCTTTGGAGATGATATTAAAATTCTATGCGGGGTAGATACCTTAGCTTTGGAAGAACTCGCATTGGGTGCTGATGGTTGGGTAGCTGGACTAGTAGATGCTTTTCCTCGTGAGACTGTGGTAATTTATGAATTGGTGAAACAAAATAGAATTTCAGAAGCGACCGAAATATATCGATGGTTTATGCCTCTACTTGAATTAGATATTCATCCAAAGTTAGTTCAGAATATTAAACTTGCTGAAGTAGCAACTGGAATTGGAACAGAACACGTACGCCCGCCAAGACTACCTTTGATAGGAAAAGAAAGAGATTTTGTTCAAGGTGTTATTGATAAGGCGCTTGCTAATCGCCCTGAGATGCCAAATATATAGAATGGAATATAAAATGATTGAAAAAAATATTATTGGGTTTTCAATTAGTAATAAAGGAGACTCATATACTCAAGGTTTTAATCCAAAAACAGGAATGACCCTTGATGGAAATTTTAGTAATGCAAGTTCTGAAGAAGTTAATCTTGCAGTTGAAAAAGCTAATGAAGCTTTTGAAGAATACAGAAATATTTCAGGAAAACAAAAGGCGCTTTTTTTAAATGCTATAGCAGATGAAATAGAAAGCCTTGGAGAAATCTTAATTGAACGCTGTTGTCAAGAATCAGGACTCCCGAATGCGCGTGTAATTGGCGAGAGAGGAAGAACTTTAGGGCAACTAAGA
>JAAZYT010000028.1 GCA_014239505.1 Fidelibacterota bacterium | reverse complement strand
AACTTAACAAGGTTCTTATTTAATCCCATATTTACACTAAATCTATAGCCTCTTTTAATAGTAGCAGAAACTCCATATGAATTTCTTGTTCCATTAAAATATTGCCCTACACTAGCATTTCCATTAAATGATATATTTTTAGTTCGATCTCCTCTAAAGTAAATACTAAGATTATTAAATTTATATTCACCAACTGGAACCTCAGCTCCGTAAAGGTCAAATGAATCTTTTATAACTTCATCAGTTTGAGTAAGTCCAGCAAAAACCATGGATCTATTCATAAATTGAATATCTAAACCAGCTTTTAAAGCACGAGACTCCATGTAACCATTTAGATTGTCAAACTGGTTTATAAATAAATATGGATTAATTGATAAAATTTTCCCAGAAGTATAACGCTTATGCCTGCCTATTGTTGCAAATGTTTCATTAACATTAGTTCTTTGAATGAACCCCACAGTTGGATCAAAATTTTCGTCAATCTTTTTATAATAAGCTGCTATATCCCATTTATTATCTCTCCACGCAACTGCGATGCGACCTGCTAAATTATTATTGGAAATTTCATCATTATCAGTTTTTGCTAAATACGAATAAACTAAAAGTTTATTTATATTAAGGTTTAAGTCTACTCCCATTGATTGGTGATCACGTAAAACACCTACTGAATTTTTATTAATAAATATGGCTCCAAAATTTGATTTTTTAAGAAAATTACTTTTCACACGCGCAACATTATAATCAGTTCTTGGAACCTCTCCTTTTGACTCAGAAATCATGTTTAACAGTCCAATATCAAAGTTTCCAATCTTTCCACTTAATCTACCTCCTCCAGATATTGGAATCTGCATACCATCTTCTAAACCAATTCTCCTACTATGAAACATTGTAAATGAACGCCCATATTTATTTGGCTTCATTCTATATAAGTAATTAGAAATATCACCAAATTCAAATAAACTTGCATTCTCAAGAAAAAAATCTCGTTTTTCTGGAAAAAATAAAGGAAAGCGTGTCAAATTAACTTTCTCCTCATCTGAATCTACCTGTGAAAAATCTGTATTATACGTAAGATCCAATGTTAGACTTGGAGTTACACTAAATTTCGTATCAAGACCAAAATCAGAATTATTAGAACTCTCATCTGCATTAACTTTATTACTAACTAAAAATGGTTTTATCTGCAAATTTCTTCCCGGCCTAATATCTATTAATCCTTCTAATGTACCAGCTTTAGAAACTGTTAATAGTTTTTCGTATGGTTCAATAGGACTCCAATAAACATCTTCACCTTTTCTTCTTATTCTTCTAAGAAAGTTAATTCCCCATTCTTGTTCACCATCACTAGGATTAAACCTTAAGCTAGTCAAAGGAAATGCAAGTTCTATTTCCCAGCCATGCGATTGAATAGAAGTTTTAGGCTTTACAATACCTTCCCAGGCACGATTGATGTTTGTACCATCATTATCAATGTACATATCTTTAATAGCGCCAGCAGGGTTAAATAGAAAAGCATATCCACTTTTATTATCATTGAAAGTATCTAACATGATAGCAAAAGCATCATTGTCTTGAGATTCGAAATCTTCTTCAAGGCTTTCAATAATTATTTGATCAGGGTTTGAATCATACAATACAGCAGAAACATATAAAAATTGATCATCATAAAGTACTCTAACAACTGTTTTTTCAGTCGCTGTTGCACCAGGAATTGGTTGTGATTGATAAAAATCGGAAATGGAATCTGCGAGCATCCATTCATTTTCATTTATAAATCCATCAATAATAATTTCACCTTTTAATCGAGTAGTAGTCATAGTTGGGCGAGGAAATGTTTTAAGGTCAATTATTAATTCTTCTGCAAAAACAAAAGAAACTAAGACTACAGTTAATAAAGTAATTTTTCGAGGATTCATGATGATAGCTTATTTAAAAGCAAAGGAAATTATATCAAAAATTATGTATTAAGTTAATTTTTTATTTAGGAATAACAAGCACAGGACAAAGTACTTTATTAACAATACCTTCATCAATTGAATCAAAAAAGTTTTCTTTAAAGAAACTTTGTTTTCTGTGGCCAAGAACAACTAAATCTTTTCCTTCAGATGCCTTATAAATAGCTTTTGGTATTGAGTTATCTGATTTAATTAATATTGAACAATTTTCTACAATAAATTTATCAACTTTTGATATCCAAGAAAGCACATCAGATTCAGTGATTTTTTTATCTAGCGCATCCATCATCATTGACATTTCACCAGCATGAGGATCATTTATATGAATAAATGTTATGTGACCCCCATTAGCAATTTTAATTGCTTCCAAAATAACAGCCGATTCATCTCCTCTTCCGCACAATCCAACCATTATATTCTTATAATTCATTAGTTTATTTATTTTTTAGCAAATTTAATTGCGCACCCTAAAGCCTTCGTTTCTGCAAAATCAATATTATCACCATTAGCAACAGCTTTAATTGCATTAAAAAGATACTTATTTTTCACTTTTTTAGGTTTTCGAGCGTTATCATCAATAGCTCCTCGATAAACTAACTTACCTTCACCATTGAAGAGATATATATGAGGTGTCTTTGTAGCTCCGAATGCTTCTGCTAATTTAGCTTCTTTATCTAGAGCATAAAGAAAGTCATGTTTATATTTTTTAGCAAAATCACGCATGTCAGATAATCCTTCCCCCCTATCTCGAATTCGCGTATTTGGATTTACAGTAATAAAGCCAATCTTATTTTTATTACTTTCTTCTGCTAATGAATTATATCGATTTTGCCATGCAACTACCCATGGGCAAGTATTACAAGAAAAGTTTACCAATAGTCCATTTTCCATTTTTACATCATTTAAAGAAATCATCTTCCCACTTATATCCATCATTTTAATATCAGCCAAAGGGATAGTTGACCCTAGTTCAAGCTCACCAGCAAAAATTGCTGATAGAAAGAATGTAATTGATAACTTATTTATTATTTTTTTCATAACTGAACTCCTGGTTTAAGCTACTAAAAATTACGTCTAATTTAAATATTTAAGAACTGCTTTTGAAATTTGAATGTCTTGAACAGCTACACCTGTATGATCAGCAATTGTAATTTGCTTATCATTTTCTCTTCGTTTTACTTTGCCTTGAATTACCTCACCAATTTCAACAACATCTTTCATGGAAAACCCATCTTTGATAGCTTGGTATATCTCACCTCTATGCTCACATTGAGAACGACTATCTGCAACAACAAGATCAGCTTGAGATAGTATAGGTGATGCAATTTCTTGTTTAGTAATTGTATCCGAGCCCATTGCTGTAATATGAGTTCCTGGATTAATATTAGTAATTATTGGATTCTCACTAGGCGTACAGGTAACTATCAATTGGCACCTTTCTATAATTTGATTGATGTCTTTTGTTATTGTTATTTTATAATTACTCTTTGAAAAATCATCTTTGTATTTTTTTAAGGAATTTTCGTTTCTACCCCAAACTATTACTGATTTACAATCAATGATATCATTTAAATATTTTAATTGCAGTCGAGCTTGTACACCCGTACCTATAATACCAATATATTTTACTTTGCTTGGAGCTAAATATTTAGCAGATATCGCCCCAGCAACAGCAGTTCGAATATCAGTAAGAAATGATTCATCATTTAGAATTGCCTTAGGCTGACCTGTCTTCTGATCATATATAAGCATCATGCCATAGCCATTTGGTAAACCAAAATTTGAATTATGAAAAAAACCTGATGCAATTTTAATAACATACACATTATCATTTTTTATATAACCATATTTTATATGAACATCGCCAGGTGGAGATTCAAAATGAAGCTCACCAACAGGAGGAACAATAACATCACCATTTGAATACGCTATAAAACCATCTTCAATTTCTTGAACTAAGTTAATTTTATTTAAAACAGATTTAATTTCATCTAGAGAAAAAATACGCATTATAAAATAGATTTTAAAACTTCTGAACTAATATTTCCACCACACATCACAATTACAACAGTTTGTTCTTTTAAATCTTCTTTCTTTTTTAAAAAACCTGCTATGGCAGTTCCAGCAGCTCCTTCGATTAGCTGATGATGTTTTTTTATTCCAATTCGAATTCCAGCTGCAATCTCACTTTCATTTACAAGAATAAAATCATCGATAATATCTTGGCATAACTTAAATGTGATTGAACCAATTTCAACGCCACCCGCTGTTCCATCGGAAAGAGTTTCTTTTGATGGCAAATCTAATTGTTTACCAGCTTTCAAAGATTCATACATCACGCATGAGTTTTCTGGAGAAACACCATACATGTTAATATTCTTATTTCTCGACTTTAAGTATCCACCAACACCAGAGATTAGGCCACCTCCACCAACAGAAATAAATACTGAGTCAACAGAATTAAGTTCATTGAAGACTTCTAAACCAAGGGTGCCTTGTCCTGAAATAATTGTAGAATCATTGTATGGAGAAATATACGTAGCGCCAGTGTTTTTAGAAATTTCTTGGGCCCTCTCTTCAGCATTAATGCAATCATTTCCAAAATATTCAACTTCACCACCAAGATTTTCAATATTTTCAACTTTATTTTTATGAACATTCTCAGGAACAACAATTTTTCCTTTTATATTTAGAATCGACATAGCTAACGAACATGCAGCTCCATGATTTCCTGTAGAGGCGGTAACTACTCCACTTGCCTTTTCAGTTGCATTCAATGAAGTCATTTTGCTTACTGCACCACGAAATTTAAAAGAACCAGTTTTTTGTATATTATCAAGTTTTAGAAAAACGTTACCATTTATCATTTTACTCAGGTAAGGAGAATATTCTAATGGAGTATTTCTTATGTGGGGCTGCGAACGTTGAAAGGAGTTTTCAACATCTTTTGGAAAAGATATCATAACGTTTTTAATATTGGGGTTATACGTTCAAGAGCAGCTTTTAGATCACTTGATTTAGCCCCATAACCAAATCTAAGGTAATGATCCATTCCGTACCAGTCGCCTGCTACTAACATAACACTGGCTTCCTTACGAACCTTTTCAACTAGCAAAGTTGAATTAATATCCCAATTATATCGTACAAATGCCATTGCACCAGCTGAAGGTGGAATAAAACTAATTTGTTGATCAAAAATATTAACCCACTTTTGAAAAAGTCTTAGATTTTCTGTTAATGCATCACGTGTTCTATTTAATGTAGTCATTCTATTATCTGGGTGTAATACATGAGCTCCAATTAAATCACTTAAGCGACCAATAGCTATAGTAGTATAGTCATGCGTAGCCCAACATTCCTGGATATAATCTTTATTAGAAATAGACCATCCTAGACGTAAGCCAGGAAGACCATAAGCTTTAGATAAACCACAATTAACAATAGTTTTAGAATAGCTTATATCCCAAAAAGAAGTGCATTCCTCACGATTAAGTTCTGCACCACGATAAACTTCATCAGATAAAATCCAAGCATCTACTTCTTTTGCTATTTCACCAATTGCAAAAACTGTTTCTTTTGGCAAAACTGATCCTGTTGGGTTATTTGGATTACAAATACATATCATTTTTGTTTTATCAGTTACTAAAGCTTTTAGTTCATCAATATCTGGTTGCCAATTAGAAGATTCTTTTAAAGTGAATGTTTTTACATTTACCCCTAGTCCTCGAGCAAAACCATAAATTTGCAAATAATTTGGAACCATATATATCATCTCATCACCAGATTTAAGTAAAGACATTATTGCTACCATATTAGCTTCAGCTGATCCATTAAAAGCTTGGATATTATCCGGGTCTGAACCTTTATAAATACTTGATATAGATTCTCTTAATTCATTTGAACCTTCAGTAAAACCATAAGTTAATTCGGTATTCGCAATCTCTTCAATAAATTCAGGTTTAAATAAAGTTTTAAAAGTACCGGGATGTATCCCACTCTCAGAGAGGTTATAGTCAACTTTATTTTCCCATGTAGATTGTTGTCTTTCTAATTGAAACTTTTCAAAGTTCATGATTTTATTGCCTTAATTATTGCTGATTCAAATCGATCTTTATTTTTTTTCATTTCCCAGTAATCTGATAAATTTCCATTTTTATCGTAAACTATAGTAAAAGGTAACGCTCCTGACCATTCTCTACTTATTTCATTGATAAAATTATTATCATTACCTTCTTCTTTAATAAAAGAAAGGCCTTTAACATCTTTTTCTAATAAAAAATCCCTAACTTCTTTCTTTCTATCCAACCAATCTGCGCTTACAAAGTAAATCTGCATTCCTTTTTCACTATACTTCTTAGATAAATCTACAATCATAGGAAATTCTTCAATACAGGGGACACAATATGTTGCCCAAAAATTTATTAGAACTGCTTTACTACCTTTATGTTTTTTAATCTGATTATTTATATCAGAAGCATCTACTGTTTTAAGCTTAATATCTGAATTATTACAACCCAGGAAGAGAATTAACAGTAATAGAAATATTTTTTTCATTAATTCAACCTAATTCCCAACGATAAAAATTGCATTTGCAAAAAGTAGTTTTCCATTATACCAAAAACCTCTAAATAATGGATTGTCTGCCATATAAATTATACTACCTCTACCAATATCTTCTACACCAAAGACCATTGACTCACGAAAATTTTCTTGAGCCTTATATCCAACAAAGCCACTCACAATTGATGTTGAGTCAGCAACAGTTCCAACATTCCATCCATTATGTAGATAAGCATAACGATTATTACGAAGTTTAAGAGAAAAATATTCATCACCATATCCAAAAGCTAAAGGATGACTTTTATCCATCTTGATTTTTATAATAGAACCATATGCATTTTGGCTTAATTCAGATCTTTGACGATCTTTATAATGGCGTAACCTTTCTGATAATTCTCTTTCATTATCTCTTTTTTCTGATGATTCCTTTTCTACATCAGTAGCATATTTTTTGAGACCAAAACCTTTTTGATCCACAAATTTATCTAAAGATGAATCCATTACAATAAGCTTACCTCCAGAACGAACCCAACTTCTTAATTCAATTAAAGCATCTCGATCTAAATAATTATGACCTCCACCAGGAAAAATTAAAATATCAAAATTGTGTTTAGGGATTTGCATAAAATAATCAGTCCCTAAAACAGTAACTGGAAATTCTATTTGTCTTTCAAAATAATGCCAGACTTCACCATAGCGCGAGCTACTCACTCCATCACCTGAGACTAATCCAATCTTAGGCCTTTTTACAACACGCATTGAAGAAGAACCAAAGTCTTTTCCTTTCGTTACAAACCCAGTATTAACTGTAAAAAGTCTACGATCATACTTTTTACCTGCATTTTTAATAATTTCATCAAATTTAGAGCCATGTTTTTCATTACCTTTTCTAGTAATAACTAAAGTTCCTCTATTAAACTCACGACCTTCAATACTGAATGGTTCTTCAGAAACTCTTGAAACAATGTCATTCTTAAATAAGTTAGCGAGGAATCTCACATCATTAATACCTTCCCATGACAGTAAATAAGCATAAGGTGATTTATCAACGATTTCATATTTTGGCTTAAAGTATCGAGCTTTTGAAAATTTAACATCGCTTTTTACCGCATATGACTTAAGCCCAAATACATAAGGTATTGACCATGCAGTTATATCATAAGTCATTGTATCTCTTAATGTAGTTTGAGGTTCAAAAAGAATTTGAACCAAAACTGATTTAGATTGTTTTGCAGAAATGATAATATCACCTTTTGATACTTTTAATTGCTCAGTTTTGCCTTTAAGATAGCTAAACCCTTTAATAGATTTTGAAGTACTTACTAAACCATGTTCGATTCCATTGGCATTTAGCCAGCTTTTTAAGTCTTTTATTTTATCTTCATTATTATTCTTAGATATGATGTAAGAAGTGTATTTACCAGGTGGATTTTTCTTTCCTTCTTCAAAAAACCTTGAGAATTCTAATAAAATCTTATCAACATTATTAGATGCTACTTCTATGGTAGATAGTCCAGTTGTATAATGGTGAGTTAATCTATCATTTAGAGTAAGTGTATCACCATCTTCTGTTTCTACAGCTAAACCACCTCTGCTATGACCAGCTTGTTCATATGTCATTCCAATGGCGCCATTATAAGTAGGATAGGTATCACCATAACTAGGATACAATAAATCAAAGACTTCTTTAGTAAAATAAAGCCAGCTATTTTTATCAAAATATTTCGAATGATTCTTTCCAATCATTGTTTGCAATTCTCTTTGCCAATCAGTTATGTATTCATGAAAAGGTTCAGCCGCAGGAGCGAAATAATATGGACTATTCACACCTTGCTCATGAAAGTCGACATGAATATGAGGAAGCCACTGATTATATAATTTAATTCTAGATTGAGATTCGATTTGCGTTTGCCAAGCCCAATCTCTATTTAAATCAAAATAGTAGTGATTAGTTCTACCACCCGGCCAAGGTTCCATATGTTCTATGGAAAGTGGATTAGCATCCGGCCATCTGCTAGCTGTCATCCTAAACCAATTTGCATACCTATCTCTACCATCAGGATTAATACATGGATCAAGAATGACAACAGTGTTCTCTAGCCAAGCTTGAGTTTCTTTGTTTTCTTTATTGGTTAAGGCATAAAGAGTTTTCATAGCAGCTTCTGTAGAATTTGCTTCATTGCCGTGAACATTATAACTCAGCCAAACAATACCTACTTTACTATCAGTAGTTTTACCTTTAATGACGCCTGCTCTTTTTAGATTATCCAAACGAATATCTTCAATGATATTAATATTTTCTTCACTTGAAATTACTGCAACTAACAAAGGTCGTTGTTCATATGTCTTTCCATAAGAAATTAATTTAACATTTGGAGAAGCATCTGAAACATGTTTGAAATATGAAACTACTTTGTGATGAAAAGTAAATTTTTCTCCTAGCCCATATCCTAAAAAAGCCGCAGGCGATTTAATATTATCACCATGCAGTACTGAAATAAATAAAAGAATACTAATAATTGTTTTATACATTGAAACTCCTAGAAAATCTTAAGTCAGAAATTATGATAGTAAAATATTCATCAGAAATATAATTAGATACTTTTCATCAGGTTTTTATTTGTTATAGCAGATGCTGTTAATAAACCAGAAAAGAGAGCACTTGTAAGACCAACAGTTGTTATATCTTGACCTGTTACAAATAAGTTTTTAATTCCAGATTTTGGTCTTAGCCAATCTTGTCTAAATCTTTTTGATGTATGGTCTAGACCATACATTTCTCCTTGAGGATAATGCGCCATATCTCTAACTGACAGAGGCGTTGATAATTCATAATAATCCATAGCATTTTTGATTTGTGGAACATTCTTATAAACAACATCCAATATTTTATTAGAAATTGACTCTTTAAATTTTTCATAGGACTCACCACGCTTTTTCCATGGTTTTTGTTCCCATTCTTTGTACCAATCCCATCGACCAAGTGTAATAGCTTCCATCGTCGCACATCCAGGATGGTTTTTATTCCAATCAGGGTCTTTAGCTGACGGAAATGAAATATAAACGACTGGGAATTCACCATTAGGATCAGATTGGTAATTAATAACATTTTGGTCATGGTCATATCCAGGATAAATCCAAAGATTTGTTGTTTTAAGATTTAATTCTTCTGCAGTTTTATTTAATCCAATGTAGAGACAAACATAACTTTCTGTTGGTTGAACTTTATTTAATTGCAATTTTTTTTCTTTGCTTTTTGAATAATTTCTTAAAAAAGTATTAATTGTATTAACAACTCCTGCACTACTCACTACTTTTTTTGCCATTAGTTCATTACCATTCTCAAGCTTCACTCCAATGGCTTTATTATTTTTAACTATTATCTCGCTTACATCAGCATTGACAACAACTTTTCCTCCTAAAGATTCTAAAAGATCTGTGGCATATTCACCTATCATTCTTGAGCCTCCAATAGGATAGTTAGCACCATCTAAGTAGTGACGAGCAACCATTGCATGCATAGCAAAACTACTGCGTTTAGGGGGTAAACCATAATCACCCCATTGTCCAGTAAGGACACTTTGCAGTTTTTTATTATTAGTTATTTCGTCAAGGGCTTCGCTTGTTGTTTTGTCAGAGTTTTTGAAGAAATTTTTTGTCATTTTTCTTCCTACTAATGGATATAACCACTTAGGTAAAAGTTTACTAGCAAAGAATTTTTTACTATTTTTTGATTGCACATTTAAAATACTTATATAATTATTAATTGCAGATTTTTCCTCAGGAAAATACTCACATAATTTTTTAATGAAACTTTCTTTTGGGGCAATAAAATCATATGATTGATCAGGAAAAATTATGCGATCATAATTATTATCCATCTTGGACCACTCAAGTTTTCCTCCTGTTATTTTATCAAATAATTTACGTGTGTGGGACTTTTTATTATGTACTTCACCAATATAGTGGATACCAACATCCCATTCATATTGATTTCTTTTAAAAGTATGTGTGAAACCCCCTACTTTAAAATGTTTTTCCAGAACCAAAACCTTGTAATTATTTTGTGCTAGTAAAACTGCGGTAGTAAGACCACTCATTCCTGAACCAATTATGATTACATCAAAATTTTTATTTTGCAATTCAGGCTTATATGAAATCCATTTTTTCATACTAATCTCCCAGCTGAGGAAACTTGAAACGTAATATTGATGATGGATAATGAGCTTCAATCATGATATTTGAAATTTTTTCAACTATTTCAGGATAACTCAAAGCAACATTGTTTTGCTCTTGATGATCTAAATCTAAATTATAAAGCTCTATAGACATATTACCTTCAAAAATATTCTTTCGAATTCCTTTCCACTTTCCCATCCTTACAGCCTGCTGACCTTTATATGCCGGAAATTCCCAATAAAGGTAGTCATGCTTGACTTTTTGATAATCTCCAAGAAAAGTAGCCTTTATGCTTATTCCATCAATATTCTCTGGTGGGTCAATGCCTACTATATCACAAAAAGTTGGCATCATATCTTGAAAAGCGGATATTTGATTTGATTTTGATCCTGACTTTATTTTTCCGGGCCAACTTGCAATCATTGGAACTCTTATTCCGCCCTCATTAACAAAACCTTTTGCCCATCCAAGAGTTGTTTTAAAAGGTTTTGCACTCTCAAAAAATTCAGTATCTGCCCCTCCTGTGTAAGTTGGACCATTATCACTAGTAAAAATAATTAGCGTATTATTGAATTGGCCAATTTCTTTTAATTTATTTATTAAGTCCCCTACTTGTTCATCTAAATAAGAAATCATTGCCGCATAAGTTGCTCTTGGTGTCTGATTTGGAAAATATGATTTTCCAGTATAAGGCTCTTCATCTCCTAACTTTTTTTTATAGTAATTAACCCATTTTTTCGGTGCCTGAAGTGGTACATGAGGAAGAGGTGATGCATAATAAAGGAAGAATGGATTATCTTTATTATCCTCTAAAAAAGTTAATGCTTCATTATGCATTAACTCAGGTGCATAATCGTTCAAATGAAAATCAGCATAGCTAGATTCATCGTTGGGATTTACACCATCTTTGAGATTTGCATGAGGAGGAATATTTTTATTATTTAGCAAGTGTCTTTCTTCATTTCTCCATAAATGCATAGGGAAAAGTGTATGCGCTTGTCGTTGACAGTTATAACCGTAGAAAAAATCAAAGCCCTGACGATTAGGTAGCCCCTCAGTTGTTGGTGCTCCAAGTCCCCACTTACCAACCATGCCTGTTACGTATCCAGCAGACTTAAATACTTCAGCAATGGTGATTGTGCTATCAGGAATGGGGCGTTGTCCTTCTAAAAATGGATTATCAAACATTGCCTGATAATTCCATGTATCACCTCTTTCTTTCCACTCATCATTTCCTCGAATTGGGGTATGGCCTGTATGTTGACCAGTTATGAAGACTGATCTTGAAGGGGCACACACTGGCGAACCAGAATAATGATCTGTAAAAATCATTCCATTATTTGCCAAAGCATCTATATTAGGCGTTTCTATTATTTTTTGGCCAAAAACTCCTAACTCACCATAGCCCAAATCATCTGCCAAGATATAAATAATATTAGGTTGTTCTTTTAATTTATCACATGATATAAATATAGTGCTAAATATATATATTATTGAATATAATATAATTTGTTTAAATCTATACATGATTATCTATATTTATCAAATGTTTCAATAGCTCGCTTACTATTTTGACGTTTTGTCATCCATAATGAACGCTTTAAGGTAACTTCCCAATTAAAAAGTTTTTTATACAATTTTTTGACTTTTTCAGGGCGTTTACTTGCCAAGTCAAATGCTTCGATGGGGTCTTTGGCAATATTAAAAAGCATTGCAGGACGATCGGGCAACCGAATCAATTTCCAATCACCATCACGAATTGCGGCCCTAGTTTCTTTTTTCCAATAAAGTGTTTTGTGTGGACGATAATTTTTCTTTCCATTAAGAAAAGGAATTAGACTTACACCATCTACGTTTTTTAAATCTTTTTTATCGCCTCTTGCTACATCAACAAATGTAGGTAAAAGATCAAATGTGCTAACTGGATCATCAAAAGTGGTACCTCCTTCAAACCTATTGCCATATCGTAATAATAAAGGTACACGAATCCCTCCTTCTAAATGAGTGCCTTTTACGCCGCTTAGCGGATAGTTCGAAGAATCGTTAATCCATGCACCTCCATTGTCATTTGAAAAAACGATTAAAGTATTTTCAACTAGTCCCAATTCTTCTAATTTATCAATAATTTGGCCACATGCCCTATCCATTGCTTTCGTCATTGCATAAAGTTGCTGACGTTTTTGAGAAAGTTGGATATTAGTATTTGGAAGATCATCTTCTAGGTAATCCATCGGGGTATGGACTGCATTAAAAGATACAAATAAAAAAAATGGATTATCCTGATGCCTTTCAATAGCCTCCAAAGCTTCGTCTGCAATAGCATCGGTTAAATAGCCTTCATGCTCATTAAAGTTTTTATAATCTCTTTCCCACTTTCTCAGCGGATCAGTTGGTGGTGATTCATAGGGCCAATAAGAACGGGCACCTCCACGAAAACCATAGAATTCATCAAAACCGCGCTTTAAAGGATGATAACGATCAGCACCACCCAAGTGCCATTTACCTAAATAAATTGATTTATATCCAGCTTTTTCAAGATGATCTGCAATAGTTCTCTGATCTAAAGGTAAACCCATATCAGCACCAGTAAGACCAGCGGGGCTCATATAGGAGGGCACATTGTTCTCTTCTACTCCAAAACGCTGTTGATATCGACCAGTCATTAGTCCAGCTCTAGAAGGGCCGCAAACTGCTGCTGTTGTGTATGCTTGAGTAAATTTAACGCTCTTACTGGCAAGTGCATCTAAGTTTGGAGTATCAAATTTGGCACTACCTTGAAAGCCAAAATCCGCATAACCAGCATCATCAGCGAATAAGAAAACAATATTAGGGGAGGCATTTTTTTGACTGAAAAGCAAACTGACAAATATTTGAATCAGGATGAATTTGGTTATTTTTTCCCACTTCCTCATGGTTGAAGATAAAGGACAATTAGTTAAGTCAAAAAGAATTAACTGGCATACTTTGCTTTTCTATGATCTGATGCTCTTTTATTGGCATCTAATTCCATTTTACGTAGTCTTATTGAATCTGGAGTAACTTCAACTAGCTCATCCTCAGCAATAAACTCTATAGATTGATCTAAAGACAATTTCTTTGGAGGACGTAAAACTACAGTTGAATCTGAAGAAGCTGCTCTCATATTTGTAAGTTTCTTTTCTCTAGTGATATTTACAGAAAGATCTTCAGTCCTATTTCTTACACCAATTATCATTCCATCATAAACTTCTGTACCAACCTCAATAAAAAGCTCACCCCTGTCAACCATACCTAGGCAAGCATAAGTTGTTACTTTTCCTTTTCTATCAGAAATCATGGCACCACTTATTCGTTGAGGAATTGGACCAAACCATGGTGCATAACCATCAAAAAGCTTATTCATTATACCAGCGCCTTGAGTATCAGTTAAAAATTGACTTCTAAAGCCAATTAATCCTCTTGAAGGTATAATAAAATCCATTGAAACTCTTCCATGACCATGATTTACCAAATTGTCCATTCTTCCTTTACGAATAGACAATTTCTCTGTAATTACTCCGACTTTATCTTCTGGTATATCAAGAAAAACTTTTTCCATTGGCTCCATAGTCTTGCCATCTTTTTCATGAGTAATGACACGTGGTTTTGAAACCATAAACTCATAACCTTCCCTTCGCATTGTTTCAATCAGTACGGCCATCTGCAATTCACCTCTCCCACGAACTTCAAATACATCAGTTCGATCCGTTTTATGAACTTGCAAAGAAACATTTCCTAATATTTCTCTATCTAAACGTTCACTTATGTTTCTAGAAGTAAGGTACTTTCCTTCTTTACCTGCAAAAGGTCCATTATTTACATAAAATAGCATTGAAACAGTTGGCTCATCAATCATGATCCGTGGTAACGGTTTTGGACTTTCATTGGATGATATAGTATCACCTATTGTAACATCTTCAATACCAGCTACAGCAATAATATCTCCTGCTTCAAGTTTTTCAACTTGAACTTTTTTAAGTCCCTCAAAAGTATATAAAGCAGAAAATTTTTGATTATTACGAATTTCTTCTTCACCGCAAAGCGAATAAGATTGATTCATGGATAAAGTACCATGGTTTAATCTTCCAATCGCAACCTGACCAACATATGGGTCGTAGTCTAAATTGGTAACTAAAAATTGAGGCGTTTGATTATCATCAGCTACAGGGCCTTTTATATTATTTAAAATAGAATCGAATAAAGGCTTAAGAGTGGTTGAGCCATCATTTAAATCTTCATGGGCTATTCCATCTTTAGCAATAGTGTAAAGTATTGAAAAATCTATTTGCTCATCATTGGCATCAAGGTCTATAAATAAATCATAAACTTCATTAACAACTTCTTCAATACGAGCGTCTGATCTATCAATTTTATTAATAACAAGAATAACTGGTAAGTTTCTTTCTAGGGTCTTTTTAAGTACAAATCTTGTCTGAGGTAAGGGCCCTTCACTCGCATCTACTAACAATAGAGCACCATCAACTAAATTCAAACTTCTTTCTACCTCACCTCCAAAGTCAGCGTGCCCTGGTGTATCCATGATATTTATTTTAATACCTTCATAATGGATAGCTGTATTCTTGGCTGTAATTGTAATACCACGTTCTTTTTCAAGATCCATAGAATCCATAATACGACTTTCAATCTCTTGGTGTGCCTTAAAAGTGCCAGACTGACCTAAAAGTCCGTCCACAAGAGTTGTTTTTCCATGATCAACGTGTGCAATGATAGCAATATTTCTAAAATTATTTTTTCTCATTATTATTTTCTTTCAATCAGTGAATTTAGCTTCAAATAAAGCCAACGAATTTGGTCAATATAATTGATATAAAGAATCTAAATAGTCAAATAAAAAATGTTCAGTTAATTATGTAAAAATCGAGTAAAGTCAGGTTTCACTTCCTTTTTTCTATTTAATTCATAACTATATATATTTTTACCAAGTTTGCTTAAAAACGGAAGTCCTAGTTCAGAGTACTGATATTGGTCATCATTTAATATCTCATTTTCATTAATATAAATAACAGCAGAAAGAAAAAACTCTACATCATTTTCAGTATCAATTATGTAAGCATTATCTATTAGAAAACCATATGCCCAGCCTACACTATTAAAAATATGGATGTTTTCAGGAACTTTATTAGGTGTATCACCAAAAATAAAAAATTTACAGTAACCATCACTATATCTAGAATAGTTATTATAGCTTGGGTAAATACTTTCCCTTGGCAATTTTTGCATCCATTCATATAAAAAATAGTAATCTGATGTACTTAAATTTATTTTTTTATCATCATTCACTATATCTGGAAAAATTATCTGTCGTAAAAATTTTTGCTGATCTGAAAGTTTAAAATAATTTTTTTCCGTAAAATCCATAGGTTGGTCATACTTTTTACTATTTTTGTAATATCCATTTCCAATAAAATTATCCACCGTGGATATTTTAAATTTAAGTTTTGAGTTCTGCATTGGTTGATTGAAAATCATTTCACCTGAATTATTATAAAAATAGAATGGATTTGTATATTGATTTTCCTCAGTTGATAATGGAATAGACAATCGATGCCTTACTCTAAAATCATTATAGCCGATATTCCACATACGTTTATTGAAGTATTCTTGACCTAAAAATTCATAAATACGATTAAAAGCATCATCATCTGATATTACTAGAATTTTTTTAATATAATGACCTATAGATGCTTTACTGTTAATAGAAGTTATGTCCTCTTCAACTTTTGTCATCTCTCCATAGCCATTTCCAATGGTTAAATATGTGTCCTTATTAATCTTAATATTTTTTGAAGAATAGGTTTTGAGTTTTTCTAAAGCCAATACTGTAGAAGGAAATTTTACAGTACTAGCAGGATAAAAATATTTGTTTGGATCAACTCCATATTCAAATGTTGTAAAGTAAGGTTGCTGGTTAGTGGCTCTATCAATTTGAGTATAGATTATTTGAATTCGATATAAGTCAGGCTGTGAAACAATTTCAGGGAAATCTTTCTTCATCGACATAAATATTTTTTCTAATAACTTGAAATCATTTTTGTAATTATTATCACATCCAAAGAAAACAATAATTAATAAAACAAAAAGTTTCATAATAGAGATATCAACTCAATACTTATTAACCTTAATGCAATTATGGTTAATGCAACACGAAAAATAGTTTGAAATATTGATTCAGGAAGTTTACCCAACATTTTTTTTCCAAATTTTGTTCCAAAGTAAACTGCAATAACTAATGGAATAATTATTTTCCAATCAGATACATAATTGACATTAAATAAAAAAATGAAAATAGGTATTTTCCCTAAGTGACCAAATGCTTGACATACAGCTTTTGTAGCAATCACAGAATGCTTCTTTAAATTTGAATTTATAAATAGTGGCGCAATTAAAGGACCAGCGGCTCCTACAAAGACAGTGACTAATCCACTTAGTCCTCCCATCCAAATAAAAGCACTTT
>JAAZYT010000030.1 GCA_014239505.1 Fidelibacterota bacterium | reverse complement strand
TCTAATCTAGATTTAATGGAAGAATGGGTATTTGTAGATAATTGTATAATTAAAGATTTCCATTTTGATGATTATATGAGTGGGATTGATTTTGTTAATGTATTAGCTAAAATTGCTGAGAAAAATAATCATCATCCTGATCTAATTATTGGTTGGTGTAAAGTAAATGTTACTTTCACATCACATGATTTAGGTGGAGTTACATCAAATTGTATAAATATGGCTCAAGCCCTAGATAAGATAAAAATAAATAGGAATTAATATAATGTTCAGAATCATTTTTTTATTATTTATCCCAAGTTTAATATTAGGTCAACTAACAACATCCGCAATAAAAACTAATGTTGAACCAAATATAGATGGCGATGTTATTAATGACCCTGTTTGGAATAATGCTGAAGAAATAAGTACATTTTATCAGAAAACACCTGACGAGGGTGACTATATTTCTGAAAAAACAGTAGTTAAAGTTTTATATTCAGAAAAATACTTCTTTGTTTCGGTAGTTGCTTACGATAATAGCCCTGATGAAATTATAATTTCAGACACTCGAAGAGATGCCTCTTTAAATAATTCCGATAGTTTTTCTTTTATAATAGATACTTTTAAAGATTTTCAAACTGGTTATCTTTTTGGAACAAATCCTGCTGGTATTGAATTTGATGCACAGATTACTGGAGGTGGAGAAGGTGGAAGTACCAGCAGACGTTTTAGTATTGGAAGTGGAGGAGGATTTAACGTCAATTGGGATGCTGTTTGGGAAGTCAAAACGGAAAAAGGTGATTATGGTTGGAGTGCTGAATTTGCAATTCCATTTAAAACTCTTAGATATAAAAAAGATAAAAACCAATCATGGGGAATTAATTTTGAAAGGGTAATTGCTAGAAGAAAAGAAGAAGCACATTGGTCACCTATCTCAAGGCAGTTTACAATGAACCGTCTTCTATCTGCAGGTACAATTAAAAATATCAATGTTCCAAATTCACGAAACACTAAAATTATGCCCTATATTTTAAGTCAAAAAAATAACATAATCGATGAAACAACTACTAATAGTGAAGATAGTAACTTTGGTATGGATGCTAAGGTTAGTATAGGATCATCAATGACTTTAGACCTCACTTACAATACGGATTTCGCACAAGTTGAAGCAGATGAACAACAGATTAATCTAGATCGATTCAGCCTTTTTTTCCCAGAAAAAAGAGCCTTCTTTCTTGAAAATGCAGGCTTATTCTCTGTTGGATCTGGTGGTGGTTATTCAGGACCTGATATTGAAATGTTTTTTAGTAGAAGAATTGGTGTTGGCACTGACGGTATTCCGGTTCCAATTATTGGAGGAGGAAGGTTGACAGGGACCTTATCCGGGATGAAGGTAGGAATTTTATCTATGGTGACAGATGAAGTTAAAAACGTTACCGATCAAAATAATTATTCGGTTTTTCGACTAAAAAAAGAATTACCAAATCGAACTCACATTGGAGGAATGTATACAGCTTTAGACCATAAAGGTCATGATGGCTATATTAATCAATCTTATGCTATTGATGCCCAGTTAGGTATTGGAGAGTTAAATAAAATTATTGCTTTTGCAGGTTTGACAGATACACCTGGCTTAAAGAAAGAGAATGCTTATGCTTTTAGGTTAGAAGGAGCTAGAGATACTAAAGCAATTTCAAGTTCAGTCTCTTATGCTGAAGTAGGTGCAAACTTTAATCCAGAAATGGGATACCTTAAACGTGACAATTATAGAAAATGGTCGGCTCGTATTTTTACAAGAATTAGACCAGAAAATAAATTTGGTCTTTTAGAGCTTCGACCACATATTAATTATGATGGTTATTGGAAACTTAATGGTTTTCATGAATCAGGACGTTGGCATATTGATAATCATTGGGAATTTCGTTCAGGATTTGAAATACATACTGGTATAAATTTAGTTAAAGAAGGTGTTTTAGAAACATTTGAGGTTTCTGATGGAGTCAATATAGAAAATGGTTCATATGATGATAAAGAAGCACAAATTATGATTATGACAAATAGATCAAAACCAATAAGTTTTAGTTCTATGAATCGGTTTGGAGGTTTTTTTGGAGGAAATCGAATAAATATGACACCAACCATTCGTTTCCGTTATAAAGATCGCTTTACATCTGAGTTTAGTTATAACTATAATAAAGTTGAACTAAAGAATGGCAAATTTACGACTAGACTCATTAGGTCTCGTTTAACTTACGCAATTACGGCAAAAACATATATTCAAACGTTACTACAATATAATAATCAATCAGATCAATGGTCTATGAATTGGAGATTTATTTGGCAACAATCAGCTGCGACTGGTTTATACCTAGTTTATAATCAAACTCAAGATTATGATGGAATACCGATTAATAAGAGTACAAAATCATTCGCATTAAAATATTCATACTTATTTGATGCTTTTAATTAGTGTAATTAATAAATAATGGAAAGGGTTAATTATTAATATTCTGAATAAATTTGTTTTATCATTATTTTTTGGAAATTTATTTTCACAAAACAGTTCATTGGTTAGTGAAGCAAAAACCTTGCCAAATATTGATGGTGAAGTTATAAATGATGAAGCTTGGGAAGGTATATCAGCAATTAAAACCTTTACTCAGAAATCACCTGATGAAGGCACTCCATCAACTGAACAAACTATAGTTAAGATTATGTATTCGGAAGAGACTTTTTATGTTTCTGTAGTTTGTTATGATTCAGAGCCAAATAAAATTGTTATAACTGATACTAGAAGAGATGCTCCATTGAATAATACAGATAGTTTTATGTTTGTGCTTGATACATATCAAGATCAACAAAACGGATTTGTTTTCGGTACTAATGCAGGTGGGATTGAATATGATGCCCAAGTTAGTGGCGGTGGTGAAGGAATGTCCATAAGTAGTACTAGACAATCGGTAGGGATTGGTGCAAACTTTAATATTAATTGGGATGCTGCTTGGGAAGTAAAAACTAAGATTGGAGATTTTGGTTGGAGTGCAGAATTTGCTATTCCATTTAAAACATTACGTTTTTCAAGCAAAAAAAATCAAACATGGGGTGCAAATTTTCAACGAACAATAGCAAGGCGTAGTGAACATGTTTTTTGGTCACCGATACCAAGACAATTTAGTTTGAATCGTTTAGCTTTGGCTGGAATAATTAAAGGGATAAATGTGCCATCAAGTAGAAATTTAAAAGTTATGCCCTACATACTTGGTAATAATAATGATGTCAAAGGAGAAGACTCTTTTAGTAGTTCCAATAATGATTTAGGTTTAGATGCTAAAGTTGGATTGACATCAAGTTTGACTTTAGATCTAACATACAATACTGACTTTGCTCAAGTTGAAGCTGATGAGCAACAAATTAACTTGGATAGATTTAGTTTATTTTTTCCTGAAAAAAGAGGGTTCTTTTTAGAGAATGCTGGACTTTTTTCCGCTGGTGAAAACACGTATTATGGGCCAGATATTGAAATGTTTTTTAGCCGTAGAATTGGAATTGTTAATGGTAAACAAGTTCCCATATTAGGTGGTGGACGGTTAACCGGAAATATTGGAGGAATGAAAGTAGGCGCATTAAATATGCGTACTAAAAAAGTAAAAGATGTTTCTGATGGAGATAATTATAGTATTCTCCGTTTACGAAAAGAATTACCAAACCGGACACATTTTGGCGCTATGGTAACAAATCGTCAAGGTTTAGGAGATAACGGCTATACTAATAATGCATATTCTTTTGATGGTGCCCTTGGAATTGGAGAAGCGATCCAATTAACTGCATTTGCTGCTATAACAGATCCTGCCCAAAATATTGAAAATAAAAATACTTACGCATATGTTCTTGAAGCAAATCGAAATACGAAGTCATTTACAAATCAGATTAGATATTCTGAAGTAGGAGAAAATTTTAATCCTGGGATGGGGTTTGTTAAACGTTTGGGCTATAGAAAAGTTTTATTTAGAATTTTAAACCGTACCCGCCCTAATGATTTATTTGGATTATTAGAACTTAGACCTCATATTACATATTGGGGTTATTGGAAGTTAGATAATGGCTTCCAACAAACGGGATTTTTACATATTGATAACCATTGGGAATTCCGTAATGGTTTCCGAATTGATACAGGGATTAATTTTACAAAAGAAGGTGTTGAAGAAGCTTTTCCAATTGTATCGGATGTTATTGTCCCAAAAGGCACATATGACAATAAAGAATTACATATTAGAACTAATACTAACCTTACCAAACCATTTAGTATAATTATAGTAAATAAAACCGGTGGATTTTTTAGTGGAAAAAGAAAAAATACGGACACAACATTACGTTATAGATTTGGAGATCGATTTACTTCTGAGGTAATATCTAAATATAATGATGTAAATCTGCCTGAAGGTGATTTCATTACGCATTTGATTCGATCTCGTTTAACATACGCAATTACACCAAAAATATATATTCAATCTTTACTCCAATATAATAATCAATCTGATCAATATTCTATGAACTGGCGATTTATTTGGCAACAATCAGCAGCAACAGGTCTTTATATTGTTTATAATCAATCTCAGGACTATGATGGGATTCCAATTGCCAACAGTACTAAATCATTCGTGATAAAGTACAGTTATCTTTTTGATGCTTTGAACTAAAAATATAAATTTTAAAGGTTTTAGCTTTGCTTAATTTTAGATTGAGTATATGATTTTTCTTATTATTTCAACAATTATTTGGGCATTATCATTTAGTATTATTGGTAATTATTTATCTTCTACAATTGATCCTTGGAGTCTCTCTCTACTAAGGCTTATTATTTCATTTTTGATTTTTTTACCATTTGCTGATATAAAAATCAGTAAAAAAAGAATGATACAAATTACAGGTATTGGTGCTATTCAAATTGGATTTATGTACAGTTTTTATTTAAATGCTTTTAGTTTTATCAATGTAGAGAAAATATTGTTATTTACAATTTTTACGCCAATTTATGTGACAATAGTTTCAGATTTTTTTCAAAAAAAAATCAAGAAGTTCTTTTTATGCTTAAGCATATTAAGTGTAATAGGTTCATTAATTATTAGAATAACAGATGTTCAATTATTAGATGTTAAAGGATTTGTATTAATTCAAGGAGCAAATTTTTCTTTTGCTTTAGGACAGGTTCTTTATAGAAGATATATTAAAAATAATTCAAGTCTGGATTATAATTTAAATGAATTTGTTTATTTTTATTTTGGTGCAATAATAATAGCATCTTTAGGCTCATTAATTATGATAGATTCTTTAACCTATCCAAAATCCATAACACAATGGTTACTAGTATTATGGTTAGGGGCTATTGCGTCTGGATTAGGTTATTACTTGTGGAACCGTGGTTCAGTTTTAGTGAGCAATGGTACTTTAGCCGTTATGAATAATTTAGTCATCCCTTTAGGACTTCTTATTGAGATTATCTTTTTTTCAAAATTGATTAATGTGACTAATTATATAATTGGTGCTTTAATCATTTTATCTTCAATTTATTTTTCTTTAAGAAGATAATTTGATGGATAAATTTATACTTTAATAAAAATTCTTTTTTTATACATAAATGCAAGTATTATCCAAAATATAACAATATGAAATAATGCAAATAGTAAAGAACTATTCGTATCTATAGCTAAAGGCATAAATATAGTTTGGTATAAGTATGAATACCCTGAAATTATTTTACCATTTAGATTGAAATTAATATTTAAGAGAATTTTTGTCCATATTCCAGAAATTACAAAAATGAAAATTGAATTCGATCCATACACAATAAAAGGTTTTGCCCATTTATGAATCTTTTTAATATCAATAAGCCATATCATACTTGTTAAAATTAATATTCCAATTCCTACGGTGAATAGGACATAAGAGCTTGTCCATAAAGCTTTATTTACGGGAAAGAATAATCCCCATATCCAACCAATTATTATAAATATAGATCCTAGAATAGCCATTTTTTGACAATTATCTCTTTGATCAGTTGCAGTTTTTATCATTGTTCCAACTAAAAAGCCAATAAGTGTTGTTACAATTGCAGGTATAGTGCTTAATAAACCTTCAGGGTCAAAAGGAATACCATTTCCAGTCCATAAATGACTTTCACCTAAAATAAACTTATCTACATATAAAACTAAATTAGAATTTAGGGCATATGGTTCTACTCCATTAATCAGTCCAGATAAATATAATACTAACCAATAACCAAATAGTAAGAAAGTAGATGTTTTTATGATCCCTTTAATATCGAGTTTAATTACAATAATACTTGCGAATAAATAAACTAAAGCAATACGCTGCAAAACACCCAATATCCTTAATGAAGACCAATCCCAATCTTGTCGAATGAAAGGAAATGCATTTAGTAATAATCCTAGAATAAAAATAGTAATTGACCGTGAAAAGACTTTCTTGTAGAGTGGACCATATTTATTACATATTTCATATTTTTCAAATGTAAAACGCATGGCCACGCCCATAATAAATAAAAAGAATGGAAAGACTAAATCTGTTAGTGTACAACCATGCCATTTGGCATGTCTTAATGGTGAATAAATATGAGACCAAGTTCCAGGATTATTAACTAAAATCATTAGCATGATTGTAGCTCCACGAAAAGTATCTAGTGCAAATAGACGTTTGTTTGATTCATTCATTTAATTTTTAATAGTTTTATGATTAAGATTCCAGGAATTGTAGTAATAATAATCCAAATAAAAAAGGTTTGATAACCTAGTATATCTTGTAGGATTCCACTCATCATCCCAGGGAGCATCATTCCTAGAGCCATAAAGCCTGTGCATATAGCATAATGAGCAGTTTTATGTTTTCCTTCAGAATAAAGCATTGTATATACTAGATAAGCTGTAAAACCAAATCCATAGCCAAATTGTTCAATAGCAACAAGAGATGATATTAATAAAAAACTTTCAGGTTGTGCTGAAGCCATATAAACATAAACAAAATCTGGAAATTTCATTGCAATTGCCATCCAGAAAATCCAATGTTTTAATCCATGTTTTGAAATTAGAAATCCACCGAGAATACCACCGAGAGTAAGTAAAATAAGGCCAATCGTTCCATTTATAAACCCTAATTGAATATTTGATAATCCGAGACCACCATTATCAATTGAATCTAACATGAAAAGGGGGGCTATCTTTGATAGTTGTGCTTCTCCTAAACGATAAAGTAGCATAAATGAAATAGCAGTTATAGCATTAGGTTTGGTAAAAAATGATTTAAAGATCTTAAAATAATTTTGAAATATTTTATTAATATTCAAATTCTGTTTTAAAGAATCAGATATTGGATGAGGTAAGCGCCATGAGTGGTATAATCCAAATATTAAAAATAAAATTGATAAACAGATAAACAATATTGACCATGCACGAAAGATATCGCCAGTCCAATTTTGAAATACGCCAGCAAGAATCACAATTAACCCTTGTCCTGTTAATATTGCAAATCGGTAAAATGTATTTCTAATACCAATGAACCATGCTTGACTTTTAGAAGGCAAAGCCATCATATAAAAACCATCAACAGCTATATCATGTGTTGCCGAACTAAATGCTAAAAGCCACATGAATGCTAAAGAATATTGTAAAAAATTTGAAGAGGGAAGTGTTAGGGCAATACCTGCTAGACAGCTTCCAATTATAATTTGCATCGATATAATCCAAAAACGATTTGTTTTTAGAATTTCAACTAAAGGACTCCACAATGGTTTTATAACCCAAGGTAAGTATAACCAACTGGTATATAGTGCAATTTCAGTATTGGTAAGACCTAAATTTTTATACATTATAGTTGAAACAATTATTACAATCGCATAAGGAAGTCCTTCAGCATAGTATATGGAAGGAACCCATGACCAACCTTGGGTTTTAATATTTTTCATCATTTATTATAAATAGTATTTATTTTTGCACCAGGGTAATAATGGTTTAAAATTAATTTAGCTCCTTTTTTTGATAAAGCCATACCCAAAGCACCAATCTGACATAATCCAACTCCATGTCCCCATCCTTTTCCTTCTAAAATAAATTCATCATTAATTTTATTAACGGTAAAAGCTGAGCTATACAAAAAAGTGGGTGAAAGAATTTTTCTAATTTCATATTCTGAGTTAATTTCAATATTTTGAGTACTATCTTCAATATTGAGGAATATAATTTCAAGTCTAATAATTCTACCAGAAGCTCCTATTTTAGTAGGGTTAAGACCTAAAACTTTTTTTACATCTAAACTAAAATTGATCTTTAAAGAAGAAATTAAGTTATTGTTATTAATCCTGTAAATCCACCTGTAATATTTTCCTTCATCATCAACAGTACCTATGTAAGCTTTGAGTGAAGACTCTGGAACAATATCTGTGCTGCAATACGAAATACCTTTAGAATTCGTATCATTAATTGAATTGAGATATGAGATTTTATTTCCAACCCAAACATTCTCAAAATTTTCAGTAATGCCTCCACATGATTTTGAGTAACGAGCATCGCAAATTTTATTCTCATAAGTAATCACTTGGCCAAAAGTTAAATCAGCTATTTCATTTGACGTTTTTGTGGTATTCAAAATCCCCTGATAACGCTGACAACAATCATCATTGCATATATCAAAACCAAGATGTATGTGTTTACGTTCAATATTTGCTAAAAGCCATGATCTAGCAACTATATACTGAGCTTTTAAAAATTCTTGTGGACAGATTGCACTCATTTCTGAAGTAGCAACACATTTTAAATACTTTTCCAGAGGCAATTCATTGATGACTATAATATTTTTTTTAAAATATGAGAACTCAATAGTTCCCCAGTAAGATAGATCAATTTTTTTCTCCCAATGAAAACCTCGTCCAGCTGGAACTTCATTAATCTTAACAAATGGATTTTCATCAAGAATAGATGGAATAAGCTTAATACTTTTATCCTTTAGTGAAAGCTCAGGAATTATAATGTTATTATCATTAATCTCAATATTTAATTCTTTTTTATTTTTGCATGAAGGGAGGATTTTAGCACTGGTTTCAATTTCATAACATTGAGGATCTGAAAATGAGCATCTAAGTATTTTTATACCGTCACTAGGTAGTATAATACCTATTCTAACTTTAGGCTCTTTTCTAGGAATTTCATTTGGTATTAACAATTTTCCATCCAAATTTTAGCACCCATACCAAGGATAGGAGCCTCTCTTAGCTTTGAAAGTAGTATTCTTTTTGTAATCAAGTTTTCATCCTTTATGAAGTGTGCTTTAACTATAGGATTAGCTTTTGAACATTGATCTTTTAATCCAGAAACTATATAATTATATATATTATTGCCTATTTTACTTTGAAGGAAAATAGATAGTCTTTGTCCAATGATTATTTGATCGAGTAATATATTCATATATGGATGAGTAGATATAATTGATCGATTTATTTGGTATTGATTATTCCATCCAGAATATATTGTTGAAATTCTTTCAAAAAGTAATTCGCTAATAATCTTCCCAATATCATGACTAGTTAATCTATTAATTAATTTATTAATTCCTGACATAGAGGTATAGCTCTCTAATGACTCTCCATTGCTTGTTTTTAGTTCTATAGTTTTTGCTATCCAACTTGAAATTTGATCAAATGGAATCAATTTTCTTTTTAATTTCAATCCATCAGCAGTACCTGTGCCACCACCTAAATAATAAGCATTATTTATATTTCTAAGTGAACCATCTAGTGCATATTCTTCTCCCCAAACACACATGTTTGCATCGCTTTCTAATGGATAGACAGATTGATTTATTTTTGATTCTATATAATTTAAATATTCAGGCATTCTAGGACCGTTTGCCATAATAGTTATACCGCGATTATTCATATCTTTAATACCTGCTGTAGCAATTCCAATCTTTAAGGGTGCCTTTGAGGTAAAATGCTTAATTAAATCAATAATGCAATCCATATAAACATTGCCTTGCTGAATTTCTAGATCACTTATTTTTATATTTTGGTATTGATCTTTAAGGTTAGTCCTTGTGAAGCTTGCATTAAAATTTGGATGATCTCTATATTGAATTTCAATAGCTGCTTCATCCAAATTGAATGTATCTTTATTAATTTTATCAACAATAGCTCCAGAAACTTTGGTTGCTCCTGCATCAATGGCTAAAACCTTCAAAACTAAAACCTATTTTCTTTTAATTCCATAGTGCTTTCAAACTTAAAACCTACTTATTAATTCGTGAAATAAAAGTTAAAGAGTTATTAGATAAGTTCAGTTAATTTTTATATGATGTTTATACGCAAATATTTAATCATTTTATCAATCTTTTTTACAGGTTGTGCAGGACCTATAAATTTATCTTCCAAGGATAATTGGGCAGAAAATACTTTAGGTAAACTTACATTAAGAGAAAAGATTTCTCAAATGATGGTTGTGTCTATCAATTTAAACTTTTTCAATTTTGAAAGCCAAAAATGGATAGATTTACAAAACTATATTAAATCTGATGGCATTGGAGTCCTTCATATTTGGTTTGGAGATGCGGGTACTTCTTTAATTATTTTAAACGAAATGCAAAAGAACTCAAAAGTGCCAATTCTTGTTGATGCAGATATTGAATCGGGATTAGGTAGACGTTTTGATGGCGCAGTTACACTACCCCCAATGATGGCTATTGCTGCTACAGGCGATGCCTTATATGCATATGAGGCTGGAAGGATTTCAGCTGAGGAAAGTAGAGCTGTAGGAATACATTTTAATCTTTCACCGGTCGTAGATGTTAATAATAACCCAAAAAATCCAATTATTAATACACGTTCTTTTGGCGAAGATCCAGATTCAGTTTATCGTTATTCAATTGAATATATAAAAGGTCTTCAAAATAATGGTATGTTAGCAACAGCAAAACATTTTCCTGGTCATGGAGATACTGAAACTGACTCTCATTCATCCCTGGCTCAGATACCAAGTGATTCAACAAGGTTGTGGACTGTTGAGTTAGAACCATTTAAAAAAGTTATTGTTGCTGGTGTTGATGCAGTTATGGTAGCCCATGTGAATGCACCAGATTTTCAAGAGCATGCTGAAAACCCAGCAACTTTATCTAAATTTTGGATTCAAGATATACTTAAAACCAAACTAGAGTTTGAAGGTGCAGTTATAACTGATGCAATGCGCATGGGTGGAATAGTAAAAAATTATTCTGATAAATATGCTTTACTTGAGACTATTAATGCAGGATCAGATATTATTATTCAAAATATGGATTTAAAGCGTTCAATAGATTACATAGAGAAAGCTGTTTTAGATGGTATTATTAGTGAAGAGAGAATAAATACATCTGCATTAAAAGTATTAAAAATGAAAGAAAAGTTAGGCCTTCATAATAATCGTATGATATCGATGAAAGACACTTATACGCATATTGGTAGACAAAAAAACTTTAAGTTAGCAGCTGAAATTGCTCAAAGATCTATCACCCTCGTAGTAGATAAAAATAATTTACTTCCTTTACAACCAGATGTAGATGAGGTCATATACCTTATTGATCTTTATGATGGAGCAAATAATCACACTGAAAGTGATCTCACAAAACAAATAAAAATGGCTGGCAGGAAAGTTAAATCTTTTCAAATAGATAAATCTGATAGTCTAGTTGTTGCAGATTACATATTAGATCAAATTCCTAAAGATGCTTTAGTTTTACTCAATGCATTTGCAAACCCTGTAGAACATAAAGATGAAATATATCTTCCAGAAGTTGAAGCAATTTTTATTAATAAATTAATAAAAAAAACCAATAGAATGATTATTACTAGTTTTGGTAGTCCCTATTTAATTCAAGATTTTAAAGACGCTCCAGTATATATATGTGCCTATAAAGGAAGTACATTACTTCAGAAAGCAGTAGGGAATGCTTTAATTGGTAATTCAAATATTTCAGGAATTCTTCCAGTAACTATACCTGGTGTAGCTAAAGTAGGAGATGGTATAAATGTTGTTGGCAAACAATGGCCTAAAAGAGACTCAAATTGGAAACCAGGCAAAGAATTAAAGCGTATACGTGCAGATGAAATTTCTGTGAATATTAAAAGTATACAAAAATCTTTATCAGATGCTGTCAAAGACTCTGCCTTCCCAGGCGGAGTACTGATTGCTAGTAAAGACGGTAAAATATTTATTCATGAAGCTTTTGGATATCATACTTATGATAAAAAAGAAAAAGTGACTCGAGGTGATATTTATGATTTGGCATCAATAACAAAAGTTATTGCTACTACATCTTCAGTAATGTTACTCCTTGACCAAAATAAAATATCTCTTGATGATAAAGTGGTTAAATATTTACCAGAGTTTAAAGGAGAACAGAAAAACTATTTTAAACAAAAATCAAATACCACAATTAGACATCTTATAACCCATACTGCTGGTCTACCACCATTTAAAGAATACTTTAAGATGAATAAACCAAAAGAAGCAATTTTGGATTCTGTCATGAATACTGAACCAGTATATAACTTAGAAGAAAAAACAATTTATTCTGATATCGGTCTTATTACACTTGGTAAAGTTGTTGAAGCAGTTTCAGAAACCAGCCTTGATTTATTTACAGATTCACTCATTTTTAACCCTTTAGGAATGAATTCTACATACTTTAATCCTCCTAAAAGTAGAATGAAAAGAATTGTTCCTACAGAGTTTAGTAAAGTTTATAATAAAACTATTCGTGGATTTGTTCATGATGAGAACGCATATAGTCTAGGTGGTGTTGCTGGACATGCAGGACTATTTTCGAGTGCAAGAGACCTGGCTACCTTCTCACAAATGATGTTAAATAATGGTATATATGGTTGGAGACGAATATTTAATAGTCAAACCGTAAATTTATTTACTATTCGAGCAGATTTATTAGAAGGAAGCTCTCGTGCGTTGGGTTGGGATACGCCACAAGGAAAAGCATCAGGTGGAGTATACATTTCTGATAGTGGTTTTGGACATACAGGGTTTACGGGTACATCTTTATGGATAGACCCAAAGCATCAAGTATTTGTTATTTTATTAACAAATGCAGTTCATCCTAATAGATCATATAAAGACCCAAATTATTATGATTATAGACAAAAAATTCATTCAGATGTTTATAAATCTTTAGGGTTAACAGAGGTTAATCCAAATTTATTATGGCGTAAAAAATGGGATTAGATTTTAAAAGTAAGTTGTTTTCAAAATTTATTTTTTATTTTTTATTTTTTACAAATTCTTGTACTAAAACAGAATGGATAGATACACTTCCGAAACCTTGGACTTTATCAGAAGATGAAATATCTATAATTTTACCAAAATTTCATGAAAAGTATCCAGATTTCCATGATCGCTTATTGGCATTTTCTTTATGGCAAGTCGGTAAACCCTATGAGTTATTTTGTCTTGGTGAAGAGGAAGGAGTAGATAATGATCCAATATTTAGATTAGATGTTTCAGATTGCACTGTTCATATTTTAACAAGCCTTGCTAGTGTCCAAAGTCAAAGCTGGAGTGATGCTAAATCAAAATTAATTCAAATTCATTATAAACCAAACTCTACAGGTAAATCACTTCCAACTTATAAGAGCAGGTGGCACTATACATCTGATCGAATAGAAGAAAATCCTTCAACTAAAAATATTACAAATAATCTGGTTTCATCTGAAAAATTAAAAAGTATTAGTATCACTTTGAACCAAAAAGCTAATGGAAAAGAGTTTTTAGACTTAGGTTGGAAAAAATCTACAACTATTAATTATATACCAAGTGATAAAATAACTTCAGATATTATTAGCAAATTACCTGTTATCACAGGAGTCGCATTTGTAAAAGAATCATATTTTGATACAGGTTTAATAGTTGCACATGAAGGTATGATAGTTAATAATAAAAATATTATACATGCCTCATCAGAATATGGAAAAACAGTTATTATGGATTTTATGGAATATTACTTTCGTTCTGATGGTTCACTGTTTGATGGAGTTTTATTTTATTCTTTTCATCCTATTAATAAATAGCCATGCATTGGTTTGATCTTGCAATTATTATCTTTTTTCTTTTAGGGTTTTCACTATATGGGATTTTACAGGGAAGATTAAATAGTTCATCAGAAGACTATTTTTTAGGAGGAAGAAATATACCTTGGATAGTTGCAATGTTCTCAATTGTTGCTACAGAAACATCAGTGTTAACATTTATTAGTGTACCAGGTTTAGCTTATAGGGATAATTGGTTTTTTCTTCAATTGGCATTAGGATATATCATTGGTCGAATTTTAGTTAGCTTTATATTATTGCCCCAGTATTTTAATTCAGGTATAACATCTATTTATGAAGTAATTGGTAATAATTTTGGACATAATGTTCAGAAAATTGCGTCTGGAATATTTTTGATAACCAGAGTTTTAGCTGATGGGGTACGTTTTTTAGCAACTTCAGTTGTTGTTCAAGTAATTACAGGATGGTCACTTCCATTTTCTGTCCTAATTATAGGCTTTATAACTTTAGTATATACATTAAGTGGTGGTATTAAAACTATTGTTTGGATTGATACTATTCAATTTATACTTTATTTATTTGGTGGAATTATTTCAATAATTGCTGCTTTTAATTATCTTGATTTACCATTGCAGAATATTTTATTTGATCTTGAAAGTAATGGGAAGTTAGCTATAATCAATTTTTATGGTGATGCTTTAGATGATCCATATTATTTTATAAGTGCTATACTTGGCGGGGCATTACTATCATTTTCTTCACATGGTGTTGATTATATGATGGTGCAAAGATTGCTCGGTACAAAGAATTTAGTTTCAGCAAAAAAAGCAATGATTGGTAGTGGAATATTTGTTTTTATTCAATTTGTGATTTTTTTATTTGCAGGATCACTTATCTACTTAGTGATGGATGGTATAACAATTCAAAAAGATAGAGAATTCACAACTTTTATTATTAATTATTTACCCATAGGAATAAAAGGACTTCTTTTAGCAGGAGTGCTTTCTGCAGCTATGTCTACACTAAGCTCATCAATCAATTCATTAGCTTCTTCAACGGTTTCAGATTGGCTAAATGGAAAATCTTCTTTAAAAAAATCAAGATTAATTAGTTTTATATGGGGAATGCTACTTATTCTAATAGCTTTGCTTTTCGATGAAGGAGATTCTTCAGTGGTTATTATTGGATTGCAAATAGCTTCTTATACTTATGGTGGACTATTAGGGTTGTTTTTACTAAATAAGTTTAATATCAAATTTAATTCTATAAGTCTGATAGTAGGTTTAATATCAAGTCTTCTGATTGTATTTTATCTAAATAATATAAATGTTGTATGGACTTGGTTTATTGGCATATCTGTGCTGGTTAATATTTTATTTACTTTACTAACAGAAATAGTAATTAATAAAAAAATAGTTTGGAGATCTAATTAGATTTTAGCTGTCTTTTCTATAATTGACTTTCATTGAGTCTAATCTTTTATATTGCCATTTCATTCTTTCTTTAAAACTTTCAAAATCTCTATCACTTTTTTTAGACCATAGTACTTCAGCCATTGCACTCATCCTTGGAATAGCCATGTATTCAACTTTCTGAGGTGTATTGATATATTCAGTCCAGACATTACCTTGACCACCTAAAATATATTTAATTTTTTCTGGTTCAATATCCTCTGGTATAGGTTCAAATTCATATACTTTCTCTAAAGATAAAAAGCCCCCTATAGCTAAAGGCTCTTTGTCTTTAGCTTCAGATTGATAATAATCAAAATATGCATGTGAAGTCGGAGACATAATTACCTCATGTTTGGCATTTGCTGCAACAATACCTCCATTCATGCCTCTCCATGATTGTACAATTGCACCTGGTGCCAAACCGCCTTCTAAAATTTCATCCCACCCTATAAGTCTTTTGTCTAGCTTTGACAAAATATTTTCAATACGTTTTATAAAGTAAGATTGAAGTTCATGTTCATCTTTTAAATTTTCATCAAT
>JAAZYT010000153.1 GCA_014239505.1 Fidelibacterota bacterium | reverse complement strand
TGGATTTAAGTGCCACATTGTAGTTCTACGCTCTGTCCATTTTCTAGCTGAAACCAAGGCAGTATTATTATCTCCCCATTTTACACCGCTATATCTTAATTCTAACTTTATTAGAGATTCTGGTTCAGTGTTCTTAAAAGGAGGAGATAGCGAAAATAATTCATCTCTATATGGTACATCAGTACTAGGATTACCTTCATCTAATGCATTGACATAATATATAATTGAACCTACATCAGATCTCCATCCAAAGGAACGTGGACCAGATATAACCGCATCTCTTCCAATCGGAATACTTTCTGCGAGTGGCATATCACGAATTGTGTGAATTATATTACCTTTAGAATCAAGTACTTGTACAAGATTAGGAAAACGATAAATTGGAACCAAATAAGAGTAAGGACGATGAATTGTTTCAAGTAGAATATATTTTCCATTAGGTGATGGTTCTGCTTTACGAATAACTCCTGGTTTACCAATTTTTTTCATCTTTCCTTTTATACTCACATGAAAAACTTGAGCTGTCATATAGTAATCAAATAGATCTTCATCGTAAGGACTAGTTAATAAATCTTGGTAAGTACGTGCAGGAGATACTTTACCCAAATTTTCTTGAAGAATGGGGCCTTTAGGGATTTCAGTCTTCTTTGGAGCATCACCTCTATTATCAACTACTGTTTTAATTAGTAATCCCTTACTATCATTTAGCCAATAAAATGGTGTTCCATATATGGTGTTTAGTGGCCTTTTAATTAGTAATTTTGCTTTACCACTTTTTACTTCAGTTAAATATAGATTAATCTGATTACCATTAATAACTGCCAAAGCGATTTGTTTCCCATTTGGAGACCAACTTACAGTTGATATTTTTCCACTTTTAGGCAACCCATTAACTCTCTTTTGTTTACCAGAATTAATATTTTGAATAATTATCCCGATATAATTATTGGTCCTACTTCTGCCATTAGTAGCAGGATTAATTCTTATTCCAGCTAATCTTAATTCAGGTTGTGACAATTCTTCAATTGAGGGTAGGCTTGCTCTTTCGAGAATTAATATATTTTTTTTATCAGGAGATATGCTGACGTTTGGTGTTACCGGTGCATCTACTAAATCTGCAATTGCTTTTGGAGGCATTTTATATCCTTCGTCAGCTAGTAAAAACGAAAATATTATAATAATTGAAATTAAAATATTTTTAACAAAATCATATTTTATGTTATGCATTCTATTTTCTCCATTTCATTTTATTTTCTGGCAATGTTTGTAAGATTCCTTTTTCAAGAACTAAAGATTCTAAATCATCTAACTCAGAAGGAAGAAAATCTGTGAAGTTTTCATTTCCATTCTTAGTTACTACAATCGTGTCTTCATATCTTAAATATAAATTTTCTTCAGGAACCCACAATTGAGGATCTACTGAAAAAACATGCCCCACTTTTAAAGGTCCATTCCTATACGGACCATCATCATGAACTGCCAAGCCAACAGGATGAGAAAGAACACCGCCACCTGTCCTCACCATTTTTTCTGCAGCCTTTTTATATATTTTTTTTGAAAATTTATGATTTTTCATTATTGGTTTCATTTTTTTTCTTGCCTCTTCCAATATCTGATCCGTAGTAATGCCAGGCCTAATTATATCTAATACAACATTTCGATATTCTAAAATAATTTGAAGTAATTCACGTTGCCAAGGTTCATATTTTCCATTAACTGGCCACATCCTTCCAATATCACTAACATAATATCTAAAATCTGGAGCATAGTCCATTAGAACCATATCCCCACTTTTCAATTGACTATCATTTCTATAATAATGACCATTACTAATGTTTTTTGTGCCTGATGCTGTAATTGATCTATATGCCTCTAAACGAGCTCCGTTAATTAAATAAACATACCTAGCAACTCCATCTAATTGATACTCCCAGGCGCCTACCTCTGTACTTTTAACTGCTTCTATCATACCTAATCCTGCCAATTGAGAAGCTCGACGTATTAACTCAATTTCATTATTACTCTTAACACTTCTAAGGGCATCAATAATTGGAGTTAAATCTTTAACATTATTATTTCGGTTATGGGTACGCAGAAGCTGTACAAAACGTCCTTCTCGGCTTATTCTTCCATCCCATGGATCTGCTGCGATAGACGCATTGGCTACCTCAAGTTCATAGCGACTTTGACCTTGACCTTCCGCAGGTGTAAACATGGTATATATTATTGTACTCCTTTTTAAATCCGGAGGAAAATTCATTCTCATCTCATCTGTAGAACGAACTTGATCTACACCAACTAATTTTTTAATTAGTTTTTCATCATCTGCGTTAAGAACCCGACCTTCACTTCTTTCTAATCTTTCATTCCGAGGTGGCATATATAAAGTTACTTTTTTATTTCGACCATCAATTAATATATAAGAATGAGGAGTTTCAATTCCGCTTAAATAATAGAATGCATTTGTTTGACGAGGCATAATAAATCCATTAGATAATGGAAAACCTTGCACCACGGCTACAGCATCATTTCCAATTTTAGATAAAACTCCACTCCATCTTTTTTTAAATTCTTCAGGTGGAAAATCTTGTTGATAATGTTGACTAAATAATGCACCATAAAATAATAGAGTAAAAATAATTAATGCTTTTTTCATGGTCTCCCTCCTCAAGGATATTATGTTTTTAGATAGAGAAAATAACTCATTTTTCCTTGGATACACAATGAACTACTTGGAAATAAAATGAATCTTGTTTTTTAGAGTAGATAACTATTATCATTACTACCCGATAAGAGTAGAATATTCATTTAAAGAGGAGAATAAAATGAGCAGTCTAGATATTTCAATAAAAGAAAATAAATATCAATTATATGGTTTAGTTGTATTACGAGTTCTTATTGGCTGGCATTTTTTATATGAAGGAATAGCAAAATTAATTAATCCTTACTGGTCATCAGCTGCTTACCTTCTAGATTCAAAGTGGATTTTTTCTGGTTTAGCTAAATCAATAGTTGCAAACCCTACTCTTTTAACAATTTCAGATTATACCAATATGTGGGGATTAACTTTGGTTGGCTGTTCTTTATTACTTGGGCTTTTTTCTAGATATGGCTCTTTAGTGGGTATGGCATTAGTATTATCTTATTATTTATTTGCGCCACCACTTTTAGGTCTTGAGTATGGAAAACCTAATGAAGGAAGTTATTTGATTGTAAATAAAAATTTAATTGAAGCCTGTGCATTATGGGTAGTTTACGTATTCCCAACTAGTAATATTATTGGTTTGGATCGTTTCTTTTCAAACCAAGAAAAACATTAAGGAGTTAAAATGGGAGACACATCAAAAGAACCAAACAAAACAAATTTAGAACGCCGAGACCTTATTAAAGGTTTAGCCACTGTACCAGTAGCAGGAGTTTTTCTGGTAAATCTTTGGCGTAAAATGAGTAGAGATAAAGCTAAAAAAGCAAATTTACTATCAGATTTAATTAAGAAAAAATCTGCACCTGCAGCAGTTAAATCTATTTCAAACAGTCGCCATCTTAATATTGGCGTTATTGGATATGGTGGTAGAGGTAGTCATCTTGTTCGTGGTGCTGGTTTTGCAACTAAAGGTTGGACCGATACAGTTTCTGAAAATGCAAGAAAAAATAAGTTAGATAAACAATTTGAAACATTCATGAGTCAAGAAGATTTAAATTGTTCTTTAGTGGGCGTTTGTGATGTTTTTGATGTAAACGCAGAACTAGGTATAAATGCTTCAGAAAATGATATACGTCCTGGTGGCAATCCAAAAGCCTCTGCTACACGCTATCGTCATTATAAAGATCTCTTAGCTAGTGATGATATTGATGCTGTGATAATTGCCACTCCAGATCATTGGCACTCTCGTATCTCAATTGATGCAGCAAAAGCAGGAAAACATGTTTATTGCGAAAAAGGTATGACTAGAACTTTTGATGAAGCAATTGATGTTTATGATGCAGTAAAGAAGACTGGTATAACTTTTCAACTTGGTCATCAAAACCGTCAAGTAGAAGCAAATGAAAAAGCTAGAGAAATTGTCCAACAAGGTCTTCTTGGTCCAATAAATTTAGTAGAAATAACAACAAATCGTAATTCTCCTTGGGGTGCATGGGTTTGGGGAATTCATCCAAAAGGAAACGAACAAACAATTGATTGGGAAACTTTTCAAGAGCCCTCTCCAAACAAAATTCCATTTGGAGAGGAAGCTTTAAAACGCTTTTTTAGATGGAGATGTTGGTATGATTATGGTACAGGCTTGTCAGGAGATTTATTTTCTCATGATTTTGATGCAATTAATCAAATAATGGATATTGGTATTCCAAAATATGCCTCTTCAACAGGTGGTGTTTATTTCTATAAGGATGGTCGAGATGTACCAGATGTATGGAATGCAACATTTGAATATCCTAATAAAGACCTAACACTTTTATACAGTGCTAGTCTTTCAAGTAATAATCCACGTGGAAACAGGATAATGGGCCATGATGCTACTATGCAAATGGGTGGTCAAAGTGGTGGTGGCTCTGTGCATGGCTTTGCAGTAACTGCCGATTCAGAATCAACACAATATAAAGATAGATTGAAAAGTGGTATAATTAATCCAAATTATCCAATCTATACTTATTCACCGGGTTCAAAAGAAATTGATGGTGTAACATCTGCTACCTCTCGTTACTTTGCAAACAAAGGTTTGTTATATACTTATAGAGCAGGAAAACGAGTAGATCCAACCCACCTTCATATAAAAGATTGGTTAGACTCTATAAGGGATGGTTCAATGCCAAAATGCAATATTGATGTTGCATTCCATGAAGCAGTGACTTGTGCTATGGCTACTGAATCGTATTTTACCGGAAGAAGAGTTGAATGGGATCCGGTAAATCGAAAACTTATTTAAGACTATAATAACCTTATGAATAAAAATACTCGATTAGGAACAATGATGTTCCTTCAATTTGCTATTTGGGGAGCGTGGCTTCCTTTAACCGCCAGGTACCTTTCAGCAAGTGTAGTTGAAGGCGGTCTTGGATTTACAGGTTCTGAAATAGGAATGATATTAGGTCTTGCTGGTTCAATAGGAGCAATTGCTTCACCATTTATTGCTGGACAACTTGCAGATCGTTATTTCAGCACTGAACGTATTTTATCTTTTTTGGTTATTACAGGTGGTATTGTTAAGTGGTACACTGCAAACCAAACTGATTACATATCATGGCTATATCTATCTATTATATATAGTGTATTATATATGCCTACCTTAGCACTATCTAACTCAATTGCATTTTCCCACATTGATGATACTGAGAATACTTTTCCTAAAATACGTGTTTGGGGTACAATAGGGTGGATTGTTGCAAGCTGGGCTTTCCCTATGATATGGCTTCAGCAAGATCTTTCATTACAACTTATGCCACCATTTTTATCTGGAGATGAAGTCCCAGGTGTTACTGCTCGATTAGCTGATGCTCTTAAATTTTCAGGAATTATATCTATTGTATATGGTTTATTTTGTTTCTTATTACCGCATACTCCACCAAAAGCAAATGCTGTTGAAAAACTCGCTTTTAAAAAAGCTTTTTCTCTATTTTCGAATAAATCATTTTTAGTTCTTGTTTTAGCTAGTCTAGGCGTAAGCATAATTCATCAAATTTACTTTCTTCAGACTGGGCCTTTCTTATCTTCCATAGGTATTAAAGATAGTGCAATTGGTCCTGCAATGACTATTGGCCAATTTGCAGAAATAGCAACAATGGCTTATTTAGGTTACTTTTTAAAACGCCTTGGTTTTAAGAAAGTTATAACGATTGGAATTATGGCTTATTTTGCACGTTATGTTATTTTTGGCACATCCTTTTTACCTGTTTGGGTTATGGTAATAAGTCAAGCATTTCATGGTTTCTGTTTTGCTTTCTTCTTTGCTGCTGGATTTATTTATGTTGATAAATTAGCGGATGATGATGTTAGACACTCAGCACAAACAGTTTTTGGAATTATTATTTTTGGCGGAGGTCCCGTTATGGGAGGTTGGCTTTCTGGTAAATTACAAGAGATAAATACTGTTGCAGGGGTTTTTGATTATTCTAATTTTTGGTATACACTGGCAGGCATAGGATTAGTTACAGGTATATTATTTTTATCTTTCTTTAAAACGCAATTAAATAATAGCAATGAATAATCAACGAATTGGAATTGGATTTATTGGTGGTGGATTTATTACTCGATTTCATATTGAATCATTAATCTCTGTGAGAAATTGTGATGTAATGGGTGTTATGTCTCGAACTAAAAGTTCTGCTGAAGAATCAGCGTTACTTGCAAAATCTATTGGAGTAGGTCATAATGCAAAAGCTTATGATTCAATAACAGAAATGATAGCAGACCCTGCAATTAATGCTTTATGGGTCTGTTCACCAAATTTTGCTAGAATAGAGACCTTTGAGGAAATAGCCAACGCAATAAATACCGGTAAAGGTGAATTAATTGGTATAGCTTGTGAAAAACCATTGGGACGTAATTATGAAGAAGCTAAAAGAGTTAAAGAGCTTACTCAGAGCGTAGGACTATTGGATGGATACTTAGAAAACCAAGTTTTTTCCCCTTCAATAACACGTGGAAAAGAAATTATTTGGTCTAGGGGTGCTGCTACAACTGGGCGCCCATATTTAGCAAGGGCTGCTGAAGAACATTCTGGACCTCATATGCCTTGGTTTTGGGAAGGCTCACTTCAAGGTGGCGGCGTTTTAAATGACATGATGTGCCACTCTGTAGAGGAAGCAAGATTTATGTTAACAGAGCCTGGTAAACCTAGAGATTCCATCAAGGCTGTTAGTATTAGTGCTCATACAGATTGCCTAAAATGGCAAAGACCGGAATATTCAAAGATTTTATCTGATAATAGCGGTGGTGAAACTGATTATTCCAAAAGACCATCGGAAGATTTTGCCCGTTCTTTAGTTGAATATTTAGATGAAGACAATAATAAGCTTATCGTTGAAACGACAACTTCTTGGTGTTTTGTTGGTGAAGGACTCAGATTAAGTATGGAATTATTTGGACCTGAATATTCGATGTTTGTAAATACTCTTGATCCAGATTTAAAAGTATTTTTTAGTCGTAAAGTCACAGGAACAGAGGGTGAAGATTTAGTTGAAAAACAAAATGCTGAATCTGGTGGAATGCCAGTAGTAAGTAATGAAGCTGAAGTATATGGGTATACCGCAGAAAATCGACATATGGTAGAATCATTTTTAGCAGGAAAACGACCTGAAGAAAATTTTGATGATGGTCTAGAGGTAACTTACCTTCTTATGGCTGCGTATATGAGTGCTGAACAAGGTAAAACAATTAAATTGCCAAATAAAGAAATAGAAACATTTATCCCTGCTGTTGCACGTGGTGAATGGAATCCTAAAGGATGAAGAATGAAAAAAGTATTTACATTATTTACAACAATATTAATAAGTAGTTGCGCTACAAATTCTGAGTGGACTGTACTTTTTGATGGTGAAACTGTAAAAGGTTTACGTGGATATCGACAAACAGAAATGCCAGATTCTTGGGAAGTTGTAGATGGGACATTAAAAACAAAACCAGATCATGGCATTGATCTAATTAGCGAAGATATTTATAAGAATTTTGAATTAGAACTTGAATGGAAAGTCCCAATTGGAGGCAATAGTGGAGTTTTTTACTTCGCAACTGAAGAAGGAGATTATATTTGGCAAACCGCCCCTGAAATGCAAGTATTAGATGACAACGAACATACTGATGGGAAAAATACACTTACATCGGCTGGTTCTTTATATGCTATGATTGCTCCATCAAAATCAGTGGTAAAAGCAGTTGGTGAATTCAATCAAGTTCGAATAAAAGTTAAAGATAATCAAGTCGAGCATTGGCTAAATGGAACTAAGATTGTTGAGTATACTTATGGAAGTAAAGAAATGTGGGAGCTTGTAGAAAAAAGTAAATTTAATTCAATGCCTTTGTTTGCTAAAGCCTCTGAAGGACACATTGGTCTCCAAGGTGATCATGGAGAAATATGGTATCGAAATATTCGTATTAGGAAACTGTAATTGAAACGTAGAGATTTTATTAAAAAATCCGCTTCTTTAACTGGAGGCCTGGTACTCACAAGCTTAAGCAGTAGTTTATTCTCAAGTTGTACTAACAAATTGCCTTTTAAAATTTCTTTAGCTGAATGGTCTCTACATCGCGCATTACAAAAAAAAGAAATAGAACATCTTAACTTTGCAGAAATTGCTCAAAATGATTTCGGAATTAATGCAATTGAATATGTGAATTCTTTCTTTTTTAATCATGCAAATGATATAGGTTATTTAACTGAAATGAAAAAACGTGCAGATGACATTGGAGTGAAAAGTTTACTAATTATGTGTGACAATGAAGGTAATCTTGGCGATCCTGAGAATACAAAAAGGACTCAAGCAGTTGAGAATCATTATAAGTGGGTTGAAGCTGCAAAATTTTTAGATTGTCATTCAATTAGAGTTAATGCCAGAAGTTTTGGAACTTATGAAGAACAAGTGAAATTAGCAGCTGATGGTCTAAAACGCTTGGTAGAATTTGGTGATAATGTTGGAATAAATATTATAGTTGAAAATCATGGTGGTTTATCATCAAATGGTGAATGGTTATCTTCAGTAATGGAACAAGTAAATCATCCACGTATGGGAACATTACCTGATTTTGGAAATTTTCGTATTGAAAATGATGATTGGTATGATCGTTATAAAGGGATGAAAGAACTTATGCCGTATGCGAAAGCAGTTAGTGCAAAAAGTCATGAATTTGATGAAAATGGCAATGAAACTGGTTCTGATTATTATCGAATGATGAAAATTGTTTTAGAAAATGGATATAATGGATATGTTGGTATTGAGTACGAAGGAACTTTACATAGTGAAATAGAGGGAATTCACTTAACCAACAAATTATTGAAAAAAATACAAAATTCTACTTCTTAATATTCACCAAGATTCTTTTTTAGAATCACCTCTATTTAACAGCTTTAATTATATTATTTATTAGTTTAGAACCATAACCACTTTTTTTATTATTAGTAAGGTTTAGTTCTTTTATTAACTCATTCTTAGAAATTTCTTTATTTAAAAATTTATTTAAATAACCTTGAAGAGATTCATCAGGGTTATAAGGTTTTCCAATTCCAAGATTCTTTGGCCATTCTCTACTTTTTTCTATATACACTCTCGCTTGATCAATATTATTCATCTTTAAAAATTCTATCGCTTTAGCCAGGTTTACCCATTCATAAAGTTGTCTACTTTCTCTAGCCATCTCTGATGGTAAAACATTAGCTTTATCAAGAAATAAAATAGCATCATCAAATCTATTCTCATTTAGAAGCGATTTTACATGCATGATTTGAACATCAAAATTATTTGGAAATTTATCATTTACCTTAGTTGAAAGTTCCAAAGCACGTTTCCAATTATTTGTAGATTGATAATATTTTACAGCATTTAATTGAATAGGCCATGATTCTGATGAAAGAAGAATAGACC
>JAAZYT010000031.1 GCA_014239505.1 Fidelibacterota bacterium | reverse complement strand
TTTTTTTATTTAATTATCTATTAACATATAGTCTTATTTAGAATATTATTCAAATCTTTTAAAGATAATTTTTATTTCAATTTTTTTACTAGCATGCCGGTTCAAGAAGAAATTAATTTGGCCACAATTATTGACTTGCAAAAGCACCCCATTAATGAAGATCATTACAGGGAAAAATGTAAAGCTGAGTTAGATAAAAGCGGCGTGCTTGTTCTAGATAATTTTCTGTATGAGAGCTCTATTAAAAGCATCCTTTCTGAAGCGAAAAAACAAGAGAACTTAGCTTATTATTGTGTCAATGAACATAATGTCTACCTTGATCCATTTGACAAAAATCTAAGTAAAACCCATCCTCGAAATAAAACGGTAACCAGCTCAAAGGGCTGTATAACAGATGATCAAGTTCCTAAAAAATCATCCCTAAGAGCTCTATATAACTCGCTAAAATTCAAGGATTTCCTATGTGATGTACTTGATGAAACAGTCTTATATAAGTACGATGATAATTTATCTTCAATCAATATTCACTTTGCCAAAGAAGGGCAAGAGCTTGGGTGGCATTTTGACAACTCTTCATTTGCGATTACTCTTTTAATACAAAAGCCAAAAGCTGGAGGTCAATTTGAATATATCAGACAATTTAGAAATTCAAATAATAAAGACAACAATTATGATGGTGTCTTAAATTTACTAAACGGTAATTATATTCCTGAAAAATTATCAATGGAAAACGGCACTCTTGTTTTATTTAGAGGAAAGGATGCGATTCACCGAGTTACCCCTACAATTGGAGATAGAACGCGAATATTGTCAGTTTTAGCTTACAACTCAAGACCTGATATCAGTCTTTCAGAGTCAGCAAGAATGACTTTTTTTGGAAAGCTTTATTGATTTATGAAAAAAAATACTCAAGGATTAAAACTCTACGACTCTCTTGATCTCTCAGAAAGTGAAAATAAAAAAAAGTTATTAGATATTTATCAAAAATGGGCTGCGTTATATGACAAAGACAATGATGACGAATTAGGAACAGTATCTCAGCCGAACTCTGTTCAAACTTTTCAAAGATATGTTAAAGATAAATCCAAATACATAATTGATGTTGGTTGTGGCACAGGTTTGGTTGGCCTTCAACTTAAAAAACTTGGATATAAAAACTTTGATGGTGTAGATATTTCACAGGAAATGATTGATATTGCAATTGATAGAGGCTATGAATCTTTATTTCTTGGAAACCTAAATGAGACCCTTCCTATCAAGAGTAATCAATATGAAGCGGCAATATGTGTTGGAGTTTTTACTCATGGCCATGTTGGCCCAAGTCGGCTTGAGGAGCTTACAAGAATTGTCAAACCTGGTGGAATATTATGTTTTACAGTGAATGAGGATGTTTATGAATCCTATGGTTTTGATGAAGCAATTAAGTCGCAAGAATTAGCTGGGGTATGGAAGGTATTAGAGCTTAGTAAGAAGGACTATATGATGAAAAAAAATGTTAAAGGTCTCTACTGTATTGCTGAAGTAATCTAAATGATGCTAATTAATTCATTAAAATGAATTTTTTTTAAACTTAATCAACATGAAGAAGACATTTCAATTAGTTCACCCTAAAATAAAACCTGCTAGGCTTATTGAGGCGGTCAGGCGTGACGTAAAAAAATATATTAAAAGAGAGAAGAGAAAGTTATTACCTGAAGGTGTTGATTATTGGGATTTTGATTGCAAGTATGGTCCCACAGAGGCTAAAGCTGAAATTATTTTAACTTCAGAGATTAGTAAATGTATTACTGAGGCAGAGGCTGAAAATTTAGAATCATTTTATTTAGAGATTCTTGCCAAACCTGGCCACAAAAAAACCTACAAAACTTCTGAGACGCCAATCAAAGACTAAAAGAATTTTCTACTGGTGATAGTTTGGTGCTTCTTTTGTAATTGAAACATCATGCACATGAGACTCAGTCATTCCAGCAGAAGTCACCTGTACAAATTTGACTTTAGTTCTCATGGCGACAAGATCCTTGCAACCTGTATAGCCCATGGATGATCTAATACCGCCAACCATCTGGTGAATAATTGGCCTAATAGAGCCTTTATAAGGAACTCTTCCTTCAATCCCTTCGGGTACCAGTTTTTCAGCAGCAAGCTCTGCTTGAAAGTAGCGATCTGAGGAGCCATGAGCTTGACCCATGGCACCAATAGAGCCCATTCCACGATAAGCTTTATAGGACCTACCTTGAAACAATTCAACTTCACCAGGGG